>JAOATP010000102.1:17523-19087 GCA_030158185.1 Propionicimonas sp.
GGTGGGGTCAGCCGCTGACCTTGCACACGCTGTCGAGGTTGTCGGTCTGGGTCTTGCTCGTCGACTTCGGCTTGGTCGTCGCCTTCGCCGTCGAGCTCGAGGTCGGGTTTCCGGACGGTGCCGTTGTCGCGGACGCCGACGCGCTGGCCGACGGTGTCGCGGTCGCCTCGCTGGCGGCGATCTTGTCCGCAACGACGCGGCGGATCTTGGCAAAGTCCGGGTCCATCGGCACGATCAGCGGGGGCGTGAAGCTCACAGAACCCATCGGCTGCGACTTCCCCTTCGCTGCGAGGTCGAGGAGCGTGCCGAGCTCGGAGGTCGGCACGTTGGTCGCGACGATCTGCTCACCGGCCGAAGCGATGTCCTGGAACTTGGTGAGCACGGTCGTGGGGTTCAGCTGCTTGAGCATGGCGTTCATCACGCACTTCTGCCGGATCATCCGCTCGTAGTCGGTGGAGTACTCCCGCGAGCGGGCGAACCAGAGCGCGTGGAACCCGTCCAGCTTGACGTTCTTGCCCGGCTCGATCCAGTCGTACACGCCCTTCGGGCCGTGCAGGCTGCCGATGGGGACGCGCTTGCCGATGTCGAGCCGGATGCCGCCGACGGCGTTGATGAGCTGCTGGAAGCCCTTCAGGTCGATCATCGCCCAGTAGTTGATCTTCAGGCCGAGGGTCTCCTCGATGACACCCTTCGTCGCCTCCACGCCGGGGTACTTCACGCCGGGGAACAGCTTCTTGTTCTGCACGGCGAGGGTGTAGACGCCGTTCAGCATGCAGGCTTCGGAGAGGTTCTTCACCGAGCAGTAGTAGCCGTTGGGGTACTTGGCGTGCAGGGGCGAGTCGGCGGGGAACGGGGCGTGCTGCATGTTGCGCGGCAGGCTGAACAGCACCGTCTTGCCGGTGTCCGCGTCGATGCTGGCCACCGTCATCGAGTCAGGGCGCATCCCCGTGCGATCGGCGCCGGCGTCCCCGCCGAGGAGGAGCACGTTGATGCGGCCGTTCTGCACCTGGGTGGTGCCGCCGCCTTCGAAGATGTTGCCGAACAGCTTCGCCTGCGTCGCGAACGCCGTGGACGCACCCCAGGCGACCGTCCCGCTGGTGACGGCGAGCACGACGGCGAGCAGGCCGGAGAGCCACTTGCCGCGCATCGAGAGGTGCCGGGGATTCGCGAGCCACCAGGAGTCGGCGAGGAGCAGGATCCAGCCGAGGGCGAGCACCGGCACCGCCCACTGCAGGACGGTGAGCGTGAGCGGATTCGCGTACAACCCGATCATCGCTGCACGCACCGGGGTAAGCAGCAGCACGCCGAGGACGATCAGCAGGGCAAGGAGGGTCATCCAGGTGCGGACGCCGATGCGTCCCAGCCGCTTCTTGCCGACGGCGAGCTGTGCAGACCCGGGAACGACAACGGTCATGCCCATCAGCACCAGCGATCGACGCAGCGCGATCCCCTGGCTGCGATGCAGCGGGGACGGCATCGCGCCGGTGCTCGGCGCGGCTGCTGCGGTGGTCATCGAACTCCTGCAGGCATTGGGGGAAGCGGGCGCCCTCCAGTATTACCGGAC
>JAOATP010000103.1 GCA_030158185.1 Propionicimonas sp.
AAGTCCTGGTTCACCGCTTGAGGACGCGGGTTCGATTCCCGCCACCTCCACCCCTGCGGGGTTCGTCTTCTGACGAACTCCTGTTGACTGCGAATGGGCAGCCCTCCGCCTCGGCGGGTGGCTGCCCTTTCTTGTTCGCCGGGGTGGAAGACTGGACGTCGGGAGGTGACATGACCAGTTTCGGAGTGGGCGATCTGCTGGTGGCCGGCGTCGGACTCAGCGACGGCGTCTTCGACGGTGCCGTCGTGCTGCTGCTCGACGCCGACGAGGCCGGGACGGTGGGCGTGGTGCTGAACCGGGTCGCCGAGATCGGGCTCGCCGACGCCCTGCCCGCGTGGGCAACGCTGGTCAGCGAGCCGCAGGCCCTCTTCGACGGCGGACCGGTCTCCCAGCAGGGCGCCGTATGCCTCGCCGAACCCTGGGCGCTGGGCGAGGAACCGCCGGGCTGGCGTCCCGTGTTCGACCGTGTCGGTCTGCTCAACCTCGACACCCCCGTGGAGATCGCGGAAGGCACGTACCGACACCTGCGCATCTTCGCCGGCTATGCGGGCTGGGACGCCGGCCAGCTGGAGCGCGAGCTGGAGTTCGAGATGTGGCACGTGGTGCCCGCCCTCACCGAGGACGCGTTCGATCCCAGCCCCGAGGACCTCTGGCGCAGGGTGCTGCGGCGCCAGGGCGGAGAGCTCGGACTGCTCTCCACGTGGACCAGTTCTGCCGAACTCAACTGAGTGGATCTGCCCGCGCTGCCGACCCCGGTACTATCAAAACCACGCACTACCAGCGCTACCAAGGGAGGGAAGTTGTTGAGCGAGGTTCCTCGGAACTCGTCCCCGCGGATCCTGGTGGTCGATGACGACGAAGCCCTCTCCGAGATGCTGCACATTGTGCTCGGTTCGGAAGGCTTCGATGCCCGCCTCTGCCACACCGGCGACGCAGCCGTCGCCGCCTTCCGTGACTACCGCCCCGACCTGGTGCTCCTCGACCTGATGCTGCCCGGCCGCGACGGTGTCGACGTGTGCCGCGAGATCCGGGCCGAATCGGGCGTCCCGATCGTCATGCTGACAGCCAAGAGCGACACCATCGACGTGGTCGACGGCCTGGCAGCGGGCGCGGACGACTACGTCGCCAAGCCGTTCAAGACCCAGGAACTGATCGCCCGCATCAAGACAAGGCTCCGCCGCCACGTCACGCCGGACTCCGACGTCGACAGCCTGCGCATCGGTGACCTGGTGATCCGGGTCAACGAGCACACCGTCCGCCGTGGCGAAACCGAGATCACGCTCACCCCGTTGGAGTTCGACCTGCTGCTGGCCCTTGCGCGCCGTCCCCGTCAGGCCTTCACCCGCGAGGTGCTCCTCGAGGAGGTCTGGGGTTACCGGCACGCCAGCGACACCCGCCTGGTGAACGTGCACGTCCAGCGGCTGCGCTCCAAGATCGAACAGGACCCGGAGAAGCCCGAGATCATCGTGACCGTGCGTGGCGTCGGCTATCGGGCCGGGGAATCCAAGCCGGCCTGATGAAGGGTTGGGCGCGCTTCGCTCCGTTCCGGTTGTGGGCCAGGTCCCTGCCGTTCCGGGTCGTGTTGAGCACCCTTGCAGCAGCTGTCGTGATCCTCGTCGCCACCGGCTGGTTCCTGATGGACCAGTCCAGCCGTGGCATCCTCGCCGGCAAGACCCAGGCCAGCGTCGCCGAGGCGTCCTCCGTGGTCTCGATCATGAGGCGGGACCTCTCCACCACCGACCTCCGCACCACGTCGGCCACCGAACGCATCAGCCGCCTGGTCAGGGAGGCTGCCAACCGCGGACAGGTCGGCAACCAGTACTTCGTCGTCGTCGAGACCCCGATCTCCCAGATCGGCACCGCCGGTGTTGCCGCGGCGAGCATCCCCGAGAGCATCCGCTCGGTCGTGGGTACCGGGGACGGCCTGTGGAGCACCCCAACGATGATCCGGTTCACCGATTCGCGCGTGGAGGAGCCCGGCCTCGTCGTCGCTGCGAGCCTCGACGTGCCCGGGCAGGAGCCCTACCCGATCTTCTTCCTGTTCTCCACGGCGCAGGAGCGCCAGACCCTTGCCGTGGTGCAGCAGGCAGCGCTCGCCACCGGCGTCTTCCTGCTCGCCGGGCTCACCATCACGGTCTACCTGACGTCGCTGCAGGTCCTGCGCCCCGTCCGCCTCGCACGGCTCGCCGCTGAGCGGCTGGCAGCCGGCCACCTCGACGACCGGATGGCTGTCGTCGGCACGGAGGACCTCGCCGGCCTTGCCCGCTCGATGAACCACATGGCCGAGGAGCTGGACAAGAAGATCACCCAGCTGCAGAACCTCTCGCTCGTGCAGCAGCGATTCGTCTCCGACGTCTCCCACGAACTGCGGACGCCGCTGACGACGATCCGCATGGCTGCCGAGGTGCTGCACTCCCACCGGGCCGCCTTCGACCCCGCGTCCGGGCGCTCGAGCGAGCTTCTCTCCGCAGAACTCGACCGGTTCGAGGAACTGCTCACCGACCTGCTGGAGATCTCCCGCTTCGACGCCGGCGCCGCCCAGCTCGCCATCGACGACATCGACCTTGCCGTGCTCACGGGCGAGGAGGTGGACGCGCTGCGCCACTTCGCAGAGCAGTCCGGCACGGTGATGGTGCTGGACGCCGACACCCGCTGCATCGCGGAGGTGGACGGCCGCCGGATCCGGCGCATCCTGCGGAACCTGATCACCAATGCCATCGAGCACGGCGAGGGTCGTCCGATCGCCGTCCATGTCCGCGGAGACGACCAGGGCGTGGCGATCGCGGTCCGTGACCACGGTGTCGGGTTCTCTGCCGCGGAGGCAGGCCAGGTGTTCAACCGCTTCTGGCGCGCCGACCCGTCCCGTGGACGCCGGGTGGGCGGCACCGGTCTCGGCCTCTCGATCGCCCTGGAGGACGCACGCCTGCACGGCGGCTGGCTCACCGCCTGGGGCCGCCCCGGTCTTGGTGCGCAGTTCCGGCTGACCGTCCCGCGTCGGGCGGGGGAGACCCTGCACGGTTCACCGTGGCCCGTTGTGCCCCCCGACCTGAAGGAGGTGACGAAGCTTGCGCGCAACTAGCTGGCTCACCGCCCCCGTCGCGCTCGTCCTTGCCCTGACCGGGTGCGCGACCGTGCCCACCAGTGGGCCTGTCGACCACCACACGCCGCAGGCTGCCGGCGTCAACACCGGCGTGCACGTCGACCCGCTCCCGCCGGCCAACGGTGCGTCCCAGCAGCTGGTGGTCGAGGGCTTCCTGCACGCCATGGGCGTCTACCAGCCGAACTACGGTGTCGCGCGGCAGTACCTCACCCCGACGGCCAGCGAGGGCTGGCACCCGGAGTCGGGCGTCGAGGTGTACACCGAGAGCGACCAGCTCGTGGAGAGCGACCAGGGGGTCGCGCTCTCCTACGTGCAGGTCGGCAGCGTTGACGCGTCCGGCATCTACCTCTCGGACAACACCAACAAGCGCTACATCTTCGAGCTGTCGAAGGACTCCGCCGGGCAGTGGCGGATCGTCAACCCGCCGGCGGGCCTGATGGTCTCCCGGTACATGTTCACCACCAACTACACCGCGGTGAACCTCCACTTCCTCAACACCGCGGGCGACGTGCTCGTGCCCGACCCGCGCTTCTTCGCCTCCGGGGACCAGACGCCCGCTGCCGTCGTCCGGGCCCAGCTCGACGGGCCGTCGGCCTGGCTGGAGCCGGTCGTCCAGAAGGTCGCCACAGCGAAGGTCGGAGTGGAAGGCGTCACCATCCAGGACGACGGCGTTGCAGACGTCCGCCTCGCCGCCGGTGCCGACGCGCTGTCGCTGGAGCAGCGCAGGGCGCTGCTGATCGAACTCGCGTACACCATGACGGGGCTGAGCGCGGTCACAGCCGTACAGGTCGGCGCAGGCGGGCTGCCGTGGAAGTCGGATTTCGGCACCTCCCAGGTGGGGCCGTCGACCTTCAGCAGTCTCTCCCCGACCAACACCTCTGCGCCGCGCGTGCTCTTCACGGTGTCCAACGAGAAGCTGAAGCGGCTCCGCGACCCGTCCCGGTGGGACGACCTGGTCGAGGTGGAGACCAGTGTGGCCAAGCCGGAGCAGATCGCCGTGCGCAGCGACCTGGGCGAGCTCGCAGCGGTCACAACGGCAGGGACGCAACTGCAGACCGCGCCGATCGGTTCGGGGAAGCCGAAGGTGCTGCGGATCGGCAGCGGCCTGCTGCGACCCGATTACGCCCGCAACGGCGAGCTCTGGTCCTTCGCCTCCTCCGGCCCTGACAGCTTGCGGGTGTACCGCGAAGCGACGGCGCTCAAGGTGGACGCGAGCGCGCTGCCCAAGGGCAGCGTCGTGGCTGCGAAGCTCTCCCAGGACGGCGCGAGGATCGCTGTCGTCCTCCGCCGCGGGAACCGGACCGAGGTGGGGCTGGCCGTCGTGGCACGCACCGAGGACACCGTCCGGCTGACCGGGTGGCATGCCATCGACCTCACCATGAACACCGGGTCGGCAGCACGCCCGATCGACGTCGGCTGGGTGACGGCGACGGCGCTGGCCGTCCTCCAGGTCGCCACCGCCGGCCAGACCAGCGTGATCCAGGTCAGCCAGGACGGCGCAGCAGCCACCGATGTCGGGCCCAGCAACACCGGCAGTCTCGAGCAGCTTGCCGTCATCCCTGGACGCACGTCGCTGGCCCTGGACGCCGGCGGCGGGGCGTACCGCTTCGACGGCGAGTTCACCTGGACGCTGGCCCTCACCAGTGTGGACGCCGTGACCTACTCCGGCTGAGGCTGTGGACGGCTGACCGTGCGCGGGGCGCGCTGCCGAGGATCGGAGTGTGCGACCCCGTGACGTGACGGCCAGACTTGCCGAGCTTGTTCTCGGGGCCTGCTGCCCGGGCTGCGGCGCACCCGGCCTGGGAGCCTGCCCCGCCTGCACAGCCGTCCTGACGGGCATGACGCCGTTCGGTGTCGGCGGGCTGCCCGACGGCTTGCCGCCCGTCGTCGCGGCCGGGACTTACGCCGACACCCTGCGAAAAGTGCTGCTCGCCGCCAAGGAACGCCACGCGCTTGGCCTGCTGCCCGTGCTGGGCGGACGCCTGGCTGCAGCCGTCGCCCGCCTGGTGCTGGATGCCGGCCTCCCGACCCTCGTCCTCGTGCCGGTGCCCTCAGCGCCGTCGCAGGTTGCCGCGCGGGGCGTCGACCTCACCGCCTCCCTTGCCCGGTCCGCCGCCGTGCGGCTGCGCTCGGCGGGGTTGGGTGTCAGCGTCCAGCGTGCCCTCGCACTGGCCCGCAGGCCCGAGGACCAGGCCGGCCTCGACAGGATCCAGCGGCTGGCCAATCTCGCCGGCGCTCTGCGGTCGGCGGGCGCCCCGGCGTCCGGGCCCGTCGTGGTCGTCGACGACATCGTCACAACGGGGGCGACGCTCGCCGAAGCCGTCCGCGCGTGCCGGGCGGGCGGTGGTCAGGTGATCGGAGCGGCAGTGGTCGCAGCGACCATGCGAGGAGGGGGCGCCCGGTGAACCGGACGCCCCCTCGGGGTGTTGGAAACTTGGCGATCTCAGACGGCGGTTGCGCCGCTCTCGCCGGTGCGGACGCGGACGACGGTGTCGACCGGGATGATCCACACCTTCCCGTCCCCGACCTGCCCGGTGCGGGCGGACTGGACGATGACGCCGGTGAGAGCCTCGGCCTCTTCGTCCTCAACGAGGACCTCGAGGCGAACCTTGGTGATGAAGTCGATGGTGTATTCCTCGCCGCGGTAGACCTCGACGTGTCCGCGCTGGCGTCCGTAGCCGGACACCTCGCTGATCGTCATGCCGCCCACGCCGTGGCGCACCAGGGCCTTCTGTACGGTCTCCAGCATTTCGGGCTGGATGATCGCAGTAACGAGCTTCACTTGGTTGCTCCCGTCTTCTCGGCCACCGGCATGTCGTCCTTGGAGAGGACGAGCGTGCGCTGGACCTTGTTGGTGTAGTAGACCGGGCTGAGGTCGTAACCGGCCTCGGAGTGCTCGGCCAGGTCGATGCCACTGAGCTCGTCAGCCGGGCTGACCCTCCAGCCGATGGTCTTCTTGATCAGGAGGGCGATCAGGTAGCTGATCACGAAGGCGTAGATCATGACGGCGAACGCACCGACAGCCTGACGCCAGAGCTGGTCGAGACCGCCGCCGTAGAACAGGCCGGCCGCACCGAAGGCGCCCGGGGCTTCCGGATCGGCGAAGAAGCCGATCAGCAGGGTGCCCGCCATGCCACCGACGAAGTGGACGCCGACCACGTCGAGCGAGTCGTCATAGCCGAACTTGTACTTCAGGCCGACGGCGTAGGCGCAGAGGATGGATGCGATGAAGCCCACCAGGATCGCACCCACCGGGTTCACCGAACCAGCGGCAGGCGTGATGGCGACAAGGCCGGCCACGACACCGGACGCAGCGCCCAGCGAGGTCGGGTGACCGTCGCGGATGCGCTCCACAAGGAGCCAGCCGATCATGGCTGCAGCGGTCGCTGCGAGCGTGTTCACCCAGGCAACGGAGGCCAGCGTGCCCGCCGACAGCGCGGAGCCCGCGTTGAAGCCGAACCAGCCGAACCACAGCAGGCCTGCGCCGAGCATGGTCAGGGTCATGTTGTGCGGACGCATCGGCTTCGTACCGAACCCGATGCGCGGGCCGAGCACGAGGGCCAGTGCCAACGCCGAAATACCGGCGTTGATATGGATCGCTGTGCCGCCTGCGAAGTCGAGGGCTCCCAACCAGTTGGCGATCCAGCCGCCGTGCTCACCGGTCGCGCCATCGAAGGAGAACACCCAGCCGGCCACCGGGAAGTAGACCAGGACGCCCCACAGGATGGTGAACACCGTCCAGCCACCGAAGGAGGCGCGGTCCGCGATCGCGCCGGAGACCAGGGCCACCGCGATGATCGCGAAGCAGGCCTGGAAGGCAACGAACGCGAGCGAGGGGATCGTGAACACCGATGCGTCGGCGCTCATCAGCCCCTTGAGCCCCGCGTAGTCGAAGGGATTCCCGAGGATGCCGAAGAAGGTCACCCCGTCAGGCTTGGATGCACCCACTTCGAAGCCGAAGGAGTTACCGAACGCCATGCTGTAACCGAACAGCACCCAGAGCACACCGATGGTTCCCATCGAAATGAAGCTCATCATCATCATGTTCAGGACACCCTTGGCCCTGACCATGCCGCCGTAGAAGAATGCGAGACCGGGGGTCATGAGGAGCACCAGAGCGGCACTCGTGAGGACCCAGGCGGTGTCGCCTGCGCTGATTTCCAACATCATGCAGATACCTTCTCCGAGGGCTGTTACGTAATCATGCAACCGGTGTTACGGACCGGTCACGCGGTGTTACAGGCTGGTTCCAGCCGTAAGGAAACCCACTGCAAACACACAGCCCCAACTGCTGGATCTGACCGTCGCGCGGGACTACGTTGAAGGTATGGCACCCACGCCAGGAACCCGGCCACAGGCAGGGAACCGGGCGGGTGCCTTCACTGTCTGTGCTAGCCCGGTTGGGGTTGGCACACCAAGAAGGAGGTAGACATGGACGTCCTGGTGACTGGTCGACATTGCCAGATCCCCGATGAGTTCCGCGCGCGGGTGGAAGAGAAGATCGCTGCGATAGAGAAGCTCAAGGATCGTGTCATCCGTGTCGAGGTCCAGGTGTCCGTCTACGGCCACAAGCGTGAACCAGACCAGTCAACGAGGGTCGAGATCACGCTGCGGAGCAAGGGTCCGGTCGTTCGCGCCGAGGCGTCCGCGGACGACAAGGCTGTCGCCTTCGACCACGCGCTCGATCGTCTGAAGTCCCAGTTGCGGCGCGCGTCCGACCGTCGCAAGACGCATCGCGGGCTCCGCGGTAGCAGCCCTGAGGCAGTGGTCGCCGGCGTCGTCGTCGAGACCGAAGAGGTGCGTCCCGAGATCCGCAAGATCGCCGGGCTCGAGATCCAGGGCGACGGCCCGCTGGTGGTGCGCGAGAAGCACTTTGACGCGGTGCCCCTGACGCTGGCCCAGGCGCTGGACGAGATGGAACTCGTCGGCCACGACTTCTTCCTCTACGTCGACGCCGAGACCGGCGCCCCGAGCGCCGTCTACCGCCGCAAGGCCTACGACTACGGCGTGATCCACCTCGACATGGAGGAAGCAGAGCAGGCCAGCGCCTGACCACCACCCGTCATTCACCCGCCAAGGTGGACAGTTTCGCGGCGTATTCGCCGCGAGGGTGTCCACCTTGCGTGGTGTGGGGGTCAGCCGCGGGACGGCTGGCCGGCGCGCCAGTAGCCCATGAAGGATGCGTTGACCCCTGAATAGCCGCGGGTGGCCAGACGCTTGCGGACGCGGTTCACCCAGGCGACCTCGCCGGCAACCCAGGCGTAGCTGTCCCCGGCCGTGCCGGTGGCCTCCTGCCACAGGTCGGGATCCGGTTCGCCCGGCGACGACGGGCTGGTGGCGCGGGAGAACATGACCTCTTCTGCGCGGACGCCGACGGGCTCGCCGGCTCTCCGGACCACCCAGTCGATGCGGACCTGCGCCGCTGACGGCAGCTCCGTCACGTCGAAGGCGTCCGGGACCTCGATGAGGACGTCACAGGTCTGGTCGGCCGAAAGGGTGCCGAGGATGTTGCGGATCGCGGGCAGGGCGGTCTCGTCGCCGATGCACAGCAGCCGGCGTGCCGCCGCCGGCCGCCAGGCGACGCCGACGTCGGGGGCGGCGTCCGGCCCGGGCGCCACCAGCAACAGTCGGTCACCGGACTCCGCGCCGGCCGCGAAACCGCTCAGCGGCCCGCTGTCCCCGTGGACGGCGAAGTCGATGTCCACCTCGCAGACCTCCGGACGGTGGGCGGCGATCGTGTACGTGCGCATCGGTGGACGGACCTCGTCGGGGAGGGCGCGCCACCACTCGAACCAGTCGCCGTCCGCCGGAACAGCCGCCAGCTGGTCGGGCGCGGCCAGCACCAGCTTCACCCGTTGGTCGACCCCGCCCCACGCCAGCTCGGCCAGGTCGGGGGAACCGAACGTGAGCCGCCGGAAGGTGGGCGAAAGGCGCTCGCTTCGCAGCACGGAGACGAAGAACAGCCGGTAGCTCATCGTGTCCTCACCCGTGTCAGCAGCCACAGGAAGTAGGGAGCTCCGACCAGCGCTGTGACCAGTCCCGCCGGTAGCTGGCTCGGGGCGAGCACGGTGCGTCCCACGGTGTCCGCCGCCACCACCAGCAGCGCTCCGAGCAGCGCGGTCAGCGGCAGCAGCCGACGGTGCGACGTGCCCACCAGCAGGCGCGCGGCGTGCGGCGCGACAAGGCCGACGAAAGCCAGCACGCCGATGCTGGCTGTGGCTGCGCCGGTGAGCAGCACGGCAACGCCGAGCACCACCATCCGGGCCCGCGCCGTGTCCGTGCCGAGCAGTCGTGGGGTGTCGTCGTCGACCTGCAGCAGGTCGAGCTCGGCATGGGTGCCTCGCAGGACCACGACGGCAAGGAGCAGGACCACCACCAGTGGCACCAGGTGCGGCCAGTTTGCCCCGTAGGTCGAGCCGCCCAGCCAGGTGACCGCCTTCGCCTGGTTCCACGGGTCGCTGCGCACCAGGATCGCTGACGTGATCGCGGAGGTCGCTGCGGCCAGGCCGATCCCGACGAGCACCACCCGGGTCTCGTTCAGCCCGCCACGCAGGGTGAGGGCGAACAGCAGTCCTGCGACCGCGAGTGCCCCGGCTGCTGCACCGGCAGAGACGACCAGCCACGAGGCGTCGGTCACCACCGTCAGCGCGACGACGGCACCGAGGCCGGCCCCGCTGGAGACACCGAGGATGCCGGGATCGGCCAGCGCATTGCGCGTCACCGACTGCACCAGTGTCCCGGCGAGGGCGAGGGCAGCGCCGGCGAGGAGGGCGGAGGCCACCCGCGGAGCACGGGCGTCGAGGATGAACCCCACCCGACGGGACGCGTGCTGGCCGATCCAGTTGCCGATGTCGCCGAGGAGCAGCAGGGAGTCGCCGAGCAGCAGCGCAACGGTTCCGGCGGCGACCACAAGGGCTGCGCCGGCGGCGATCACGACCGCGGGGTGGCGGCGTCCCCAACCCATGCCGATCCGCACCATTTCCCGCGGCCCGGCCCCACCGGGGCTCAGCCGGTGCGCTGCGACGGCGAGGAAGATGCCACCGAACACGGTGGTGACGACGCCGGTGGGCACCTCGACTCCCTCCAGCGGCCCGAACAGCATCCGCAGCCCGACGTCGGAGGCCAGCACGACCAGCACGCCGGCGATGGCGCTCACCGGGATCCGCCAGGCGTGCCGCAGCAACGGCGGGACGCGCGGGGCGAGCAGCCCGACGATGGCCGGTGCGCACAACCCGACGAACCCGATCGGGCCGGCGACGGTCACGGCTGCCGCGGTCAGCAGCACCGCGGACGCCGCCAGCGCGAGACGGTTGGCGCCGACCCGGACGCCGAGGCTGCGGGCGACATCCTCGCCCAGTGCCAGCAGATCGAGGTTGCGGTGCAGGACCAGGGCGACCGCCAGGCCGGCAGCGACCACCGGCAGCACCTGCACCACGCCGTCCAGCCCGCGCTGGTTGAGTGAACCCGAGCCCCACGCGAACAGCCCGCGGGTCTCCTGCGTGTTCAGGATCATCAGCGACGACGTGACGCTCGACAGGCCCATCGCCAGCACCGTCCCGGCCAGCACCAGCCGCAGGGGAGAGCCGCCGCCGCGGGTGATGGCCAGCAGCACGGCCGCTGCGGCCAGCCCGCCGAAGAAGGCGATGCCCACGCCGCCGAGGATGGGCAGGGACACCGAGAACACGGCAGCCGCGACCAGCGCCAGGTGGGCGCCGGCCTCGACGGCGAGCGTGTCGGGCGAGGCGAGCGGGTTGCGCGCCAGACCCTGCAGCACGCTGCCGCCCGCGCCCAGCGCGATCCCGACGGTGATGGCGGCCGCCAGGCGTGGCCAGCGCGAGGAGATCACCACGAGCGCGTCCGCATCGGTGCCCTGGCCCAGCACGAGCCGGAAGAGGTCGTCGGCCTGCACCGCTGCCGTCCCCTGGGTGAGGTGGACGGCGGCCAGCCCGGCGACGGCGAGCAGGAACAGCCCGACCAGCAGCAGGGCCGGCCCCCGGCCGCGGTCGGGACCGGCCGAGACCGGGTCGCCGACCGCGACCGGGATGGTGAGGGTCACTGCGCGACGGCGCCGGTGACGTCGCTGATCCACTGCTTCGCAGAGGCCGGCCCGCCGTAGATCCAGATACCCACTCCCATCTTGTGCACCCGCTCGTTCTTGACGAAGTCGAGCGACTGCCACAGCTTGTTGGTGGTCAGGTCGGCGAGAGGGTCCTCGGTGTCCGCGTTGCCCCAGTAGCCGAACTCGGTGCCGGCGGGCAGCGTGGTGAGACCTTCGATGTCGAGGGTGGAGAGGCCCCAGCCCTCATCGCCGGCCTCGGTCCACGCCGGCGTCAGGCCCAGCTGCGAAGCAACGGCGATGGCGAAGGAGCCGGGACCGTGCATCCGCAGCGAGAACGAGTTGCCTTCTGCAGAGATGTAGGACAGCGAGAACGGCGTGCCCGCCTTGCCAGCGTCTGCGATCTTCTGCTTGCCCGCTGCGACGGCGGCGTCGAGGTCGGCGAGCACCGTCGACGCCTCCGCGTCCTTGCCCAGCAGCTTCGCCGTCGTGGTGAAGTTCTCCTTCATGAGTTCGATCGGACGCTTCGCGTCGGCTCCGGTGAGCAGCACGACCGGCGCGATCTTCTCCATCTGTTCCATGGCGGATTCCGGGACCGAGCCGACGATGCCGATGATCAGGTCGGGCTCGGCTTCTGCGACCGACTCAAGACTCGGCTCGGTGCGCGTGCCCACGTCGACCGGTGTGCCGGTGATGGGGGAGGCGGTGACCCACGAGCCGTAGCCCTTGATGTCGGCGACGCCGGTGGGCTGGACGCCGAGGGTAATCACGTCTTCTGTGGTGTTCCACTCCAGGCTCACCACCCTGGTGGCGGGCGCGGGAAGGGTGACCGACTTGCCGCGTCCGTCTGTGACGGTGATCGGACCTGAGCTGGCCGGGGCACTGGACGCCGCGGGCGCGGCGGCCGGCACATCGGTGGTGCCGCAGGCGGCGAGCAGGGTGACGGGCAGAAGGGCGGCCAGGGTCAGGAGGCTGCGGGGACGCATAGGTTCTCTTCCGGGTTGTGGAGCGGGGCCGACCGGCGGTGCCGGGGGCGGGGGAGGACGGTGGGAGTGCCGGTGGCGGGGTCGACGATCACGTCGACGGCGATCTCGTAGACGCTCCCGAGAAGCTCGGCGTCGTAGACCTCTGCCGGTGTGCCGTGGGCGGCGACGCGGCCCCGGTGCAGCAGGACGATGTGGTCGGCGATGGCGGCCGCCTGGTTGAGGTCGTGCAACACCACGCCGATGGTGACGCCGTGGTCGGTCGCGAGGTCGCGGATCAGGTCGAGGAGTTCCACCTGGTAGCGCAGGTCGAGGTAGGTGGTGGGCTCGTCGAGCAGCAACACCGCGGTGTCCTGGGCGAGGCAGGCTGCGAGCCACGCGCGCTGCACCTGTCCGCCCGAGAGGGTGCCGATGTCGTGCCCGCAGAGCTCGGTCAGTCCGGTCAGCGTGAGCGCGCGGTCGACGGCTGCAGCGCCGTCGGGGTCGGTGCGACGCCAGCGTCCACGGTGCGGGTGGCGTCCCAGTTCCGCCACCTCGCGCACGGTCATGCCGGAGAGCGCGGGCCGGCCTTGCGTGAGCACCGCCAGCGTCCGGGCCAGTTGGCGGGGGCCGAGGGCGCGCAGCGGCTGGTCACCGACGGTCACCTCCCCGGCGCTGAGGGGCAGCAGGGTGGACAGCCCGCGCAGCAGCGTCGACTTGCCACTGCCGTTCGGTCCGATCAGGGCGGTCACCTGACCGCGTCCCAGCCGGACGTCCACCCCATGGAGGACCGGATCGCCGCCGTACCCGACCCGGAGTCGTGAGCCGCTCAGCCCGGTGGTCGTCGTGTCGCTCATTAGGTAAGGCTAACCTTACTTAAATACGCAACACCAGTGTTTCTCAAATACAGGGACGGGTAGATCGTAGGGCTCCCGGAGCGGTATGGCCCTCCTGCCGGGGTGGTGAGGCGTGGGTGTCGGGATGGATCGGTAGGCTGCGCGGACAATGACTGCACAGCTGACCAGCGGCCAGGCGCGACGGATCGCCCTCGCCGCGCAGGGACTGGGCCGGCGCCCGTCCGGAACCGTCACCATGAGGCACCTCCAGGGTGTGCTCGACCGTGTCGCGCAGTTCCAGATCGACTCGGTCAACGTCGCGGTCCGGGCGCACTACATGCCGCTGTTCGCCCGCCTCGGTCCCTACGACCGGGCGCTGCTGGAGCGGGCCGGGAACACCGCACCCCGTCGCGTGTTCGAGTACTGGGGTCATGCCGCGTCGCTGATCGACGTCACGCTGCAGCCGGCGCTGCGCTTCCGGATGGCCGCGCACGTCGACGAGCCCTGGCATGCGATGCGCCGGATCCTTGCCGACCAGCCGGAGCTCCCTGGAAAGGTGATGGCACAGATCGCCGAACGCGGTCCGCTGACCGCCCGCGAGGTGGAGCACGAGCAGGAGCGCACGCCGGGCGGCTGGTGGAACTGGTCGGACGTGAAGTCGGCACTCGAATGGCTGTTCTACACCGGCGAGCTGACCAGCGCCGGCCGCAACTCCCAGTTCGAGCGACGCTACGACCTCCCCGGACGGGTGCTGCCGGCAGCCGTCGCAGCAGCCCCGACCCCGAGCATCGAGGAGGCGAGGCTGCAGCTGGTTCGCCGCGCCGCCGCAGCACTGGGGGTAGGCACGGAGACCTGCTTCGCCGACTATTTCCGCACCGACCGGACGGGGACCAGGGATGCCGTCGCAGCGCTGGTCGCCACTGGGGAACTCGAACCGGTCGGCGTCCGCGGCTGGGACCGCCCCACCTACCTGTGGCACGAGGCGGCCCGGCCGAGGAAGCTGGTGGTGGACGCACTGGTGTCCCCTTTCGACTCGCTGGTGTTCGAGCGCCGCCGGCTGCTGGACCTGTTCGGCATCCACTACCGCATCGGGCTGTACACCCCGGTCGAACAGCGGGTGCACGGCTACTACGTCTACCTCTTCGTGATGGACGACGGCATCGCCGCCCGGGTGGACCTGAAGGCCGACCGGGCCACCTCGACGCTGCAGGTGCAGGCCTCCTGGCTGGAGCCGGACGCTCCGGAGGACGAGACCGCAGCCCGCCTGGCAGCGGAACTGCGCCGCATGGCGGACTGGCTGGGCCTGGCCGAGGTACTGGTGAAGCCGGTGGGAACGCTCAGCGCTGCGCTCGCAAGGCATTAGGCTGCCCGGACGCTTCGGGGGACTTCGGCCAGTGAGGGAGGGCGGCACATGCGTCGCGCGGTTGTTGCCGGCATCGTGACGGCCCTCGTCGGCTACACCTCCGCGTTCGCCGTCGTGCTGGCCGGCCTCCAGGGCGTCGGGGCTTCGTCGGCCCAGGCAGCGTCCGGCCTGGCAGCGCTCTGCGTGCTGATGGGCTTCTCCTCGATCCTGATCTCGGTGCGCCACCGCATGCCGGTCACGGTGGCGTGGTCGACACCCGGTGCAGCGCTGCTGGCGACGACCGGTGCTCCGGCCGGCGGATGGCCCGTTGCCGTCGGCGCCTTCGTCGTCGTGGGTGCCCTTCTCCTCCTGACCGCCGCGATCCCGTGGCTGGGCCGGTTGGTGGCTGCGATCCCGACGTCGATCGCCCAGGCCATGCTCGCCGGGGTGCTCGTGCCGCTCTGCCTCGTACCGGTGCGGGCCGTCGTCGAGTCCCCGGCCATCGTCGGCCCGGTGCTGCTGGTCTGGGTGGCGATGCTCGCCTGGCGTCCACGCTGGGCATCGGCGGTCGCGATCGCCGCAGCCCTGGCCGTCGCCGTCGGGTTCGTGGTCTATCAGGGCACGGCCGGCGCGCTCCCGCTGCCGGGCTTCGCCTTCCAGTTGACGGTGCCGGTCTTCACCTGGGCCGGCGCAGTCGGCGTCGCCGTGCCGTTGTGGCTGGTGACCATGGCATCGCAGAACGTCGCAGGGGCCGCTGTGCTCGGCTCGTTCGGCTACCGGGTGCCGTGGCGGGAGAGCCTCACGGTGACCGGGGCCGCCACCGTCCTTGGTGCTCCGCTGGGCGGCCACGCGATCAACCTCGCAGCGATCAGCGCCGCGCTCTCGGCATCGCCGGATGCCGGGCACGACCCGTCCGGACGCTGGCGGGCCGCCACCACCGGCGGCGTTGCCGCGATCGTGCTGGGCGGCATCTCTGCCACCGTCACAGCCCTCGTCGTCACCGGGCCGGCCGGACTGCTCGCCGCTGCGGCCGGGCTGGCCCTGATGGGCACCCTCGGTTCATCAGCCGCCGGCGCGCTCAGCCAGGCGGAGGGCAGGGAAGCAGCCGTCGTGACCTTCCTCGTCGCAGCGTCCGGCATCAGCGTCGCAGGGATCGGAGCAGCCTTCTGGGCGCTGCTCGCTGGACTGCTCGTCCGCTGGGTCACCGTCCGGCGAGTGCGACTCGCCTGAGCCAGCGCCAGGCTCAGCCGACGCCGCCAGGGCTGTGGAACCCCGTCCCCGGGGGCAGCTTTCCGTTCCCGTCGTGATCCGGAGCCGTGCGGTGTCGCTGGGCGTAGGCAGTGTCCTCGTCGCCCGCATGCACATGCGTCGGGTCGAGAACGCGGGAGAGGAAGGCGCGCGTGCGCTCCTCCTTCGGGTTCCCGATGACCTCTTCCGGCGGTCCTTCCTCGACGATGACGCCGCCGTCCATGAACAGCACCCGGTCGGCCACCTCGCGGGCGAAGGCCATCTCGTGGGTGACCACCATCATGGTCATGCCGCCGTCTGCAAGGTCACGCATGACCGAGAGGACATCGCCGACCAGTTCGGGGTCGAGCGCGGAGGTGGGCTCGTCGAAGAGCATCATCTCCGGGTCCATGCTCAACGCACGGGCGATCGCCACCCGCTGCTGCTGGCCACCGGACATCTGCGCGGGGTAGGAGTGGCCGCGGTCGCCAAGTCCCACCTTCTCGAGGTTCTCCTGGGCGATGCGCCTGGCCTCCTCCGGGTCCTTCTTGAGTACGCGTACCAGCGCGATCGAGCAGTTCTGCAGCGCTGTCAGGTGCGGGAAGAGGTTGAAGCTCTGGAACACCATGCCCATCTGCGTGCGCATGTGGTCGACGTCGGCGTCGGGGTCGGTGATCTCCTCGTTCAGGATGAAGATGCGGCCCTTGGTGGGCTGCTCGAGCAGGTTCACGCAACGCAGCAGCGTCGACTTGCCCGACCCGGACGGACCGATCACGCACACGACCTCGCCACGGTGGACGGTGGTCGTGATCCCGGTCAGGACCTCGAGGTCACCGAAGGACTTGTGCAGGTCGTAGATCTGGATCTCGTCCTCACGGTTGCCGGTCGGCATCACCTGGGAGACGGTCATCGTGTCGCCTTCCTTTGCTGGGTTTCCATACGCCGCACCAGGTACGTCAGCGGCAGCGTGATCACCAGGTAGCACAGGCCGGCGACCACGAGGGGGGTGATGTTGGCGAACGAGTTGGCCAGGTTCCGTCCGAACTTCGTCAGTTCGTAGCCGGAGGCGAACAGGCCCAGCACGTAGACAAGGGAGGAGTCCTTCGTCAGCAGCACGAGTTCGTTGGTCAGTGGGGGAGTCACGATCCGGAACGCCTGCGGCAGCACGATCCGCTGCATCGACATCCCCGGCGACATGCCGAGGGAGCGTGCGGCCTCGATCTGGCCCTTCGGCACGGCCTGGATGCCGGCGCGGATGGTCTCGGACATGTACGCGGCCGACACCATGCCCAACGCCACCCAGACGGTGCCGTAGGGATCGAACGGGAAGGAGAATCCGGGGAACGCGACGCCCATCAGGCTGAAGGCGAGGAGCACGATGATGGCCGGGATGCCGCGGAAGAACTCGGTGTAGATGGTGGCGAGCCAGCGGTACGGGCCCACCTGGCTGAGCTTCATCAGCGCCAGCACGGTGCCGAGGACGAGGCCGAGGACGAACGCGCCGGCGGTGTAGATGATGGTGTTGACGAAGGCTGTTCCGAGTTGGGGGCCGAACGTCTGGACGACGAGGTCGGGACGGAAGAACACCTGTTGCAGCTGGCGACCGTCGATGGTGAGTGCAGCAAGCACGACCGCGAGCACCAGCACCGCGTACTGCACGATCCTGATGCGCTGTGCCCGCTTGCGCGGTGAGAGCTTCTTCCTTCGTGGAGCTTCTGTGGTGCTGGATATGGCGCTCATGGTCTCCTCGCTGAGGTTTTCAGACGATATGCCCAGCGTGCCCGGCCCGGGAACCGGACCGGGCACGCCGACTTCAGTAACTCAGGGTCAGGGCTTGACCAGCAAGGCCTGGGTCGCAGCGAAGTACCCGACGGAGAACGGCGCCGCGGCGTCGCGCTCGGGGGTGATGGTGATCGCTGCAGCGCCAAGGTCGCACTTCTTGGCGGCGAAGACCGCGCCGGAGGTGATCTGGCCGAAGTCGATGTCGACGATCTTCTGGGTCACGCCAAGCTTCTTGGCAATGACGTCAGCCAGGTCCACATCGAAGCCGATGATCGTGGTGTTGTCGGTATCGAGGTACTGGAACGGCCGGTACGCCAGGTGCGTGCAGACCGTCAGTTTGGTCGGGTCGACCAGCACCGGCTTCGCCCCGGACGCTGCGGGCGCGGCGGGGGCGTCGGCGGGTCCGTCAGTGCCGAACCACTTCTGGTAGATCGCCTTGTAGGTACCGTCGGCCCGCGCTTCGGTGAGCGCAGCGTTGACGGCATCGAGCAGGCCGGTGTTCGACTTGGCAACGTTGAAGCCGTAGTTCTCGCCCGTGTCGAACTCCTTGACGACCTTCGTCGTGGGGTTCTGCTTGGCGAAGTCGTACAGCACGCCGTTGTCATTGATGGTTGCGTCGGCCGTGCCGGCGAGGACCGCATTGACGGCGCCGGGCAGGTCGTCGAACACCTTGATCTCGTAGCCGAACTCGGCCTTGTGCTCCTCGGCGTACTTCTGGCCCGTGGTGTCGGTCTGGACGGCAAGGGTCTTGCCCTTGAGGCCGGACAGGTCGGTGATGGCGGCCGTGGTCGCTGACCCGGACGCGGAAGCGGACGGCTGGCCGTAATTGGCACAACCGGACAAGACGAGAGCGAGCGCGGATGCGGCCGCAGCGAAGCTGATCAGTCGCTTCATTTGTGTCCTTTCGCAGTAACGATGGGCGAATCCTGCCACTGGTTTGTTGCAATTGTGCGTCGCATCCGCCGTTCAGACCCCGGTGCCAGCCACTTCGATGCCGTCGGCGTTCGCACCAGCCAATAGGATGAGTGGGTGCGTCCGCTCCGGAGGCGCTCCTTGAATCGCACAGGAAGAATCGAGCTCGTGGGTCTACTGGACAAGATGTTGCACATGGGCGAAGGCCGCCAGCTGAAGAAGCTGAAGGTGGTCGCCGACCAGGTGAACCTGATCGAACCCGACTTCGTGGCCATGAGTGACGAGGAGTTGCGCGGTCAGACAACCGAGTTCAGGCAGCGCCTTGAGAACGGCGAATCGATCGACGCGATCATGCCCGAGGCGTTCGCCACCGTGCGTGAGGCGACCAAGCGCGTGCTCGGCAAGCGGCACTTCGACGTGCAGCTCCAGGGTGGCGCAGCGCTCCACTGGTGCAACATCGCAGAGATGAAGACCGGTGAGGGCAAAACCCTCGTCGGTGTGCTGCCGTCCTACCTGAACGCGTTGAGCGGCAAGGGCGTGCACGTCGTCACGGTCAACGACTATCTGGCCAAGTTCCAGTCCGAGCAGATGGGCCGCATCCACCACTTCCTCGGCCTGAAGGTCGGCGCCATCCTCTCCGAGATGACCCCTGCGGAGCGCCGCGAGGCCTACGCCTGCGATATCACCTACGGCACCAACAACGAGTTCGGCTTCGACTACCTGCGCGACAACATG
>JAOATP010000104.1 GCA_030158185.1 Propionicimonas sp.
AACTTCGCGATGGCCGGCCACCGCACCACCTATGGCAAGCCGTTCAACCAGATCGACAAGCTCGTCGAGGGCGACGTCGTGATTGTCGAGACGAAGGACACCTACTTCGTCTACCGCGTGACCGGCCACCAGATCGTGCCGCCCACCCAGGTGTCCGTGCTGCTGCCGGTACCCGACGATCCCGAGGCGAAGCCGACCGTTGCCATGCTCACGATGACCAGCTGCCACCCGGAGTTCAGCGCACGAGAGCGCTACGTCGTGCACGCGGAGCTCGACGCCACCTACCCCAGGGACAAGGGCGTTCCCGCCGACATCCTGAAAGTCGGTGAGTGACGTGTCGTTCTACGGGCTCGTGTGGCGCATCCTGCCGGGGCCGACAGCGCTGAAGGTGGTGGAGGCCGTGATCCTCGTGCTTGCCGTCGTCGCCGTCCTGTTCACCTGGGTGTTCCCTGTGATCGCTCCGTACATGCCGTTCAACGACAACACCGTCGGGCAGTGACTCAGCGGTAGCCGAAGGCCTTCGCGCCGAGGATCACGTCGGTCCATGTCAGGTCGTAGTCCTCGACCCTTCCCGGACGGGCCGTCGTGCTCGGGTCCTCGATGGTGAGCCGGATCATCCGTCCGACCGCCTCGTCCTCACCCTGGGCGCGGATCTCGACGGAACCGTCCGCCTTGTTCTCCGCGTAGCCGGAGAGGTTGAGGTACCTCGCCTCGCTGGTGGCCCACCAGCGGAACCCGACGCCCTGTACTCGTCCGCGGACGGTGATCAGGACGGCGAGCATGCCGCCCATTCAACAGGGGCAACCGGCACGGTTCAACAAGCGGGTGCTCCCCGATTCTGGAAGGATGCTCCGCATGAGCGAACCGGTCCGCGAAGTACTCACCTGGGAACTCTTCGGGAAGGCGGCCCGCGAGCTGGCACAGCAGGTGGTCGATTCCGGCTTCGAGCCCGACCTGATCCTCTCCATCACCCGTGGCGGCATGCTGCCCGCCGGCACCATGAGCTACGCGATGGGCATCAAGAACCTGCACATCATCAACGTCGAGTTCTACACCGGCGTGGACGAGCGGCTGCCTTTGCCGGTGCTGCTGCCGCCGGTGCCCGTGGCCGTCGACCTGTCCGGCCAGACCGTGCTCATCATCGACGACGTGGCGGACACCGGCGAGACGCTGCGCATGGTCCGCGACTTCTGCGAGGAACACGTCGCGGAGACCCGCACCGCCGTGCTGTACGAGAAGTCGCAGTCGGTCGTGAAGTGCGACTACGTGTGGAAGCGCACGGACGCGTGGATCGCGTTCCCGTGGTCGAGCGAGCCGCCGCTGAAGGGCCACTCGACCGACAATTGATCCTGCCCGAGGATCCTCAGCTGAGGGCTGCGACGACCTTCTCGATCCGGCGTTGCCGGGTCGCCTCCGACTTCGCCTCCGTCACCGAGCGGACGTGCTCCTTGCGGTGGGACGGGGCCAGTGCGTCGAACCTCGCCCGCGCGCCGGCGGCGTCCAGCGCCTCGGCAAGGTCGTCGGGGACGGGCGTGTCCCTCGCGGAGGTGTCGTGGGTGAGCGTGACCTCGTGGGTCTCCCCGCCCGCCACCCCGGCGGCGCCGCGGTGGACGGCGGCGAGGGGCAGCAGGTACTGCCCGCCCATCACGGCGATCGTCGAGGGATAGCTGTAGCCGTTGATGGTGACGATCACCGGTACCCGCTTGCCGGCGCCGAAGCTCTCGACGACCTCCTGGGGAACCTCGATGCCGACATTGGAGCCGTTCAGCAGCAGGGTGGTGGTGAAGCTCGGCATGGCGTCCTCCTTGGCAGGTTCGAGGATCATGCCACGACCGGCACCCGGGTGGCAGCACCTCCGGTGCCGGCGATGACGACTCCGCCCAGCACCAACAGCACTCCGGCGACCTGCAGGGGCGCGAGGCTCTCACCCAGCACGGCGACGCCGAGGATGGCTGCGGTCAGTGGCTCGGCCAGCCCCAGAGTGATCGCCGTCGATGCCGAAAGGTGCTGCAGCGCCGCACCCATCAGCAGGTAGGACACCACGACGGTGACACCACCCAGCCACAGGGCGACGGCAAGCCCCCGGGGTTCTGCGAGCCAGGAGTTGTCCGTGAAGGGCAGGACGGCTGCGCCGATGAGGCCGCTGGTGCCGACGATGGCAGCGGTCGCCGGAAGGGCGGAGACGCCCTGCTGCACCACCTCTGCAGCTGCCACCGCGTAGCCGGCGTAGGCGGCGCCCGCCACGAGGGATGCCAGGACGGCGACCGGTTGCAGCGCCACCGCGCGTCCGATGGCGCCGGAGAGCAGCAGGATGCCGATCACGGCCAGTGCCGTCGCAGCGAGCCAGCGCCGGGACGGTGCGCGCCCGCGCAGCCAGTCGAACAGGCCGGCGAACAGGGGGCTGGACCCGAGGGCGATCACGGTGCCGACGGCAACCCCGTTGCCGCGGGTGCCGAAGAAGAAGGTGGCCTGGAACGCCATCACGCAGGCGCCGCCGAGCACCACCCAGCCGGCCTTGCCCGACCAGCGCGGCGGGCGGGCGCCGTGGACCCGAAGCCACCACACGACCACGATGACCAGCAGCACCGAACCGCCGACCACCTGACGGATCGCGCCGACACTGAGCGGGTTGGCTGAGGCGGGTCCGAAGGCCTGCGCCGTGCCGGTGGTGCCGAACAGCACAGCTGCGGCGAGCATCATCAGTGCCGGGCGCAGGCGGGTGGGTTCAGGCACCCGGACAGGCTAGCGATGCTCAGGCGTCCCCGAACGTGTGGTTCAGGACCAGCGATCCCGGCCCGGCACTCCGGGGCATCACTGGCCCGAGAGGGTGCGCTCGAACAGCCTGCGCAGGCGTAGGGGCAGATCGGGTTCTGCCACCTCAACGTCGAGCTCCACAGCGATGCAGGTGACGCAGTACGCGAAGGCGTCCGGGCGGGGCGAGCTCTCCGCGGCCAGGCGAGGCAGCAGGTCGTCGGCCAGCAGTCCCTGCCAGGTGCGGCGGTCGCGGGCGGGCAGTTCTGCCAGCTTCGCCTGCCGCTGGCGCGGGATGCCGGCGAAGCCGCCGGTGCGGCGCAGCAGGAGCTCCGCCTCGGTGTCGACGGGAGGCTTGCCGGAGGGGACCGTCGTCGTGCTCCCGGCACTGACCCCGACCGCCGTCCAGCCGTCACGGATGCCTGCGGCTTCTGGCGAGTCGGCACCGAAGCGGGCCGCGGCCGCAGTGATAGTCAGCTGCGCGAAGGCTGCGAAGTCGGCGCCGGCCTTGAGCTTCCCGCCGGTGAGCACGTCGTACCAGACGCGTCCGGCCTTCTCCCAGGCAGGGCCGCCGATGGTGGTGGCGGCGAGAGCGAAGGCGCGGTTCGGGATGCCGGAGTTGTAGTGCACGCCGCCGTTGTCGTCGGTGGTCTCCACATAGCCGCTCATGCTGTCCGGTTGCGGGTCCTTGCCAAGCCGGGGGTCGTCGTAGGCGGTGCCGGGGTGCAGCATGCTGCGCAGGGCGACGCCCTTGACGCCGGGCAGGAGCAGGTCGCCGCCGATCAGCCAATCGGCAGCAGCGGCGTCCTGGCCCAGCGAGTACTGCTTGACCAGCACCCCGAACACGTCGGCGATCGACTCGTTGAGCGCCCCCGACTGGCCCGAGTAGGTCAGTGCTGCCGTGTGCTCGACGACGCCATGGGTGAGCTCGTGGCCGATGACGTCGAGGCTGGCGGTGAACCTGCCGAAGATCTCCCCGTCACCGTCGCCGAAGACCATGCGGGTGCCGTTCCAGAATGCGTTCTGGTAGCCCTCGCCGTAGTGGACGGTGCCGAGCAGCCGCAGGCCGCTGCCATCGATCGAGTTGCGGCCGTACACGTCCTTGTACAGCTTCCACGTGGCACCGAAGCCGTCGTAGGCCTCATCGACTGCTGCGTCCCCTGTCGCGGGCGCGCCCTCGTCGCGGACGGTCCTGCCTGGCAGGTGCTGGGCGTTGGCCGCATCGGAGATCCGGCGGGACGGGGCCTCGGCGGCGGGCGTCGCCATCGCCGACCGGTGGCCCCCGGCGCCGGTGGCGGTGGCGGTGGCGCGGTTGTGGCGGTACCGATGGTCCCTTGTCAGGGTGGCCCTCGCGAACTCGGCGATCGGCTCTGTCGTCGTTGCCAGGTGGCGCAGCAGGTACGGCGGGACGATCTGGGCGACCGGGCGTCGGGGGCGAGTCATGCCTCCAGCATGCATCGCCCTTCCGACAGGAGTCGAGGAGTCGGCCGAGCGTGACCCGGCCAAGTCGTCAGGATGCCGTTGGCCCCAGGCGACCCTCCGGGGAAGCTGATGGACCGGGCTCCTTGAGCTCGACGAAGATCGTGTGGGTCGGGGTGTCCCCGATGTTGGTGCCCGAATGCTCCTGGGCGTCCAGCCATCGGGCCTGGAAGGCAGGCAACTCGACATCGACCTCGTGTTCACCTGACCGGAGCCGGCGACGGAAGGTGCTCAACGTGACCATCACGCTGTCGGGGTGCGAGTGTGGCCGGGTGGCGTCACCGGGCCCGT
>JAOATP010000105.1 GCA_030158185.1 Propionicimonas sp.
GGTGAGGAGCAGACGACGACGCGGCCGGACGCGCCAGCGGCCGGCGAAGGAGGAGCCCCCCATCCCGTTACGCTGGCCGGCATGACCCAGTTCAGCCTCGGCGACTTCCGTCCCGTCACCGACAACATCTACGTCGCCGTTGCGGAGCCCGCGGCCGTGAACATCGGGCTGGTGGTGGGCCCGGCCGGGTGCCTCGTCGTCGACACGGGTTCGTCCCCTGCGCAGGGCGCGGAGATCCGGGCGGCGGCAGAGGCGTTCGCCGGGGTGCCCGTCCTTGCTGTGCTGGCGACGCACTGGCACTTCGACCACGCGTTCGGCCTCGCCGGGTTCGTCGGCGTGTCGACGTTCGCCCACGAGACCGTCCCGAGCTGGCTCGCGCACCCGGGCGCCCGTGAGGTCGCCGAGTCGCTCGGGGTGGACTTCGATTCGCTGGCTGCACCGACCCAGACGTTCGCGCTCGCCCGGGTGATCGACCTCGGCGGCCCGCGGGTCGAGCTGGTGCACTTCGGACGCGGGCACACCGACGGCGACGTGGTGGCGATCGTCCCTGACGCCGGTGTGATCTTCACCGGAGACCTGCTGGAGAGCGCCGGCCCGCCGGCGTTCGGCACCGACTGCCACCTCAGGGAATGGCCCAGCGCCGTCGACGGCATCCTCGGCCTCGTCGGTGAGGACACGATCCTCGTGCCGGGGCACGGGGAACCCATGGACCGGCTGGCGGCCTTCCAGCAGCGCGCGGAGATCTCCGGGCTGTACGGCCAGGTGGAGTACCTGATCGGACGCGGGGTCAAGCTCGAGGACGCGTACGCCGAAGGCGAATGGCCCTTCGACGAGACCACCGTCCGCGAGGTACTGCCGATGGCCTACGCCGAGCTGGCTGCAGCGGGAATCGTCCCCCGCCGGCAGCTCCCGCTCGCCTGAGCACCCCTCGTCCCCGAGTTGTCAGAACCTCATGCGCCTATAGGTGAATGTGTTTCTGACAAGTCGGGAGAGTGGTGGTTGGGTGGCCTAGCTGCCGCCGCCCGCGGACTTGCGGCGGAACATGCTGCCGCCGCCCTGGCGGCCACGCTCGGCCGGGCCCTTCTCCTTGTGGTGTCCGCCGTCGCCGGCAACTCCCTCTGCTGCGTGCTGCTTGCGGGCCAAGGCCTCGAGCATCTTGGCCTTGATGTCTTCGTTCGGGTCGTTCTCGGCCATATTTGCTGCTCCCTCGATGGTTCACGGTTACGTCGTCACTCTGCCACCCGCGGGCAACCCGCGCGAGGATCAATCGCCGAACAGGGCGTCCCTTGCCGTCTGCCACAGGTGCGGATCGGTGGCCGACAGCAGCCGGCGTCCGATCACTCCGGCCCGGTAGCCAACGCCGGCGTCCGTCGCGATGCGTCCGCCGAGTTCTGTCACCATCAGGCCACCGGCGAGGTGGTCCCAGGGGAACATCGAGCGGTAGCAGAGGAAGTCGACCTCGCCCTCGATCAGCTTGGGGTAGTCCACGCCGCACGAGCCCCAGGAGCGGACGACGGTCACGGCCGCGTGTTCCTCCCCCGGCACCGGGAGGTAGCTGGCGCCCAGGGGCACCGTCCGCGGGCTGACGCCGGGCGGCAGTACCGGCGCGCCGTTGCAGGTGACGCCACCACCGAGTTCCGCGACGTAGAGACGGGCGTGGACCGGCTGCCAGATCCAGCCGCGGACAGTGACGGCGTTGCGCACCTCTGCCAGCATCACCGCGAAGTCCGCACCGCCGCGGGCGAAGTTGCGGGTGCCGTCCACCGGGTCGATGACCCAGGCGTGTTCGGCCGTTGGCAGCAGCTCGAGGCAGGACGGGTCGGTGAAGACCCCTTCCTCGCCGACGACGAGCACTCCCGGCTCGACCGCCCGGAGGACGCGGGCGAGTTCGATCTCCGCCTCGCGATCGGCGATGGTGACGAGGTCACCGGGCTTCTTCTCCTGGATGTCGCTGCTCTTGAGCGCACCGAACCGGGGCAGGATCAACCTGTCGGCAACATCGGCAAGGAGTTCCGATACCTGGTCGGTCTGCACTTCGGAACTCCTGGATCGCCGGCTGTGGGGTCGCTGGACAGGCTAGCCGCGCCCGGTGGCGTGGCCTTACCTCGTCCGACCCGCAGTCGTTGCGCTCAGGCTTGCGTGACGAAGTCGATCAGTCGCTCGACCTCACGCGGCAGCGCCGGGTCGAGATCGTTCCAGTCGCGGACGCGGCCGAGGATCCACTGCCAGGTTGCTGCGATGTCGGCCTGGGTGTTGGCGGGACGCCCGAGGGCGACGCAGATGCCGTGCTTCCAGTCGACGCTGCGCGGGACGTCCGGCCACGCCTGCAGGCCGACGCGGGCGGGCCGCACGGCCTGCCAGATGTCGATGAACGGGTGTCCGGTGACAAGGACGGCGTCGGAGTCGAGGCCCTTGACGATGCGGGACTCCTTGCTGCCGTCCACCAGGTGGTCGACCAGCACCCCCAACCGGCGGCCCGGTCCGGGCGAGAACTCCGCGACGATCGCCGGCAGGTCGTCGATCCCGCCGAGGTACTCCACGACCACGCCGACGTGGCGCAGGTCGTCGCCCCAGATCTTCTCCACAAGCTCGGCGTCGTGGCGTCCCTCGACGTAGATCCGTGACGCCGCGGCCACCTTCGCTGGCTGCACCTCACCGATGCGCGAACCGGAAGCGGTGTGGGTGGGCGCAGCCTTGCGTGCCGGACGGGGCTGCACGAGGCTCACCGGCTTGCCGTCCAGCCAGAATCCGGGGCCGAACGGGAAGCTGCGCCGCCGGCCCTTGCGGTCCTCCAGCACGATCAGGCCGTTCTCCCAGCGCACGACGGAGCCGCAGAAGCCGGACGTGGGGTCCTCGACCACCATGCCGATCGCTGCAGGGGTCTCGACGGTCACGGCCTTGCCTGCTCGTTGCCAGCCCGGCCTCAGCACGTCCTCGTCGTAGCGCACCCGGTCACGATACGGCGAGGGCCAGCCTTGACGTCGAAAGCCACGCCCCAGGGGCTGGCCCTCGGCGGGAAGGCTGGCCCTCGATCGCGGGCGAGAAGGGGCAGGAGAGGGGCAGGAAAGGGGACTGTCCCCTTTCCTGCCCCTCGTGTCCCTGCGTACGTTGCTGCGCCGGGGTGCTCAGTCGGCGCCGAGGTAGGTGCGGCGGACGCGGTCGTCGCCGAGCAGGTTCCTGCCGGAATCGCTGAACATGATCTGGCCCACCTCGAGCACATAGCCCTTGTCGGCCAGCGAGAGAGCGGCCTGGGCGTTCTGTTCGACGAGGAGGATCGTCACACCGTCGGCCTGGAGCTCGCGGATGGTGCGCATGATCGTCTGGGTCATGATCGGGCTCAGCCCCATCGAGGGCTCGTCGAGCATGAGGAGCTTCGGTCGGCTCATCATGGCCCTGCCGATGGCCAGCATCTGCTGTTCGCCGCCGGAGAACAGTCCGGCCGCCTCCGTCCGTCGCTCACCGAGCACGGGGAACAGGTCGTAGACCCGGTCCATGTCGGACTTCACCCCGGAGGAGTCCTTGCGGGAGTAGGCCCCCAGCTTCAGGTTGTCCTCGACGGTCATCTGGCGGAACAGCCGCCGTCCCTCCGGTGATTGCGCGATCCCGCGCTCGACCACCTTGTGGGCAGCGATACCGTCCAGCCGTTCACCCTCGAACCAGATCTCGCCGGAGACGGGCTTGAGCAGGCCGGAGATCGACCTCAGGGTCGTCGACTTGCCAGCACCGTTGGTGCCGAGCAGGGTGACGATCTCGCCCTTGCCGACCTCGAAGGTGATGCCCTTGACGGCGTTGACGCGGCCGTAGGCGACCACCAGGTCCTTGACCTCAAGCATCAGCGATCCCCTCCCCCGGATTGGCGCCCGGTTGCCCGACCTGAGGAGCGGGCAGCTCCTCCGCCGGGGCACCGATGTAGGCCTCGATCACGCGCGGGTCGTTCTGTACGACCGCGCCGACTCCCTCGACCAGCACCGCACCACGTACCAGGCAGGCAACGCGGTCACACAGGTTGAAGATGAACCGCATGTCATGCTCGATCACGAGCACAGCCAGCCCCAGGTCGCGGATCTTGAAGATCAGCTCCTCCGCCTGCCGGGTCTCCTGCGGGTTCATTCCGGCCGTGGGCTCGTCCAGCAGGAGCAGCTTCGGGTCGGTCGCGAGCGCGCGGGCGATCTCCAGCCGTCGCTGGTCGCCGTAGGGCAGGTTGCGCGAGAGCATGTCCGCTGCGCCGGTCAGGCCGACGAAGTCGAGAAGTTCCCGTGCCCGCTCGGTGGACTCCTTCTCCTCACGACGGTGCCGGGGAAGCCGGAAGACGGCATCGATCGCGTTGGTCTTCGTGCGGCTGTACATGCCAACCATGACGTTCTCAAGGGCCGTCATGTTGTGGAACAGACGGATGTTCTGGAAGGTCCGCGCCATGCCTGCCCGCACCACGAGCCGCGGCTGTGGCGGGAGCACAGCTCCTGCGAACCGCACCTCCCCCGATGTGGGCTTGTAGAGACCGGTCAGGCAGTTGAAGAACGTGGTCTTCCCCGCGCCGTTCGGTCCGATCAGGCCGAAGATCTCACCGGCATGGACGTTGAGGCTGACGTCGTTCACAGCTGTCAGGCCGCCGAAGCGCATGGTGACGTGAGCAGCCTCCAGCAGCAGGGTGCTGGCGTCGACGTGGTGCCCGACCCCCGATGTCACCTGGGTCATAGCTCGAACCCCTTCCGCTCCGGGTTGAGATGGGCGTGGTGGGTGATCAGCTCTTCCTCGATCTCCTCAGCCAGTTCCTCGTCCTCGGCATGGAACTCCAGCTGTCGACGCTCGTCGGCGATGATCCCCTCGGGCCGGAACTGCATCATGATCACCATCAGCAGCCCGAACAACAGCAGCCGGTAGTCCGAGAAGAAGCGCAGCTTCTCGGGCAGCAGCTTCAGGATCGTCGCACCGATCAGTACGCCGACCACCGTGCCCATGCCACCGAGCACGACAGCGGCCAGCAGGAACGCCGACTCCAGGAACACGTACTGGTCGGGCGTCACCGACACGTCGTGATGCGCCTTGACGGCTCCGGCCACACCGGCGAGGAAGGCACCTCCGGCGAAGGCAAGCAGCTTCAGCGCGAAAGTGTTGACGCCCATGGCTTCCGCAGCGAGCTCGTCCTCACGGATCGCCACCCAGCCACGCCCGATCCGGGAGTAGTTCAGGTTCATGAACACGACGATGATCAGGGCGATCACCACCAGCATCAGCCAGTAGTAGTTGGCGAACCGTCCGATCTCGACCCCGAGGATGGTGTGCACCTCACCGAAGTCGAAGCCGAAGAAGTTCAGCTCCGGGATGCCGGAGATGCCGTTGGACCCGTTGGTCACGTTGGGTCCGTCGTTGCCGTCGAGGTTGTTCATGGTGATCCGGAAGATCTCCCCGAACGCCAGTGTGACGATCGCTAGGTAGTCCCCGGATACGCGCAGCGTCGGTGCACCGATCAGCAGGCCCAACAGGGACGAGACCGCACCGGCGATCAGGACGGTGACGATGAAAGGCGGATGGAAGTCGATGGTCGAGAAGGCCGACTCCGACAGCACCGCAGCCGTGAACGCACCGGCTCCGAGGAACGCGATGTAGCCAAGGTCCAGCAGTCCGACCAGTCCGACCACGATGTTCAGGCCGAGCGCCGCCGCTGCGAAGATCAACACCTGGGACGCGATCGACATGTTGGCGTCCGACCCGTCCTGCGTGAACGGGAAGGCGAACGCGACGATGAACGCCGACATGACAAGGACCCGGTTGTTGTTGGCACCGGCGATGCCGATCCAGCCCATCACCCCGAACTGTCGCAGGACGAGGACGACCCCGACGAGGAAGGCGAGATAGGTCAGGAAGGCGCCCGCGTCGGTCTGGTTCAAGGCGAAGGCTGCCGCGAAGAGGACGGCGGCCATCATCACTGCAATGCCGACGATCTGGGCCCACTTGGGGCTCTTGACGCGTTCGAGGGTCGGCTCCGGCGAATCGGGGAGAAATGGTGTCGCCAGCGCTGCCAGCGCTGCGCCGATGAGCGCGAGCCAGCCGCCGATCTCGACGTTGGCCAGGCCCTTGAGCTCGATCGCAATGGCGGCGAGGGCGATGGTCACCGTCACCAGGGTCGCAATCGACGCGGTCTTGGCCGAGGTGTTCCAGGCCACCACCTTCGCGACCTTGCCGAGTCGCTGCTTGCCCACCAGCGGAATCGCAAGGAGGACGAGCACGAGCACCGGCAGGATCACGACGAACATCTGCAGCGGCGAGGGCGCACCGGTGAAACCGACGTCGTCGAGAGCGCCCTGGCCGTACGACCAGGGCAGGAAGATCGAGACAATGACCATGACTGCGCCGAGGATGCCGACGGCCCTTGCCGGGTAGCGGTACTGGACCTTGGTCTGGTCGCTGATGATGACCCTCATGCCCGGTCCACCACCTTTGCGCCGAGCAGGCCTTGTGGACGGAAGACGAGGACGAGGATCAGCAGCACGAACGCCCAGACGTCCTTCCAGGCCGAACTGCCGAACTGGCCGGGGATGAAGGTCGTCGCCATCGCCTCGACGATGCCGAGGACGAGGCCGCCGACAACGGCACCGTTGATGTTGCCGATGCCACCGAGCACTGCTGCCGTGAACGCCTTGAGGCCGGCGAGGAAGCCCATCCGGAAGTCGATGTTGCCGTAGCTGAGGCCGTGGGCCACGCCGGCGATTGCAGCGAGGCCGGCGCCGACGCCGAAGGCCGCGACGATCACCTTGTCCACGTCGATGCCCATCAGGCGGGCGGTGTCCGCGTCCTGCGAGGTCGCGATCATTGCGCGGCCCGTCTTGGTGCGGTTCACGAAGTACCAGAGGAAGACCGTGCTCACTGCCAGTGCACCGATCGTGAAGACCGCCGGCATCTGGATGAGCACCCCGCCCACCTGGATGCTCTCACCGGAGATGCCCGGGATGGCAGGGAAGGCGATCGCGCTCTTGGCGTCGGGGAAGCCGGGAATGCGGCCGTAGAACAACCGCACGAACTCCTGCAGGAACACCGAGACGCCGATGGCTGTGATCAGCGGCGCGAGCCGGGGTGCGTTGCGGAGCGGGCGGTACGCGAAGCGTTCCGTGAGCAGGGCCACGGCCACCGAGGTCACGATGCCACCCAGCAGCATCAGTGGCAGCAGGATGAACAGCGATGCTGCGACGCTCCAGTCTTTGGGCTGACCGAGGATCATCCAGGTGCCGAAGGCCCCGAAGGCGCCCACCATGAAGATCTCGCCGTGCGCGAAGTTGATGAGCTGCACGATGCCGTAGACGACGGTGTAGCCGACTGCGATGAGTGCGTACAACGCACCCAGCGACAGACCGTTGATCAGTTGCTGGAAGAACAGTTCCACTTAGCCACGCACCCCTCAGGTCAATGGACGCGACCCGCTGGCGTCCACTCCGCGGAGTGGACGCCAACGGGCCCTGGATTACTTCAGTTCGCCGGTCTTCTTGGCTGCCCATGCACCGCTGGTCACGGCGTACACCGTGAGCACGCGGGACACGGAGTCGCCGAACTCGTCGAAAGCGACCTTGCCGGTAGCGCCGTCGAAGCTCACCGAGGACATCGCCTTGATGGTGGCTTCCCGAGCCGACTTGGCGTCGGTCGCGGAGGCAAGGCTGACCTTCAGCGCAGCGATGATGGCGTTGGCCGCATCGTAGGAGTATGCGCCGTAGGCCTCGTAGCCCTCGGAGAAACCGGCGGCCTTGTAGCCGTCGAGGAAGGGCTTGGCCGATGCCAGGGTGTCGACCGGAGCGCCGACAGAGGTGGCCAGGTCGCCATCGCTACCGCCGAGCTTGATGAACTCGCCGGAGAAGATGCCGTCGCCGCCCATGACCGGGACATTGAGACCGGCTGCCTTCATCTGCTTGGACAGCGGTCCGGCCTGCGGGTACTCGCCGCCGTAGTAGACAGCCTCGGGGCCAGCGCCCTTGACCTTGGAGATCACAGCGGAGAAGTTCTTGTCGTCGGGGTTGATGGTCTCTGCGGCAACGACCGTCCCGCCACCGGCGGTGAAGGCCTTGGAGAACTCGCTCACCAGGCCCTGGCCGTAGGACTTCTTGTCGTGGATCGTCGCGACCTTCTTGACGCCTTCACCGAGCAGGTACTGCGCGGCGAACGGGCCCTGGACAGCGTCCGTTGTGCAGGTCCGGAAGTAGTTGGCATTCGGGCGGGCCGGCGCGGTCAGGTAGTCGGCGCCCTTGGTCAGGGCCGGGTTGGTGTTGGCCGGCGAGACCTGGACGATCTTCGCCGCGTCCAGAACCGGAATCACGCTCTGGGCGACAGAAGAGTTCAGGGTGCCGACAACACCGACGACCGCATCATCGGATGCGAGCTTGGTTGCGGCGTTCTTGCCGATGTCGGGCTTGGCCTCATCGTCCTCTGCTGCCAGTTCGAGGGTCCAGCCGGGGATGGCCTTGGACTCGTTGGCCTGCCGGATGGCGAGGTCGACGGAGTTGCGGATGCCGAGGCCCAGTGCCGACAGGTCGCCAGACAGCGGTGCGATAACACCGATCTTGGCGATCTTGTTGGTACCTGCGCTGCCACCCGTGGTGGCTTCGGTGCGGGAACCGCACCCGGTGAAGGCCAGCGAAGCGGCCACCAGGGCGACTCCTGCGAGCTTGAACGAACGCTTGAACACATTTCCTCCTCGTAAGCGTCTACACCCGGACCCCCAGGTTGGGCACAGGCTAAGGGCGCAGGGGTATTCGAGCACCTACATGTCTCAACTCTGTTACAAAACCGTTGTGTCCTTCGGTGTTACCGAATCGTTGTACTCGGCAGTGCTTCCCGTCAATCGAGGAGATCCCGGATCACGGCATCGGCGAGGAGCCGTCCGCGCAGCGTGAGCTGCAGCCGCCCACCGTCCTCGACGGCGAGTCCGGACGCGACAAGGGCGGGGACCCGGCGGAGCTCGGAGCCGGTGAGCACGTCCAGCGGCAGCCCGCTGGCGAGGCGGAGTTCGAGCATCACCCGCTCGATGCGGCGGTCGGACGCCTCGAGCACCTCGCGCGCCTGGGCGGGGCTGGTGCCGGCGACGAGGGCCGCGCTGTAGGTGCGCGGGTGGCGGACGTTCCACCAGCGGACCCCGTTGACGTGGGAGTGGGCGCCCGGCCCGACGCCCCACCAGTCCTGGCCGAGCCAGTAGGCGAGGTTGTGCCGCGACTCGTGTCCCGGACGGGACCAGTTGCTCACCTCGTAGGCGCCGTAGCCGGCAGCGACCAGCCGTTCCTCCGCAAGGAGGTAGCAGTCCGCCTGGGCGTCGTCGTCGATGCCGGGCAGCTCACCGCGTCCGATCCGGGCGGCGAGCCGGGTGCCTGGCTCGACGATCAGGGAGTAGGCGGAGATGTGGTCGGGCTCGAGCCCGATGGCTGCGTCGAGGCTGGCGTCCCAGTCGGCGAGGGTCTCGGTCGGGCTTCCGTAGATCAGGTCGACGCTGACGGAGGTGAACCCTGCCTCGCGGGCCCAGCGCACGACCTGCGGCACCCGTCCCGGGGTGTGGCGACGGTCCAGCACGGCGAGGACGCCGGGACGGGCCGACTGCATGCCCAGCGACAGCCGGGTGAAGCCGGCGGCGACGAGAGTGTCGAGGTAGGCGCGGTCGACCGACTCCGGGTTGGCCTCCGTCGTGATCTCCGCGTCGGGGGCGAAGCCGAAGCCGTCGCGGACGGCGGTGAGCAGGCCGGCCAGTTCCGCTGCCGGCAGCATCGTTGGGGTGCCACCCCCGAAGAAGACGCTGTGCAGCGGCGGGGCGTCGGTGAGCACGCGGGTGGCGAGGTCGAGCTCCGCCCGCGCAGCGGCGAGGTAGGCGTCCTGGCTGGAGCCGGGCGCGGCGCCAAGTTCCGCAGCCGTGTAGGTGTTGAAGTCGCAGTAGCCGCAGCGCACGGCGCAGAACGGCACGTGCACGTAGGCGCTCAACCGGCGTGCGGCAAGGCCGGACAGCGCCGCTTCCGGCAGCGAGCCGTCAGTGGGGGCCGGCTGGCCCTCCGGTGGTGTGGACGGCACAGGTCAGGGCAGCACGAACGGCAGCGACTGTCCGTCCAGCGCCCTGCGGCACTCGCAGGTGGCCGTCGAGTCCGGTTCTCCTGCCGGCATGGCGGCGATCGTGGCTGTCAGCAGCGCCTTCATCCGCTCGATGTTGGCGGAGAACTGCGCCAGCACCTCGGTGTGGGTCACGGCCTCCCCGCCGTCGACACCGGCATCGTGGTCGGTGACAAGGCAGACGGTGGTGAAGCACATGGCCAGCTCGCGGGCGACGGACGCTTCGGGCATGCCGGTCATTCCCACGATCGTGCCCCCGGCTGCGGCGTGCCACCGGGATTCGGCCTTGCTGGAGAAGCGCGGGCCGTTGATCACGACCAGCGTCCCGCCGTCGACCGGCCGGACGTCGGCGTCAGCGGCAGCGAGGACGGCCGCGCGTCCGCGTGCGCAGTACGGGTCGGCGAACGACACGTGCACGACCTTGCCCTTGGCGTGGTAGACGGTGTGCTTGCGTCCCCAGGTGCGGTCGATGACCTGGTCTGGCACGACGAAGGTGCCCGGGCCGAGTTCCGGACGCAGCGAGCCGACTGCTGCCGGTGCCAGCACCTGGCGGACGCCGACGCTGCGCAGGGCCCACAGGTTCGCCCGGTAGTTCACCCGGTGTGGCGGGAACTGGTGGTGCTGGCCGTGGCGCGGTACGAAGGCCACCCTGCGTCCGGCGACCTCGCCGATCGTGATCGGGGCGCTCGGCGCACCGAAGGGGGTGGAGGGAAGGACAGAGGTGGCGTTGTTCAGGAACTGGTAGAAGCCTGAGCCACCGATGATGCCGATCTCTGCGTCCATGGGCGGCAGCCTATGCCGTCCGTCCTTGCCCGTGACGCTGACGGCATGACGCCGCTGGTTTTGTGCAGCGTGGGGGCTATTTCTTGTCCTTGGTTGCCTCGCCGGTGGACAGTGCTGCCACGAAGGCCTCCTGCGGCACCTCGACCCGGCCGACCATCTTCATGCGCTTCTTGCCGACCTTCTGCTTCTCCAGGAGCTTGCGCTTGCGGGAGATGTCACCGCCGTAGCACTTGGCGAGCACGTCCTTGCGCAGCGCACGGATGCTCTCGCGTGCGATCACCCGGGAGCCGATCGCCGCCTGGATGGGTACCTCGAACTGCTGGCGGGGGATGAGCTCCTTGAGCTTCTTCGCCATCTCGACCCCGTAGGCGTACGCGGCGTCTGCGTGCACGATCGAGGAGAACGCGTCCACCGGTTCGCCCTGCAGCAGGATGTCGACCTTCACCAGCTTGCTGACCTGCTCACCGGCCTGGTCGTAGTCGAGTGATGCGAAGCCCTTGGTGCGGGACTTCAGCGCGTCGAAGAAGTCGAACACGATCTCTGCCAGGGGCAGCAGGTAGCGGATCTCGACCCGGTCCTCGGAGAGGTAGTCCATGCCCTGCTGCTCGCCGCGGCGCGCCTGGCAGAGCTCCATCACCGTCCCGATGTAGTCGGTGGGCGTGAGGATCGTTGCCCGGACGACCGGTTCGTGGACCTCGGCGATCTTGCCTTCCGGGTACTCCGAAGGGTTGGTGACGATGTGCTCGGTCCCGTCCTCCATCACCACCCGGTAGACGACGTTGGGCACGGTCGAGATCAGGTCGAGGCCGGCTTCGCGCTCGAGGCGCTCGCGGACGATCTCCATGTGCAGCAGTCCGAGGAAGCCGACCCGGAAGCCGAAGCCGAGCGCGCCGGAGGTCTCCGGCTCGTAGACGAGGGCCGCGTCGTTGAGCTGCAGCTTGTCGAGGGCCTCGCGGAGCTCGGGGAAGTCCGCGCCGTCGATCGGGTAGAGGCCGGCGTAGACCATCGGGTTCGGCGGACGGTAGCCGCCGAGGTCGTGCGCGGCAGGGTTCGCTGCGGAGGTGACGGTGTCGCCGACCCGCGACTGGCGGACCTCCTTGACGCCGGTGATCAGGTAGCCGACCTCGCCGACACCCAGGGACCCGGACTTCACCGGGTCGGGCGAGATGACCCCGACCTCGAGCGTCTCGTGGGTGGCCTTGGTCGACATCATCAGCACCTTCTCGCGGTGGCTGAGCTCGCCGTCGACAACGCGGACGTAGGTGACGACGCCGCGGTAGGTGTCGTAGACGGAGTCGAAGATCATCGCGCGGGCCGGGGCGTCGGCGTCACCGGTCGGCGGTGGCACCAGGGCGACGATGTGGTCGAGCAGCTCCTTCACGCCCACGCCGGTCTTGGCGGAGACCCGGAAGATGTCGTCGGGCTCGCACCCGACCAGGTGCGCGATCTCGAGGGCGTACTTGTCGGGCTGCGCGCCGGGCAGGTCGATCTTGTTGAGCACCGGGACGATGTGCAGGTCGGCCTCGAGGGCGAGGTAGAGGTTGGCAAGGGTCTGGGCCTCGATGCCTTGGGCAGCGTCGATCAGCAGGATCGCACCCTCACAGGCGGCCAGTGAGCGGGACACCTCGTAGGTGAAGTCGACGTGGCCGGGGGTGTCGATCATGTTCAGCACGTAGTCGGTGCCGTCGACCTGCCAGGGCATCCGGACGGCCTGGGACTTGATCGTGATGCCGCGCTCGCGCTCGATGTCCATCTTGTCCAGGTACTGCGCCCGCATCGAGCGACCGTCGACCACACCGGTGAGCTGCAGCATGCGGTCGGCCAGCGTGGACTTGCCGTGGTCGATGTGCGCGATGATGCAGAAGTTCCGGATGATCTCCGGTGGGGTCTTGCCTGGTTTGGGTGTGCGCATTCACTTTCCTGGTCGCTTGGACAGCCAGCACACGATACCGGACGGCGGTTGACCCCTCCGACTTGTCAGGGTGGGGGTGGGGCGCGTTTCCGCCGGCCGCTTCCGACACGGGGTCGGGCTTGAGCTGGGGCAGGATTTTGGTGCCTCGGCTGCTCGCTGATAGAGTTCGAAATCGCGTCTGCGCGGCGCGTGAATCACCCAATACCTGTGAAGAGGGCAAGCCCTGTGGCGAACATCAAGTCTCAGAAGAAGCGGATCCTGACCAACGAGAAGGCCAGGCTGCGGAACAAGGCCGTCAAGTCCGGCCTGCGTACGCACGTCCGCAAGTTCAACGAGGCCCTCGACGGTGGCGACACCGTGAAGGCCCAGGAGCTGGCACGTACCGCGACCAAGGCGCTCGACAAGGCCGCGAGCAAGGGTGTCATCCACAAGAACCAGGCTGCCAACCGCAAGTCGGCTATCGCAGCCAAGGCCGCCGCGCTCTGATCTTCCTCAACAAACGCCGCCCGGGAGACCGGGCGGCGTTTGTTGTTCCCGGAAGTCGCCGCGTCGGCTGAGCCGGAACGCTGGCTGAACCGGACGGAGCCTCCGCTAGCGCTGGCGCCCGCGGTAGCCGATCACGTTCAGGACGACCTGCTCGAGCGCGAAACCGGGATCGCTGGCAGCGCCCTTGATCTGCGCGTCGGCGACAGCGACGGCCTTGATGGCGCGAGCGACGGCCACTGGCTTCCAGTCGCGCGACAACCGCGACAGGTCCTTCAGCTTCCACGGCGGCACGCCGATCACGCGGGCGAGGTCGGCGTCGCGCAGCCGCGCGTCACGCCCGTCGAGGTACTTGCCGAGGCTGCGCAGGTTGTTCGAGAGCGCGCTGGTGATCAGCACGGGTGCGACGCCGGTGGACAGCGCCCACCGCAGCTTGCCGAGTGCGCCGTCGAGGCGTCCGCTCAGCACGTCGTCAGCGACGGAGAAGCTCGTCACCTCCGCGCGCCCGCCGAAGTAGCGCCGGACCGCCGTCTCCGTGATCACCCGCTCGGGGGCGTCGTCGAGCAACTGGCGGATCGCAGCGACGAGTGATCGCGGGTCGCTGCCGACGGCATCGACGAGCACTCCCGACGTCGCTGCATCGATCCTGCCCTGCTGGCGGCGGGTCTCAGCGGAGACGAACTGCGGCAGGTCCCACGGCTTGATCGAGGGACAGTCGATGAGCTCCGTGCGCAGCTTGCGAAGCCTGTCGAGCAGGTTCTTGCCCTTGTTGCCGCCCGGATGCACCAGCGCGAGCGCGAGGTCGGAACCCGGATCGGAGGCCATGGCGACCACCTGGTCCGCGAGTTCGGGTGCCAGTTCGCTGAGGTCGGTGACCACCAGCACGGTTGCCGAGGCGAAGAGCGATCCCCCGGCGGCCTCCGCCAGCGAGCCACCGTTCACCAGGCCGCCTTCGACGCGCACGACGGCTGCGTCCGGGCGTTCGGCCGTTGCCCGCGCGATGAACCCGTTCACCGCCCGTTCGGCGAGCAGCGACTCCGGTCCCGTGACCAGTAGCGCGTGCCCGAACGGGCTGGTTTCCTCCACGGGCCAAGCATGCCATTGATGGCAGACATCCCCGTCCGCGCTCGCCCGCCCACGCGGGGCGTCCGCTCACCCGGCGCGCTGGGTTGTGACGTCGAGCCGGTCGCCGACGCGGGCGACGGCGATCGAGCCGTTGAGGTCGGTGCGGTAGACCTGCGCCCCGGTGCCGGCGACCGTCGCGATCGTGCGGGCAGCCGGGTGGCCGTAGTCGTTGTCAGCGCCGACGCTGACCAGCGCGACCGCGGCGTGCGTGGCAGCGAGGAAGGCCGGCGCCTGGTGCCCGGAGCCGTGGTGCGGCACCAGCATCACCTGCGCGGTCAGGTCGGTGACGGTCGAGACAGCGTTGCCCTGCCCGGCCTCCTCCAGGTCGCCGGCAAGGAGGATCCGCAGGTTCCCCGAGGTGACCCGCAGCACCTGCGAGCTGTCGTTGGCGTCGGCGGAGTCCTCCCCGGCTGGCCCGCCGCTGGTGAAGGGCCGGATCGCCAGCACAGCCACCTGCACCGGTCCCGCGCCGACCACCGTGCCGGGGCTCGCCACCGTCCGCGGGATGGTGCCGGCGAGCGCCAGCACCTGCCGCCACCCGGACGCCGGTTCGGTCACCCCGGACACCAGAAGGTTCGCCACCCGGCGTCCGGACAGCACCCCGGCGATCCCGCCGATGTGGTCGGCGTGCAGGTGGGAGAGGATCAGCCACGGCACGTCGGTGATGCCCAGCTGGTCGAGGCAGCGGTCCACGGCGGGCGGCTCCGGACCGGCATCGACGACGATCGCCTGCCCCGGGCCGACGGCGATCACGGTCGCGTCGCCCTGGCCGACGTCGCAGCTGACGACCTGCCACGCCGCCGGTGGCCAGCCGGGAGCGTTCACCGGTCGGAACAGCACCAGCACCATCGCCAGAGCGAGCAGCACCACCAGCCAGGGGCGCCGCCAGAGCAGGGGCAGGCCGGCGAGCAGCGCGACACAGGTGACGCCGAGGACGCCGAGCGCCACCGGACCGGCCGGCCAGCTCATGCTCGCACCGGGAAGCGCGCTCCCCACGGCGGCGATCCAGCACAACGCCTGCGCGAACCCGCCGGCCAGCCAGCCGACCGCCGTCGCCAGCGGCGGGCTGACCACCGACAGACCGGCAGCGAGGAACCCCAGCACTGTGCCCGGTCCGACCAGCGGGGCTGCCACGAGGTTCGCCACCAGCCCGACGAGGCTCACCTGGCCGGAGATCGCCGTAACGATCGGCTGCGTCGCCAGCTGGGCGGCAACCGGAACCGTCACAGCCTCCGCAAGCCAGACCGGCATCCAGCCGGCCAGCACACGCGCCCAACGGCTCGCCCAGACGATGATCCCGCCACTCGCGCACACCGACAGCACGAAGCCCATCGACCTTCCCAGCCACGGGTCGGCGAGCAACAACCCGACCACGGCCCACGACAGCAACCGCAGCCCCTGCCTCGTGCCGCCCCAGCCCAGCGCTGCCAGCCCGACAAGGCCCATCGCCGCGGCCCGCAGCACACTCGGCTCCGCGCGGCACAGCAGCACGAACGCCACCACCCCGGCCACAGCCACCCCACGGCGCCACCACCCGACGATCCCCGCCCGCGCAGCTGCCCACAGGATCGCGGCGAGCAGCAGTGTGAGGTTCGCCCCGGACACCGCCGTGAGGTGGGTGAGGCCCGTGGTCCGGAACTGGGCTTGCAACGACTCGGACATGCCTTCGGTGTCGCCAACGACGAGGGCGGGCACCAGCGCCGCCGGCTCGTCGGGAAGGTCGGCGACGGCAGCCCTGAGCCCCGCGCGGACGCGGGTCACTGCGGCGTCAACAGGGCTCGGCGGCGCCACGACGGTTGGGGAGGCGCGCGCCCTCGCCCAGGCGCTCACCGGCTCCTGCGGCTCGGCAGGGCCGAGGCGAACGACGGCCGCGACGGTCGCCCCGGCCGGCACGCTCGACCACGCCCGCACGAGGTCGCCGGACGCCGTGAGCCGCACCGTGGCGCCCGTCGTCCAGGAGACACCGCGGCCCTCGGCGCGGACGAGTTCTGCGTCGACGATCCACAGCGGACCGCCACGACCGCCGTCGCTGAGGTGGCCACCACCCAGCCGGGCCTCGATGCCGACGACGGCACCCTGGGCGGCCCACTCGCCCACCGGCCCGGTGGCCTTCGCCCAGCCGTGGGCACCGCCGATGCCCACGGCAAGCAGCAGGACCAGCCCTGCACCGGTGACGAGCCACCGACGGCGCCACCAGCCCCAGCCGCCGATCACCAGGGCCAGCACGGCCACGCCACCGGCGAGCGCCGGCGTTCCGGCGGTGCCCGCCCAGACGCCGGCCCAGGTTGCTGCGGCCAGCACCGGCGCCCGCCAGTCCAGCCCCTGGTCGTCCGGCCGTACAGCTGCGCCCTCAGACCCGGACATTCGGGGCGATGTCGGCATACGTCTTCGGCCCGATCCCGTCCACCTCCTGCAGTTCCGTGACCGCGGAGAACCGGCCGTGGAGCTTGCGCCAGTCGAGGATCTTCTGCGCCGTGACCGGCCCGACCCCGGGCAGCGTGTCGAGCTGCTCGAGCGTCGCCGTGTTCAGCGAGAGGGTCGCCGACCCGCCCGGTGACCCGGCCACCGCGTCCGCCCCCTCACCGCGCACCTCGCCGCGGGGCTTCCCCTTGGTGCCGATCACCACCTGCGACCCGTCCACCACAACGGCGGCGAGGTTCAGTTCCCCCGGGTCGGCGGCAGCGGTCAGGCCACCGGCCAGCTCGACGGCGTCGGCCACCCGGGCACCCTGCGGCACCTCCACCACGCCGGGGTTCCTGACGGCGCCGAGCACATGGACGAGCACCCGCTGCATCGGTGTCGGTGTCGGGCTGGCACTGGCCAGCACCGTGGGCACGGCGGCGAGGGCCACCGGCGTCGACCTCGCCTGCAGCAGGCTGTAGGCGGTCCAGCCGCACCCGACGAGGAGCACCACGACAACGGCAGCAAGGTGCTCCCGCGTGAACGCGAGCGTGCGTTGGCCAAGGGTGGCTGCGCGCGCCGCGATGCCCGCGCCGGGCGCAGCCCGCGCCGGCGGAAGTCCCGTCGCCGTCCGATCCAGAACCACCTCGCCGTCGCCTCGTGGGTCGTCGTCGATCAGGACCGGCTCGTCACCCGCCGGCAGCGCGTGCCTGGGCTGGACCTCGGCGAGGAGCGCCTCGAGCCTCTGCCGGACCACCTCGCTCATCACCGGATCTGGTGCGACCTTCATGCCCGGCACTATCGGCAGCGGTGGCGCCCAACGATCACCCGACCCGCTCCCTGTGGACAACCGAGTGCCCGACACCACGGTTACCCACAGGACGGATTCCGGGATGAGCGCATCGGCGGGCTACGCTGGAACGCCGCCAACGGGCTGCCCGCCGGCGACGACAACGACCTCCCCCCGCACGACCCCCGACCCCTGGACAGGAGCCCGATGGCCACCCAGCTCGATCTCGCCACCACCCCCAAGAAGCACGGTGGCTGCGGCTGCGGCTGCGGGACCAGCGACGCCACCCCCGAACTCGTCGTCTCGACGCTGCCGAAGATCATCCGCCACGGCGCGATCATCGGCGGGCTGACCAGCATGAAGGCAGGGCAGCAGCTCGTCCTCGTCGTCAACCACGACCCGCTCCCCCTGCTCACCCAGCTCAACCGGGTTGCCCCGGACACCTTCGAACTGACCTACCTCGAGCGCGGTCCGGAGAACTTCCGCCTGCAGTTCACCCGGCTCTGAGCCGTCCCGGCCCGTTTGCCCCGCAAGGGACGCTGGAGTGGTGAAGGCGCCGGCAGCCAGTAGACCCCGACCGCCGGCCAGCGGCCGGAAACGCAGTGTGCGCAAGCCGCCCAGGCGTGCCAACAGGGTCGGCATCGCGGTGGCCACCGTGTTCGCGCTCGCCGGGCTGGCGCTGCTGCTCCTGGTGCTCGCCCCTGACCTGCAGTCCCGCAACCAGTTCCTTGCGATGTCGGCCTCGTTCGCGCCGTACGGCTGGATCCTGTGGCTGGTGGCTGTCGTCGTCGGGCTGGCTTCCACCCGCAGGCGGGTCGTCGTCGTTCCGCTCGTGGTCGGGCTGGTCGCCCACAGTTTCGTCCTGCTGCCCTACCTGCCCGGCGCGGCGTCGGCTGTCGCGGGACAACGCGCGACGGTGGGGGTGCTGGAGCTGAACCTCAACATCGGCCTCGCCGACATCGGGCAGCTCGCCGCCGAGATCGACCAGCGGCGTCCCGACGTCGTGGTCCTCGCGGAAGTCACCGAGTCAACCCTCAAGACCCTCAACTCGAAGGCCTGGCACGCGCGGCTGCCCTACCGCGTCGGCACGGCCGACGCCGCCGCCGACCCCAAGACGGGCTACGAGGGTGCCGGCGGGATGCTGGTCCTCTCCCGGTTCGCCCTCACCGACCTCGGTCGCGCAAAGGACACCACCT
>JAOATP010000106.1 GCA_030158185.1 Propionicimonas sp.
ATGGTCACCACCCTCGACGCCGGCAGCCTGATCTCCTACGGGCCGGTGTTCTCGCTCGGGATCGTCGCCCTGTCGCTGGTGCCGTTGGTCGGGTTCGCCGGGCAGATCTCGCTGGCCCAGCTGACCTTCGGCGGCATCGGCGCCATCGCCGTCGCCCACCACGGTGGCGGTGGATCCCCGCTCGGCCTGGTGCTGGCAATGGTGTTCGCCGCCGCCGTCGGGGCGCTGATCGCCCTGCCGGTGATGCGCCTGTCCGGCATCTACCTGGCGCTGGCCACCGCTGCCTTCGGCGTGGCGATGGACCGCTGGATCTTCAACCTGCCCGACTTCGACCTCGGCCCGATCCACGTCAGCCTGTTCAACGTCAACTCAACGAGCATCGACGCTTTGTCATTGTTCGGCTACCGCTTCGACACCCCGGGCCGGCAGTTGATGCTGTCGGCGGTGGCCTTCGCCGTCGTTGCGGTGCTGGTGGCTGCGCTGCGTTGGGGCCGCTGGGGCCGGCAACTGGTGGCGATGCGCGACAGCGAGGTGGCCTGTGCCACGTTCGGGCTGGATCTGCGCTGGCCGCGGGTGGGCGTGTTCACGCTGTCGGCGGCGATCGCCGGGCTGGGTGGGGCGCTCTACGGCATGCAGTTGGGCACGGTGTCCCCGTCCCGCTACGACCTGCTCACCGGCCTGCCGATCTTCATCCTGGTCATCGTCGGCGGCGCCGGGCTGATCGGCGGCGCACTGTTCGCCGGGATCAGCCTGTTCGGCCTGATCCCCCTGACCTCGGGCCTCGGCCCCCTGTTCGCCAAGGTCAACACGATCATCCCGGGGCTCGCCGGTATTGGGCTCGGGCGCAACCCCAGCGGCGTGGTGCCCCTGATGTCGGATGGGGTGGCTCCGCTGCGCCGGGACCGACCGGTGCTCGTCGCCATGACGGCGGCGATGGTCGGTGCCTATGCGCTGCGTCTGGCCGGCGTGATCGGTAACCGGCCCTTCGCCCTCCTACTCGCCGTGACGTTTCTGGTCGCCGGTGCGTTGGCGAGCATCCGATCGACTCGTCCGGCCCCGGTGGCGGCCGCAGTTGCGAGCGCAGAGTTGGGTGCGGCAGCGTCCGACGGGGTGGCCACCGCTGCACTCCCCGAACGTCCGAACTTCGAACGGGCCGGTATCGAGTGGGCCGGTCTCGCGCGGGCGTGGTCGCCGGCCGACCTGACGGCGATGAACGACGAGCTGGGCTTCGACGGCACCACCCGCGACGGCCTGGCCTTCGTTCCGGCTGCCTTGGTGGGGGCGGAATCGCCCGGCGGGCGTCCGTTCGAGGTGCGGCCGGCGGGCAACGAGCAGGGGGTGGGTAATGGGGGTGCTTGAGGCGACCGATGTCGTCGTGTCCTTCGGGGGAAACCGGGCGCTCGACGCGGCATCGGTCGTTGCAGCGGAGGGGCGGATCACCGGGCTGATCGGGCCCAACGGCGCGGGCAAGACCACCCTGTTCAACGCGATCACCGGGCTGGTCACGCCGTCGTCGGGCCGGATCACGCTCGACGGGGTCGATCTCACCCGCAAGTCGATGCACCGGCGGGCGCGCGCCGGGTTGGCCCGCACCTTTCAACAGCTCGAGCTGTTCACGATGCTGTCGGTGCGAGAGAACATCCGCGTCGCCGCCGACATCCACCACCGCTGGGCGCGTCACGACGGCGACCCGGCAGCCTCAACCGAGGCGATCCTCGACCGGGTCGGCCTACGAGACGCGGCCGACGAGCGCGTCACCACGCTGTCGACCGGCCACGGCAGGCTGGTCGAGCTTGGCCGGGCGCTGGCATGCCACCCGAGCGTGCTGCTGCTCGACGAGCCTGCGTCGGGCCAGAACGATACCGAGACCGCCCGGTTCGGGCGCCTGCTCGTCGAGCTGGCCGACGACGGCATCACGATCGTGCTGGTCGAACACGACATGTCCCTGGTGATGGAGGTCTGCCACACGGTCAACGTGTTGAACCTGGGCCGGATCCTCACCAGCGGATCACCGGCGCAGGTACAGACCGATCCGGCCGTGCTCGATGCCTACCTCGGCGCACCGAAGTCCGATCTGCCCACGCCGGTGGCGCAATGAGCGACGGCCCGCTGGTGGAGCTGCGCGGCGTTCACGCCGGCTACGACGGCATTGACGTGCTGCACGGCGTGGACCTGGTCGTCGGTGCCGGCGAGGTGATGGCGATCCTCGGGCCCAACGGCGCGGGCAAGTCGACCACGCTCAAGGTGCTCGCCGGCCTGCTGCCCGCCTCGGCGGGCGACATCATCATCGCCGGACGTCGGGTGAACGGCGCCCGGGCCGACGACCTCGCCCGCCGAGGCCTGTGCCTCATCCCCGAGGGACGGGGCATCTTCCCCAACCTCACCGTGCGCGAGAACCTGTGGATGATGACCCACCGGGGTCAGGACCGGGCGCAGATCGAGGAGCGCTCGCTCGCCCGGTTCCCGCAGCTGGCCCAGCGGATCGACCAGACGAGCGGCACCCTCTCCGGTGGCCAGCAGCAGATGCTGGCCATGGCACGCGGCCTGGCGACCGACCCGGCCCTGTTGGTCCTCGACGAGCTGTCGATGGGCCTGGCGCCGATCATCGTCGACGAGTTGTACGACACCGTGGCCCAGGTGGCCGCCGAGGGCACGTCGGTGCTGTTGGTCGAGCAGTTCGCACGCATCGTGATCGACGTGGCCGACGTGGCCGTCGTGCTGGTGCAGGGCCACGTCGTCGACGCCGGTCGGCCCCATGACATCGAAGATCGCCTCTCCCAGGCCTACCTGGGCGGATGAAGGAGGAAGCCCCGTGACCGACAGCCCGGCGCCCGACAGCCCCGTGACCGACAGCCCTGTGCCCGACGGCCCTGCGATCGAGAACCCGTATTCGCCCGAGCCGCCCGGAACTGCCGATGGGCCGGACCGGGTTGAACGCTTCAGCGCCGAGATCGCCGACATGGCGCTGCCCGGCGGCGCCGGCAGCCGGGACCGCGCGCTGCTGTGGGTCGGCGTGGCGCTGATGGCGTCGGCGATCGTGGTCGTCATCGTCGCCTACGTGATCAGCCACAGCACGACCAACCCGTTGCAGCAGCGCGACGCCATCGTTGCAGCCCTGATCGGGTTGACCCTCGCTGTCGTCGGTGCGGCGCTGTTCGTGCGCTACTCGATGGCCCAGTTTCTGCGCTTCTGGATGGCTCGCCTGTCCTTCGACTCCCACACCGCCACCGACCGCCTGGTCGACGCCATGCGCAAACGGGACTGAACGCGAGGGTGGGACGGGCTACCCGTCGGCGGCCCGCTTGGCCGCGATCAGCATCGAGCCCTCCGAGTTGAAGATGGTCAGCTGGTCGCTGACCTCCACCCGGGCTGCGGCGTCCAGGGCCTTGCCCAGCGCATCCTCCTGCTCCATGACGCCCTCCGGGTCTGCGCAGGCCATCAAGGTGCGCCGGCCGTCATCGATCGTGAGCGACGAACCGTCGAGCTCCCAGGTGGCCCCGATCTGATTGCAGCCGGCGTTGGCAGCCAGGGAACCGTCGTCGGCGAAGTCGATCGTCGGCGTGGTGCCCTTGAGGGGCGTGGCCAGAGCGTCGTCGGTGGCCAGGTTGACGATCTCCCACGACCCCAACAGCGCGGTTGCGGGGTCCTGCGCGTCGAAGATCAACTCGACTCCGTCGGAGCCGGTGAGGGTCAATCGGTCGCCGTTGGCGGCGACGGTGTCCACCCGCTCGAGCGCCTTGAGGAAGTCGTTCTCAGCCTCGTTGACCTCCGGCTCGCAGGCCATCCTGGTCGTGGCGACCGGCCCCACCTCAACTCGGTCGCCGTCGACGGTGAACTCGGTGCGGTAGGTGTTGCACGGTGCCTGTCCGGACACGTTCCCCGAGTCGTGGACGAGGGTGACGGTGGCACCGGTGGTAATCGCAGGGGTACTACCCGTTCCGTCGAGGATCCAGGTGCGTTCGCCGAGCGTTTCGTTCGGGTTGTCCGCCCCGCCGGACCCGCCCGGGGTTGGGCCGTCCTCGGACCCGCCGCAGGCAGCGAGTGCCCCGGCCGCAAGCACCAAGGCGACGCCGAGGCCCAACGGATGGCGTCGCGAGGTCCGTCCCAGGGAGGTCATCGGCTGAGCCTATGTCGGGTCGACGAAACGCGCCGGGAGGTGCCTGATGCCGTCGATCCAGTTGGAGCGCAGTGGAACGGGTGTGGGAGGGCGCTGCCGCTGGTCAACCAATCGGCTTTCGCGCTGAGGAGGTCGTTGGCGAAGCCAGCGAGAACGTGTTCTACTTGGAGATGCCTGGGGCGGGGCTGATCCGTCGCCGGCACGCGGTTGTCGCAGCTCAGCTCCACGGAAGGTTGGCCCCATGACACTCACCGAACCTGTACCCACCGAGACAGCCGATCGAGCAGGCAGCGCCGCCGCCCCCTACACGATCATTTCGGCCGACTGTCACGCCGGCGGCAGCCACCAGGCCTATCGGGAGTACCTCGACCCCGAGTTCGTT
>JAOATP010000107.1 GCA_030158185.1 Propionicimonas sp.
GGATGTGGCTCTGGCAGGGCGGATCTCGGCGGCAGCCTCCGAACTCGGCCTTGTCGCAAACCCGGCGGTATCGCAGCGCCTGCAGCTGGCGATCGACGTCATCGACACTGAGGCTGTCGTGCCGTTCTGGCAGGCAGCTCTCGGCTTCGACCGGGTCGGCGCCGACCGGCTGTCCGACCCGTTGGGGCGCCTGCCTCGGGTGTGGTTCCAGGAGATGGACGGGCCGCGTCCCTTGCGCAACCGGCTCCACGTGGATGCCGGCACCCCGTGGGAACGGGTTGTGGCCAAGCTGGAGGCCCTCGAAGCTGCAGGCGGCCACGTCACCTACCAGAACCAGTGGTGGCGAACCGTGGCCGACGCCGAAGGCAACGAGGTCGACGTCTTCCCGCTGTCCGAGGCCCGCGGCGTCCTCGACGGCGAAGACGCCCGCGACTGGCGCGTGATGCTGACAGCGGCCACGCACTACCCGATCAGGAGTTTCGGGCAGGGAGTCGAGTTCGTCGAGGCGGTGGCAGCACTGGCAGATGATGCCGGACTGCCCCTGCTGATCGACCTGCGCTACTCGGGGGTCACCGTTGACAGCGGCAAGGACCAGCAGGAGGCGGACGGGTTCGCCGCGCTCGCCCGCAACGTTCAGGCAGTGGCGCACGACCTCGGGCTCGTCGCCGACACCGCCCAAGTGCGCGACTTCCAGGTGGGGTTCGACGCCCTCGACGTCCCGGCCGTGCGCAAGTTCTGGCGGGTGGCGCTCGGCTACGTGGAGGATCCTCGCCAGGACCTCACCGACCTGTACGACCCGCGACGGCTGAACCCGCCGGTCTTCTTCCAGCAGCTCGACGAGCCGAGGCCGCAACGCAATCGCATCCACCTCGACCTCTTCGTGGCCGACGACCAGGCCGAGGCGCGGGTTGCTGCCGCTGTCGCTGCCGGGGGACGGGTGGTCTTCGACGCCTGTGCCCCTGACTGGTGGACGGTGGCCGATCCCGAGGGGAACGAGCTCGACATCGCCGTCACAGTCGGCCGCACCGAGAGAGACAGGGCACGCTCTGCTCCCCGGTGATCACGAAGGGCCTGGGTCAGCGGGACGACCCGAGCAGGTGCATCGTCTCGTCCAGGCGGGCTCGGGCCCAGTCATACGGTTGGGGGTCGGTGAGTTCCCGGTAGACGGTCTCGATGGTCATGATCAGGGCCAGGTGGACGCAGTAGAGCTGCCGGCGACGCCGCTCCTTCGCGGTGAACGTGGTCTTGCCGTAGCCGTTCAGGAACGCGGTCGGATCACCGAAGGCGGGGAGCTCGACCGCGTTGAAGCCGTGCTCGATCAGTGGGTCACCGTAGAAGGCCCGCTCGTGGTCGAGCACGCCGACGATCCGGCCGTCCCGCACCACGACGTTGCCGTCCCACAGATCCCACTCCACGAACCGCGGCTGCGTCACCTCGTCGAGACAGTCGGCGTGATCGCTGACCACCGCACGGACCGTGTCGTAGTCCCAGCCGAGGTCGACATCGTGGCGCTCGCCATCGCCGAGGACGTCTTCGACCATGGCGAGGAACGTCTCTCGCCAGCTCCGTCGTCCGGAGCCGTCCAGCGGCCCGAAGGCAGGGCCGCGGATCGAGTTCAGTTCCGCAGTCGCAGCACCGAGCTGCGTCCCGTAGGTGTTCCGCTCCTGGTCAGACAGCGTGTCCTTGACGGCGCTGAGGTTGTCGCCGTCGATGTAAGGCATGAAGAAGTAGTCGGCGTCGCACAAAGCGTGGCTCTGGTCGGCGAAGTCCACGGCCGGCACCGGCACCCGGGTCCGCGCGCGGATGAGGGCGAGCGCCGCCAACTCCGTGGCCATGGCTCCTCGCTCGTACGTCATCACCTCGACACCCGATGGCGGCGCGATCTTCAGCACCGCCTGGTAGCCGTCATCAAGCCTGAGGCGGTAAGCCACTTTGAACAGCCCGATTCCGAGCTCCTGCACCCAGTCCTCCCCGGACGGGACGCGCTCGGCGCCGTACGCCAGAGCCGCCATCGCACGCAGCGTTTCCGGAGGCTGCCGGTTCTTGGTGATGCTGTCCATCGATCCCCCTTCAACCGTGGAGCCTAGCGAGCGGTTCCGGGCCACGGTTGGCCGCACGGGAACGGACGCCCACTTGACCTTGACGCCGCGAGAAGGTCTTCACTGTCAGGGGAGGTGGTCGCAATGAACCAGGAAGATTTCGACGCAGTCGTGGTCAGGCTGAAGAGCGCGCTGGAGGCGGATTCGGCGTCCGTCCGCCTGCGGACGGCGATGGCGGCCGGGCTGCGTCCCAACGACGGCTACATCGACACCCTCGTCGGGCGCTTCGCGGTCGAGCCGGACTTCTTCGTGCGCGACATGCTCACCTGGGCGCTGATCCAGCACGACCCGTCCCTCACGCTGGAACGCGTCCTGCCGGAGCTGCGGTCGCCGTTCCCTCCGGCTCGCGCGCAAGCTCTGCACACGCTGTCCAAGCTCGGCGACCGGCGGGCGTGGCCTGCGATCACCACAGAACTCCTGCTGGACGCCGAGGACGAGGTGGCCCGCACCGCCTGGCGCGCAGCAGCCGGCCTGGTGCCGGCGGAGCACGCTGCGGCGCTCGCCGAGACCATCTCGACCCAGTTCGGTCGGGGCGATCGCACCACGCAACGGAGTCTCAGCCGCGCCCTCGCAGCGCTCGGTGCCGCGGCCACCCCTGTCATCGAGCGCGCGAAGCTGCACCGCGATGCGGGCGTCCGCACACATGCCCTCGCCACCGAGCGCCTGGTCAAGAATCCGGACGTCGGCTTCGACGTCGCCATCGCTGCCGCCCAGCGGACGGTGGCGCTCCGTGGAGCTCCCCTCGTCGGCGAGATCGGGGACTGAACAGTTGCCCCCAGCGACCCTGCACCTCTGGTCCTTGGCTAGCCTCTACCTGTTGGGCGCGTACGTCGCCGCCCGGAATCCCGACCCACACCCGAAGGACATGCATGCTCACGGTCAACGCCTACTCCGCCACTTCAGCGACCGACCCCCTGGTCCCCATCACGATCGAGCGTCGGGATGTCGGCCCGAAGGATCTGCTGATCGAGATCCGGTACGCGGGCATCTGCCACTCCGACATCCACACCGTCCGCGGTGAGTGGGGCCAGATGACCTACCCGCTCACGGTGGGCCACGAGATCGTCGGCGTGGTCGCAGAGGTCGGTGCTGCCGTCAGCAAGCACATCGTCGGTGACCGGGTGGGTGTCGGCTGCATGGTCAACTCCTGCCGGGAGTGCGCCGCCTGCCTCGCCGGGGAGGAGCAGTACTGCGCGAACGGCAACACCGGCACCTACGCCTCTGTCGATCGTGACGGCACGATCACGCAGGGTGGTTACTCGACCCATGTGGTGGTGGACGAGGACTTCGTGCTGCGGGTGCCGGAGGCGATCCCGTACGAGGCGGCCGCGCCGTTGCTGTGCGCCGGGATCACCACCTACTCCCCGCTGCGGCACTGGAACGCCGGGCCCGGTTCGCGGGTCGCTGTGGTCGGCCTCGGCGGTCTCGGCCACATGGCCGTGAAGCTCGCCCACGCCATGGGCGCAGAGGTCACCGTGCTCTCCCAGTCGCTGAAGAAGAAGGAGGACGGGCTGCGCCTGGGTGCCGACCACTACTACGCGACCAGCGATCCGGCCACCTTCACCGACCTGAACAGCAGCTTCGACCTGATCGTCAACACGGTCAGCGCGCCCATCGATCTCGACGCCTACCTCAAGCTGCTGGATCTCGACGGGACGATGGTCAACGTCGGCGCCCCGCCGCAGGCGCTGCCGATCCACGTGTTCACCCTGTTCGGCAACCGGCGCTCGTTCGCCGGTTCGGGTATCGGCGGCATCCGCGAGACCCAGGAGATGCTCGACTTCTGTGCAGAGCACGGCATCGCCTCCGACGTCGAGCTGATCGCAGCAACGCAGATCAACGACGCCTACGAACGTGTCCTCGCCTCCGACGTCCGCTACCGCTTCGTGATCGACGTCAACACCCTGAAGTGAGAGCTGCGCGCGCGAGCTGAGGTGGGCTGGGCCGGCTGAGCCTGCCCCCACAGCCTGGGCCTGTGGACAACCTGCCTCGCGCCGGGCGGCTGTCCACAGGTGGCTCGCACCGTGCCACATTCCGGAAGCCCATCGCGATGGTGACGTCATGACCACCTTCAAGGAGACGTTCACCGGGTCGGAGGATCGCGCGCGCGTCCTCACCGAAATCCTGCGCCACGGCCCTGCCGTCGCCGGCACGACCCTCATCGCACTCGTCGACCGCACCACGCAGGCTGTGCTTGCCGTCCGCAGCATGCCGGCGCCGGTGCCCATCCTCGACGACGAGTCGTACTTCGACGAGGACCAGATACTGCAGCTCAGCAGGGCGTTGTGCGCCCTTGCCGATGAGACGGCGCCGGTGCGAACCTGGAACGGCAACCGATGGGGCGAGATCACCGGCGAGTTCATCACGGTGGTGTGCCGTGAGGGGCCCGCAAGGATGTCTCCGATCGAGGCGCTGCTCTTCTATGGCTGGCGCTACAGCAACCACAACACCGCCGCGCTGCACGGGGATGTGTACGCCGTCACCCCGCACGGGTGGGCGAACCTGTCGCCGGAGTACTCCGGCGCCCTGCCTGCCCTGCCTGCCCTGCCCGAAATGCCCGAACTGGTGGAACGTCCGGATCCGGCGAGTGCTGCGCCCGAGGTGCTGGAGGCCGAGAGGGTGCTCGCGGACGCCTCGCTCGCCTTGCTCGGCCCCGAACCGAGGGAGTGCCTCCTCTGCTACGTCCACCGGATGATGATGGAGTTCGGCTGCGACGGCCGGTTGAGGTTTGCAGCGCACTATCGCGACGCGCGGGCGCCACGTGCAACGGCCCTGGAACGCCGGCTGGGGACGGCCGGCGGCTACTGCGACTGCGAGATCTTCCTCAACGGCTATGAGTTGAGGCAGGCGTACTGGGTGCCGGAGATGGGCTCGCAGCAGGAGGACCTTGATGACGATGACGACCCGGAGCTGACCTGGCCGACTCCGCTGCCCCGTTGCACCGGGGTGCGCGGGGGTTCCACCCAGCCCTGCCGGTTGTGGGATCGCCTCTACCGGTGGTGAGGCGCCCGATCCTCTCGCCATGCCGGGTGAAGCTAGCTCGCTTCGCTCCCCCGGAGGATGGACGCGAGCTTCTTCCCCCTGGCCACTTCGTCGATCAGCTTGTCCATGTAGCGGATCTTCTGCATCAGCGGATCCTCGATCTCCTCCACCCGGATGCCGCAGATCAGGCCCGTGATGAGGGCGGCGTTCGGATTCAGCCGGGGAGCCTCTTCGAAGAACGTCTCCAGGTCGACCCCGCTGGCGATGGTCTTCGCCAGGCCCTCAGCGTCGTACCCCGTGAGCCAGCAGATCACCTGGTCGACCTCGGCCTTGTCGCGGTCCTTGCGCTCCACCTTCCTGACATACAGCGGGTAGATGCTGGCGAAGCTGGTCCCGAAGATGCGGTGTCCTGCCACGGTCAGGCCTCCTGAGCGGTGAACGATGGTGGCCCTGCTGGGGTGGCCCCCGGACCCCTCCATTACGCAGGGCCACTCCAGCACGCGACAAGACGCCGGCGCCCCCCATAGGTCGGCGAGAGTCGTGCGTCCGGGGCGAACCCCGGACGGGGCGATATGCCCATGCTAGGAAGCCCGGCAAGCCCTCGCCAGACCCCGTGAGAGTGACCCGGGCGGGCCTTGCCACCGTCTCGTCAACGGGGGTTGCGATCGGGGGCATCATTGAGTCATGAGCTCACAGCAGGTCACGCAGCCGAAGTCCGTGCGGGCGCGGACACTCGCACTCGTCGCCGCAGGGGTGCTCGCGGCCGCGGGAATCACCGGCCTGGCGATCAACGGTGCCGCCGCCGACCCTGTCCTGCCCCCGCTGACGCCCGCGGAACTCCTCGGCAAGGTCGCCGCAGCCCAGGTGGACGGCCTCAGCGCCACCTTCGAGCAGCGCAGCGATCTCGGACTGCCGTCCCTCCCGTCCGACCTCGGCGATGCCGGCAACGACCTCAGCACAGCACTCTCCCTGCTGACCGGAACACACACCGTCCGCGTCTGGCTCGCGGAGCCGGACAAGGCCAAGGTGGCGCTGGTCGACGGCACGACGGAGAGCTCGATCACCCGCAACGGCCTGGACGTCTGGGCCTGGTCCAGCACCAAGCAGGAGGCCGTGCACTCGAAGCTCGAAGCACCCACGCAGAAGCCGTCCGGTGCCCCGACGTCGCCGACCACAGTCATCACGGACCTGCTCGACAAGCTCAGCCCGACAACCGACGTCGCCACGTCCGGCACCGGTTACGTCGCCGGCCGGGCGGTGTACCAGTTGGTGCTCACCCCGAAGGACGACGGCAGCCTGGTCAGCCAGGTTCGCGTGTCCGTCGACGCCGAGCGTTTCGTGCCGCTGGGCCTTCGCGTGATCGCCGATGACGGTGAGGACGCCGTCACCGTCGCTGCCACCTCGATCGACTTCGCCGTCCCGGCAGCGTCCGTCTTCGACTTCCAGCCGCCGGCCGGCGTCACCGTCACCGAGCACAAGGCCGACGGCTCGAAGCCGTCCAAGGACGGCACGAATGCCGGCGCCAAGCCGAAGACCTTCGGCTCCGGCTGGGCAACCGTCGCGGTGATGGACGTGTCCACGACGGACAAGCCCGACCAGCAGGCCAAGGTGCTGCTCGACTCACTGCCCGTCGTGTCCGGTTCCTGGGGCAAGGGTCACCTGCTCAGCACCAGCCTCGTGAACGCCGTGATCACCGATGACGGCCGGGTGGCTGTTGGGTCTGTCGTCCCGGAGCGGCTCTACCAGGCACTCGCGGCCAAGTGAGCCTTGCCGCTTCCCCGATGGCTGAACCGCAGGCGTCGGAGGACTCGCCTGCCATTGGTTCCACAGCGCTGACCAAACGCTTCGGCCGCCAGCTCGTTGTCGATGCCATCGACCTCGACGTGCCGCGCGGCGCCGTCTACGGGTTCATCGGGCCGAACGGCTCCGGCAAGACCACCACGATCAGGATGCTGCTCGGCCTCGTCCGCCCGGACGGTGGCGAGTGCAGCCTGCTGGGAAGGTCGATGCCCTCTGCTGCCACCGACGTGCTACCCCGCGTCGGCGCCCTCGTCGAGGGTCCCGCCTTCCACCCCTACCTCTCGGGAACGGCCAACCTGCTGCGCGTGGACGCCGCCGACCGGCGCAGCGACCCGGACACGGCATCCGCCCGGGTGGCCGCAGCGCTCGACCGGGTGGGCCTGACCGTCGCTGCAACCAAGAAGTACCGCGCCTACTCCCTCGGCATGCGCCAGCGGCTGGGGATCGCCGCAGCCCTCCTGCAGCCGCGTGACCTGCTCGTGCTCGACGAGCCCACCAACGGCCTCGATCCGCAGGGGACGCGCGAGGTACGGCACCTCATCGCAGAACTTGCCGCCGACGGCACGACCGTTTTCGTCTCCAGCCACCTGCTGGCGGAGGTCGAGCAGCTCTGCTCCCACCTGGGCGTGATGCGGGCGGGCAAGCTGGTGGCGCAGGGCCCGATGGGCGAACTGAGGGCACTGACCGCCACCCGGTTCCGCATGCGCACACGCGACCCGCAGCCGGCACTGGCTGTGCTGGCCAACCTCGGTGTGGCCGATGCCGTGCTCCTCGACGGCGGGGTCGGTGGCAGCCTCGGCGAGGTCGCGCCGGAGTGGATCGTGCAGGCCATGGTGCGTGCGGGCATCACCGTCGCCGAGTTCGTGCAGGTCACGCCGACGCTCGAGGACCTGTTCGTGCAGCTCACCGGGGAGGGCTTCGATGTCAGCGGCTGACGTGGTGACGCCGCGCCGCTCCCGTCCGGTGCGGGCATGGTTCCGGCTGCTCGGCTCCGAGCTCGGCCTTGTCTTCGGCCGCCGGCGCAACCGGGTGGGTGTCGGCGTCCTCTTCGGTCTCGTCGTGCTCGTCGGGATCGCGCTCAAGGTGTCCGCCGTCCGGCATCCCCGCTCATCCGCCGGTGACCTCATGTCGGCCGTCGCCGGCAACGGGATCTTCCTCGGCTTCGCCGGCCTGAGCGTCGAGATCGCCCTGTTCCTGCCGCTGGCGGTCTCGGTGCTGGCCGGGGACGCGATCGCCGGCGAGGCCAATCAGGGCACGCTGCGTTACCTGTTGATCGCCCCGGTCGCCCGTGGCCGCCTGCTGGTGATGAAAGCCGTCTCCCTGGTCATCGGCGGCCTCGTCGGGGCCGCGGTGGTGGCCCTTTCGGGGCTGGTCACCGGTGCCGTGCTGTTCGGGGTGCGCCCCCTGACCACCCTTTCGGGCACCCAGATGGGGATCGGCGACGGCCTCCTCCGGCTGCTGCTGGCCGTGGCCTATCTCGGCGCAGGCCTCGGCGCACTGTCGATGATCGGGCTGTTCATCTCCACCCTCACCGAGCAGCCGATCGCTGCAACGGTCGCCACAGCGATGGTGAGCACGCTGCTGTGGATCCTCGATGCCGTCCCGCAGCTGGACTGGCTGCACCCGTGGCTGCTGGTTGACCGCTGGATGTCGTTCATCGACCTTCTGCGCGACCCGGTCTTCACCGACCGCATCCTCACAGGGCTCTGGGTGGACGCGGCCTACGCAGCGGTGTTCCTGCTGCTGGCCTGGCTGCGATTCCGCAACAAGGACGTCACCAGCTGAACCGGCGGGCACTCCGCTTGGCGACCTCGTAGTTCAATGTCCCACGCACTTGCCCGCTTCGAGGCAGAGGACCTGATCGATCGGTCCGTGGACAGGAGCGACCGGCGCTCGATGCACCTCGGCCTCAGCCCCAAGGGTCATGCGCGCCTGAGGGCCTTCGAGAAGGCGCTGGCGGGCGTGCTGCGCGATCGGGCCGGCGACCTGCGCGAAGGTACGCGCCTCCTCGGCTTCCCGGTCGGGCCGGACACCTGGTCGGAACTGTCCGTGCTGGAGGCCGGCGACCGCCTCGGTGGCGTCGGCGCAGCCTACGTCGACGACGTCACCGCTGTGATGCGACCGATCGGCGCACTCGAATGGCGTGAACGCTTCGTGATGGCACTGATCCACCGGCACGGCGAACTCCGGCCGGCGTCCCTTGCCGGTTCGTTGCGGATGTCCAGCAGCGGCACCAGCACGCTGCTCGACCGCCTGGCGGCGCTGGGTCTCGTCCGGCGCACGCAGGGCCCCGACGCGGGCGACCGGAGAGCCGTCCTCGTGGGCCTCACCCCCCAGGGTGCCCGGGCTGCAGAGGCCGCACTGGACGTGCTCGAGCGGCACGCGAAGGACCTTGCCGGCGCGATGGCCTCGGCCCTGATCCGTCCGAGGGGGGACGGCGCGCGCTGACCGCTGCCACAGTGGACCCATGAGGATCGTCCTTGCCCCGGACTCGTTCAAGGAGTCGATGTCCGCCCCGGAGGCGGCCGCCGCCATGGCGCGGGGCGTGCGGACGGCGGCCCCGGAGGCCGAGTGCACGGTCATCCCGATGGCCGACGGCGGTGAGGGAACGACCGACACCCTCATCGCGGCGCTCGGCGCGGCCCGTCGCCACGTGACGGCGAGGGACCCGCTCGGACGTCCGGTCACCGCCGGCTACGGCCTCACCGCGGACGGCCTCGCGGTGATGGAGGTTGCTGCCGCTGTCGGCATCGGACTCGTCGCGCCGGCCGAGCGTGACGTGATGCGTTCGGACTCGCGTGGGGTTGCCGACCTGGTCCTTGACGCCCTGCAAGCTGGTGCGAACCGGCTGCTGGTCGGCCTTGGGGGATCGGCGACCACCGACGGTGGGGCCGGACTGCTGGCCGGCCTCGGCATCCGGCTCCTCGATGCCGCCGGCTCGGACGTTCCGCCCAGCCCCCTCGGCCTTGCCCGGCTTGCGCGCGTGGACGTCTCAAGGCTCGAGCCGCGGCTTGCGGGCCTGCGGATCGACCTGGCCAGTGATGTCACCAACCCCTTGCTCGGCCCGCTGGGGTCGGCAGCCGTCTTCGGGCCGCAGAAGGGGGCCACCCCAGCGCAGGTGCCCGTGCTGGACGCCGCCCTCGCGCGCCTCGCAGACGTCCTCGTCGCTGCAGGGCTGCCCGATGTCAGGGACGTGCCTGGTGCCGGCGCGGCCGGGGGTCTCGGCATGGCGTTCCTCTCGCTGGGTGCGCGGGTGCGTCCCGGGGTCGAGGTGGTCGCGGAGGCGGCAGGGCTCGACGAGGCGATCGCCGGTGCTGACCTGGTGCTCACCGGCGAGGGTGCCCTTGATGCCCAGACGGCAGCGGGGAAGACGCCGGCGGGGGTGCTGGCGGTTGCCCTGCGTCATCGGGTGCCGGTGATCGCCTTCGCCGGACGGTTGGGGACGGGCATCGCCGATCTCGGCTTCACTGCCTGCGTCCCGATCGTCGCGGAGTCGGTGGACCTGGCGACGGCGCTGCGTGAAGGCCCTGCGAACCTCGAGCGGGCCGTTGCCGAAGCGGTCGGACGCTGGCTGCGGGGCGAACTCAGCTACAGAGGGTGATCTCGATGCCGGGGATGTCGATGACCGTGTAACACGTCTGCGTCGGGGACGGCGTCGGGCTGGGCGACGGAGTCGGCGTATCTGTGGGCGTCGGGGTGTCCGTGGGCGTCGGGGTAACGGACGGCTTCGGCGTGTCCGTGTGCGTGGGTGTTGGCGAGCCCGTGGGCGTCGGAGTCGTGTCGGTCGGAGTCGGAGTCGGTGTTGGGTCTTCCGTCGGCGTCGGCGTCGGCGTCGGCGTGGCGGTGGGCGTGGGCGTGGCGGTGGGCGTCGGCGTCACCGCCGCGGTCGCGGTGGCCGTCGCTGTGGGGGAGGTGGTCGCTGATGCGGCTGTCGGCCGGGACGTCGGGGTGCTCGCCGCCGGCGCCGGCTCTTCCACGGTCCTGCTCGGCGAAGGAGCCGGCGTCACGGCCGTGCTCGCTGCCCGCGTCGGAGCCGCGGCGGGAGCGGTGATCGCGGCCTGGGCCGTCGTGCCGCGATGGGCCGTGGTGGCGTAGCTGAAGCCGGCGAACCCGACGGCGCCCACGATCACGACGGCACCGGCACCGAGGGCCGACTGGGCGATCCAGCCCTTGCTGAGGAACCCCTTGAGGATCGAGCCGAACGAGGAGAGCATCGCTGGGGCTGCGGGAATCACGGCAACGGCACCAGCGTGGCCGGCCGTCGCCGTGCTGACGCCGAGGGCCGTGCGCGCGGCCAGCAGGCCGGCTCCGGTGCCGCCGAACAGGATGGACGCCCGGAGGCCGGCCCCGATGAAGGCGATCCGGCGTCGGGTGGCCTCGCAGGTCTCACAGGTGGCCAGGTGGGCAACTGCTCGTTCCTGCTGCGCCTGCGGGAGCCGTCCGCGGGTGTAGCCGGCAAGGTGGTCGAGCATCCAGGCGCACTCGGGCGTGTGCCCCCGCCGCTCGACGTGTGCCTGGAGCCAGGCAAGCTTGAGGCCGTCCCGTGCGCGAACGCACAGCGCGGAGGCGGTGTTGGACGAGGTCCCGATCTCGGTCGCGAGCTCGGCCACGGACCGCCCTTCGACCTCGGTGACCCACAGGGCATGGCGCCAGCGCTCGGGCAGCGTCCCGAAGGCAGCAGTCACCAGCTGGCCTTCGGCGATGGCGACTTCTGTCTCCTCCGTCGCGTCGGAGAGCTCGCCCAGCAGGTGGGGCTCGGTCGGCAACTCCTGCACGCCGCGACGCCAGTTCAGGGCGACGTTGCGCACGGCGGCCGCGAGGTACGGCTTGAAGGCGCGCTCCGGTCCGCCACCCCGGCGCAGCGCACTCCAGACACGGGCGAACGCCTCCGCTGTCACGTCCTGCGGGTCGAGGGTCGAACTGGTCCGGGCGGCGATCCGGCCGGCGACGAGCCGGTAGCGGCGGAACAGCTCCGCGTAGGCATCGCAATCCCCGGCGCGGCTGCGTTGCAGGAGGGTCTTCTCGTCGAGCTCGCTGAATTGGGCAGCGTCAACCGGGCCGGCTGCAGCGGGCAGCCGTCCGGTGCTCTCCGCTGCGGGATTCATCGGTCGGTTGGCTTTCCGTTCCTGGCGAGCCCTGCCTGTGGGGCCGCGGAACCTGACCAACGCTAGGGCGAGCCGGAGGGCGCGCGAAAGTTCCCCAAAGGGTGACGACGGCTAGGCTGCCACAGTGAACGATCCCAAGAACCGTCCCGTGGTGTACCTGATCGCCGGCATCGTTGCCATTGCTGCGGCCCTGTACTTCATGACGCTAGACACCAGCATCTTCGACTGGTTCATCCTCGGCATGGGCATTGTTGCGGTCATCAAGGGCGTCCAGGAGTACTGGCAAATGCACGGCGGACTCGGCATGGGCAAGAAGAAGCCCGGCCCGGATGCCGACTCTCCCGACGACAAGGCCTGATCAGCGCTGCGGGGCTGCCTGGCCCTGGTTGGCGACGACCCCGACGGACTGCCTGGTCGCTCCGGCCTGACCCTGTGCGATCGGCTCGACAATGACCGCCGTTCCGTAGGCGCACACCTCGGTGAAGGCCTGGCCGATCGAGCCCGTGTCGAAGCGCATCGCTGTGATGGCATTCGCTCCACGGCTCACCGCGTCCTGCCACATCCGCTGCATGACCTGCTGGCGGCTGTCGTAGACCAGGCGGGTGTACTCATCCACCTCGCCGCCGCCGATCGCGCGGAAACTCGCGACGAAGTTGGCGCCGATGTTGGCACTCCGGACGGTCATGCCCATGACCTCGCCGAGCACTGCCTCGATGCGGTAGCCCGGAATGTCGTTACTCGTGACGATCAGCATGGCGACGATCCTATTGCCGGATTCCTTGATCACGCATTTCTATTGCACACGACGCACAACCACGGCGGAGAATGCGAATGGATGCAGTGCGGACCCGGCCGGACCGCGTCACTCGCTCTTGCCGTAGGCCTCTCGCAGCGTCCCACCGGAGGCTTGGCGGGACTGGAAGAAGATGCCGGCCAGCATCAGCGCAAGGTAACCCGCACCCCAGATCACCGCCGTGTTGGTCTGCAGGCGCCAGAAGCCCTCGTCGGTCCATGGCATCCGGTTGCCCATGATCACCTGCACGCCGTCGATCACCCCGAAGGCACCGGTGATGGCAGTGATCAGGATCAGCAGGAGGCGCGGGAGGTTCATCGTCCAGCCGACCATGACCAGCCCTGCAGCAAGCACGAGCGAGAGTGCGAAGGTCAGCCAGGACGGCAGGTGCAGGCCCTGCGCCGTCACCTGGCCGATGGCCCAGCCCGCGGCAGCCATCGACAGCAGCACGCCCATCGCGTAGAAGGCGAACGACAACCACGCGAGCAGCAGCGCGAGAACGACGGAGAAGACCCATTCGGGCACGGCGTCGATCCAGCCGCGGCCCAGGTACTGGGACAGCGCGACGTACAGCAACGCTCCGGCGAAGTATCCGACCACGGCCCCCCACAGGCCGAGCACCACCCGTGCGGACGAGTAGCCGAGGAACAGGAAAACCAGTCCCAGGCCAATCTCGATCACACCAACCACTACAGACCCCATGAGACGAGGTTACCGGCGGGCGGCAAAGGCCACCAAGGTTCGCACAAGAATGGCACCGGCAAGCATCAGAATCGGTCCAGGAAAGCGCTTCCGGGGTGATTCCTGTCCCCCATTAGGGGGATTGCAAACACGGTCCTGGGGTGCTTGTGCCCGACCGCAGCCAACCGGTCCCTGCCGGAGAGCCGGTGAGCGCTGGCCGGTCATCAGGGTGACGTCGGTGCGTCAAGTCCCGTCCGCCGGGGCGAGACCAGGCGACGGCCAGGGCGTTCGTTGACCACAATGGGGACATGGCCCCGACCCAGAATGCCGCCATCAATCTCCGCCTTGCCCAGCTCGGACTGCCGCTACCGGCAGAGGTCCAGGACACGCAGACGGCGAAGCTCGTCGCGCCGATCCTCGCGCGGCAGCGTGAGCTGAGCCGCCGCCTTGCCGATCGCCTGTGCGCTGCCGACAGTCGCATCCAGAACTGGCTGGACGACTACCTCGCCGACACCGGGGTGAGCCCCAAGCTGCCCCGCCGGACGTTCGTGCTCGACGAGGCCGGCCTCGCCCGCGAGCTGTCGCTGCCCTACGACGCCGACTCCTACGCCTCCCCGCTGCTGAGCAGCTACCGGCTGGCGAACGGCGTCCTGCACAACCCGGCGAACGACCGACGCACCACGGCGGGCGTCTTCCACATCGCCGAGGGTGGCCTGCCCATCCCCGACGACAAGATCGGTGTGCCGAAGGCCGTGTTCGCCCGGCTGCTGGAGCTCGCGTTCCAGCCTCCGCAGGTCGACCTGGTGCTGCCCTACACCGCCAACCAGGAGGTGCCGGCGTCCTGCTTCGTCTCCCTCCAGCTGCGTCCGCTGGTTGCCCCGGCCGTGCCCGGCTATGTGCGTGAGAAGCGCATGGAGACCCGGTTCATCGTTCCCGGTGGTCTCGTGGCCAACCTCGACTTCGTCGAAGGCATCTTCGGCAACGGCGGCGACCCCTACCTGCCGGAGAACGACGCCTCCCTGAAGCCGGAGACCTGGACGGGCCACACCGGCGCGGTCATCCTCGCGCCGCACCTCACCGCAGTCACCAAGGTGTCCCTGGGACTGCCGCACGCCGGCGAGGCAACCGACCGCCAGCGGCGCGACGGCATGTGCTGGACGGATCCCGACGAGCTCTACAACGGTGGCCAGGCGTTCAAGGTGTGCGCCCGCGACGCCCGTGGCGTGATCGTCACCGTGATCGCCGACAACTACTTCGGCTACTGCAAGAAGGAAGTCAAGACCCAGATCAGCTACTCGGCGAACCTGTTCGGCAATGCCGAGGAGGAGCACGCCGGCGGCGCGCTGGTGTTCCCCAGCTACAACCTCGGCCAGGAGTACATGGTGAGCTCCGCCGGCCCGGAGTACACCCTCGCCAGCGTCCTCGAGCGCGACCCCGGACGCTTCGTCGCGCAGCCCGAGGGCCACGTGCTCGACACGGAGCAGCCGCACATCGTCCTGGTGCCCTCCAACCCGACGTTCTCGCTGCGCACCCTCACCGTCACCTGGGACAACCCGGACGGCGGCCAGGGCTCGCTGCGCCTGCGCGCGGACAAGGTCTACCTCAGCCCGGACGGCTACCAGGTGCGCATGGTGCAGCAGGCGGCCGACCGCACGCAGTGGAGCCTCGTCGGCACCGTCCCGACAGCCACCAGCTGCCACAAGCCGAGCACGGTCTCCGGTGGCGGCAAGTCCGAGATCTCGAAGGCGATCACCGACGCGTTCATCTTCGGCAACGCCTACTCCCCGGACTTCGACACCGACATGGACGCGGTCGCAGCCATCCTCGAGCGTGACTTCTCCGACCGGTTCGCCGACTCCACGAAGAACGGGCACGACCGGCGGCCGATCCTCGACGACGACCGCAGCATCGGCAGCGTGATCAAGCTCCTGACCCCGTCGGAGACCGAGTACACGCCGTCGTACAGCGCCTGGCTCGACTCGATCCCGCAGCACGTCAAGGAACTCGTGTTCGTGGTCAAGCGCTTCTACCGTCCCGAGTGGGGCGGCGACTGGCGCAGCCACTTCAGCGTCGGCATCATCAACGGCCGCCTGGGCAACGCCTTGCGGCTGGACGGCGACAAGATCAACGTCAACATGCTGCGGGTCGGCTTCGACACCGACGGTTCGTGGCGGCTGTTCGGACTGCGCCACGACTTCAACCCGGCGGTGAAGGTGCAGACCGAGGACGACATCACGGCTTCGGTCGTCGTCGACGGCCACATGGTCGGGCTGCCCACCGGCCGGTCGTACAAGCTGGTGGAGAACTGCGAGGAGCTGCTGTTCCAGCGCCCCGACGACGCCATCCACCGCGGCTACGACAAGCAGGCGGAAGCCGACATCGCGAGCCCCGGCACGTTCCTGTCCAACTTCCAGCCGCTGACCCGTGACGACGCGATCGAGATGCGCGACGACGCGGTGGCGTTCTCCGCGTTCTCCGCACCGATGGCGAACCTGATCAGCGCGGTCGCCGACTCCCCTGAGGGCAGCTCGCCGGCCTTCTTCGTCAGCTCAGCCAACCCGCGCATCGTTGACGGCAAGCCCAGCAAGAACCCGCGCTACCTGCAGAAGCGGCCCGACCGCACGAACGCGCCGGCGACGGCCGTCGCGGACCTCGCTGCGCACCTGGTGCGCCGGATGCCGTCCCACGCGGCCCTGCCGCTGCCGGTGAACGTCGTCGCGGCCGGTAGGCGGAACAACCCGCCGGACGGCCCGGTGCCGCCGCTGTGCTCGTTCAGCCCGCTGCACTTCATGGAGCTGCCGGAGCTCTTCATGGAGTTCATCTCTTCGATGACCGGGAAGTCACCGTCCACCACCGGCGCCGGCTCCGAGGGTGCGATGACCAAGGGCCCGTTCAACGCGCTGCCCGCGATCATCGACCTGAACGCAGCCCTGCTCTCCTACGCCCTCACCGGTTACGACGGCTGGGTGTCCTGCGCGGGCTACGTCGGCCCGAAGTTCCGGGTGGAGCACGACATCTCGATGCTGGTGCCCGAGGTGTTCTCCCGGATGACGGCAACCGAGCGCACGGCCGCCAACCTCTACACCGAGGGTGCCCTGGAGAAGATCGAGGACTTCGAGCACAACGGGCAGCCCGTGCTGGCCAGCCGTCTGGGCTACCGGATGACGCAGGCGTTCGCGCGGAAGTACTTCGGGCGCATCTTCCTGCACCCGCACGCCGTCTTCACAGAGGAGATGCTGCGCCCGGAGCTGCAGGACACCGACGTGTTCGCCGAGTCGATGGCCACCATGGTCACGACCCACCAGCGGGTCGCCCAGGCCTACTTCGACGACGCGACGATCGCGCTGGCCATCCCGCCGTTGCGAGCCCTCCTCGAGATCATGGCCAACGGCCAGACCGCCGAGGGCTGGGACCTGGACTCCCCGGACTTCCGTGCGCTGTTCACCCGTGAGTCGATCGTCGGCTCGGACTGGTACGGCGCGCGGCTCGACGCCAAGCAGGCCGCTGCGGCCACCCGCGCTGCGGCCGGCCTCGCGGCGTTGCAGCAGTTCAGCACGACGCCGGGCAACGAGGAGCCCACCGAGCGGCTCGACGTGGCGACGCGGATCAAGGCTGCCGAGGCGGAGTACGCCCGGTTCAGCAGCCCCGAGTACCGCACCGCCATCGTCGGGACGGTCGGTCGTCAGCCCCTCTGAGGCGCGAGAATGACCCGGTGACACAGGACCGGGAAGACCGCGCGACGCTGGACGGGAACGAGGCTGCTGCGCTTGTCGCGCACGCCCTGAGTGAAGTGATCGCGATCTACCCGATCACGCCGTCCTCGGCGATGGGCGAATCGGCCGACGCCTGGTCGGCGGCGGGCAAGCCGAACCTGTGGGGCGGTGTCCCCGAGGTGATCGAGCTCCAGTCGGAGGCCGGCGCTGCCGGAGCGCTGCACGGCGCCGTCACCAAGGGAACGCTCGGCACCACCTTCACCGCCTCGCAGGGCCTGCTGCTGATGCTGCCGAACATGTTCAAGATCGCCGGCGAGCTCACCCCTGCTGTGATCCACGTCGCGGCGCGGACGGTGGCCACGCACGCCCTCAGCATCTTCGGCGACCACTCCGACGTGATGACGGCCCGCATGACCGGCTGGGCGATGCTGGCTGCGTCGTCGGTGCAGGAGGCGCACGACTTCGCGCTGGTCGCCCATTCGGCAACGCTGCGCTCACGGGTGCCGTTCGTGCACTTCTTCGACGGCTTCCGCACCAGCCACGAGGTGAACACCATCGCACTGCTGGGTGACGCCGACCTTCGCGCCCTCGTGCGTGAGGACGACGTGCTCGCCCACCGCGCCCGTGGGCTCACCCCGGACGCCCCGATGATCCGCGGGGTCGCGGAGAACCCGGACACGTTCTTCCAGGCTGCGGAGGCTGCCAACCCGTTCCACTTCGCTGTTCCGGAGACCGTCTCGCAGGTGTTCGACGAACTCGCAGAGCGCACGGGACGGCGGTACTCGCTCGTCGACTACCACGGAGCTCCCGACGCGGAGCGGGTCGTGGTCGCGATGGGGTCGTCGGCGGGCTGCCTGGCGGAGACCGTCGACGAGCTGGTCCGTCGTGGCGAGAAGGTCGGCATGCTCACGATCCGGCTGTACCGGCCGTTCCCGGTCGAGGCGTTCCTCGCGGCCCTGCCGCCGACCGTCACCGGCATCGCCGTCCTCGACCGCACCAAGGAGGTCGGCGCTCCCGCAGAGCCGCTGCACGCCGACGTTCTCGTCGCGCTCTCCCAAACGGTCCCTGAGGAGCGAGCGCAGCGAGCGTCACGAAGGGCCGCCGTCACCCGGGTCATCGGTGGGCGCTACGGCCTGTCCTCCAAGGAGTTCACCCCGGCGATGGCGAAGGCCGTCTTCGACGAGCTGCTGAAGGCAGAACCGAAGCCGCGTTTCACCGTCGGCATCGTCGACGACGTCACGCACCTCTCGCTCACGCCCGACCACGACTTCCGCGTGCCGGACGACCACCTGTCGGCCGTCTTCTTCGGTCTGGGGTCGGACGGCACGGTCGGCGCGGCCAAGAACTCCGTCAAGATCATCGGCGAGCAGCCCG
>JAOATP010000108.1 GCA_030158185.1 Propionicimonas sp.
CGCTGTCCGCCGCCCGTCGACGTACAGCTCGGCCTCCGACCGAAGCCGAGCCTCGCTCGGGGGGGTCGTGGGGGGCTCGGCGGAGGCATCGCTCATGGGGTCGACCCTACCGGCAGCTTGAGGTGGGGATCGCTTGGCCCGACCGGGTGAGACACCCGTCAACAGCGGGCGTCTCAGCCGAACTCACACATGGCTAATGTGAAACACAACGTCGTGGACCGGGGGGTGCCGTCGATGTCAATCTCCGACGAGCGCCGCCAAGCGCACTCGTTGGTTGGGCGCGATGATCAGCTGGCCGTGCTGCATCGCGCGCTTGACGCGGCGATGGAGCGTCGCCCGCAGCTCGTGATCGTCGAGGGCGCTGCCGGAGTGGGAAAGTCGGCGCTCCTGCGCGGGTTCGCTCAATCGGTCGACGACCGAGTGATCATCATGCGAGCCAGCGGCGACAAGGCCGAACAGCACCTGGATTACGGCTTGATCGAACAGCTCCACGCCGACGGGGAGGCCAGCGATCTGCCGGTGCGGACCATGTTCGGACGAACCGGGCCTCGGCCCGACCCGCTCGACGTCGGCGCCGACGTGGTGCGGGTCTCGTCCGAGGCCTCATCCATCCGGCCGATCGTCGCTCTGATCGATGATGCCCAATGGGGCGCCCGGGGCTCGCTTCAGGCGCTTACCTACGCGCTACGCCGCTTCCGAAAACAGCGCCTGTTGATGGTGATCGCCCAACGCCCGGAGGTTCCGGCCCTCGCCCCGCTGTTGCGGCTGTGCCAGGACGAACTGGCCACGTTGGTGCGGCTCGATGGTCTGGAGCCTGAGCACCTCGATGCGCTGCTCCGCAAGAGCCGGAACATCACCATTCCGCAGTGGGCTGCGCAGCGACTCCACGAACACACCGCCGGTAACCCGCTCGAAGCGCTCACCCTGGCCGACGAGCTCGGCGCACACGCGCTGTCGTCGGGGATCGGGCCACTTCCCGCTCCACGGTCCTATGCCACGCTCGCACTGTCCCGCCTCGCCGGCTGCCGCCCCGAGACCGAACGTCTCGTCGCCGCGGTCGCCGTGCTTGGCACCCCGATGGAGGTCGGTCCGTTGGTGGACATGCTCGGCCTGTCCGACGTCGGCGAGCTCTCAACCCCGCTCGACGAGGCTGTGATCGGTGGCCATCTGGTGTTCGTGGAACACGCCGGTCGTCCCATGGTCAAGGTCGCCCACCCGCTGTTGCTGTCCGCCGTTCTCGCCGACCTGCCACCGGGGGTCCGCTCCGAGCTGCACGCCAAGGCCGCCGACATCATTGACGACCCGCACCGCGCCATGGTTCACCGGCTGCGCTCCACGATCGTCCACGACGCCGACCTCGGCGCGCGAGCGGTCAACTTCGCACGCGATCTGCTCGACACCGGCTGGGACCTGACAGCCCTCGAGCTGCTGGCCGAAGCGGCGAGGGTGACCCCCGATGGCTCGGCCCGGGCCGAGGCTCAGCTCCTCGCTGCCAACAGGCTGTTCACTACCGGAGAGTTCCATGCGGCCCGGCGGCTGCTCTCCACCGTCGACGGCGACGGCGGGGCGCTCGAGCTGCTTGTTCGGGGCCAGGACCTGCTGCATCGCGGCGACCCCGACGGGGCGCACACAGCGTTGACTGCGGCGTGGGAGCAGGCATCCGATGCGCAGGTGGCCGGCCAGGTTGCGGGGTTGTTAGCCACGTTGTCAGCCAACTCCGGCCGCGGCACGGAAGCGATCGGCTGGGCCGGCGCTGCGTTGGAGCGGGCTTCCCAAGGTGGAGCAGAGCTGGGAAACGCGTTCGTCATGTTGGCTTCCGGCTGGGCCTTGGACGGCGAACTCGAGCGCGGCCTGTCCGAGGTCGATCGTTGGCTGGCACAGCTGGAAACCCAGCCCGGCCACGAAGACGCTCTGCTGGCGCGGGGACTGCTGCTGATGTGGTCGGGGCGTCTGAGCGAGGCCGAGAGGACGCTGGGCGAGCTTCTCGAATCACGCGGCAACCTCGGTCCCTGGCTCACCAGGGTCACCGCCGGCTACTCCCGTGCGGACTGCCGGTACCGCCAGGGTTCCTGGGATGCCGCCGTGATCGAAGCCGAACGGCTCGTGGGGCTGATGGAGGCGGGCGACCACGACCTCACCCGGCCGATGGCCCACGGGGTAGCGGCATTCGTCCACGCCGGTCGGGGTGCCACAGCAGCGGCAGAGGCCCACCTGGCCGACGGACGTGCGGCGCAGTCCAGAAGCGACAACGTCAGCGGCCTGCTGTGGCTGATGGTCGGCGAAGCACGGATCGGGTTGTCCGCCGGCGATCACCAACGAGCGGTCGACCATCTGGGCCCGCTCGCCGACCTGCTCCGAGGATCCCGGTTGGGCGAGGGTGTCCAGCCGTGGCGTGCCGATCTGGTCGAGGGTCTCGTCGGCCTCGGCCGCCTGGAGGACGCCGCCCGAGCACTGGCCGAGCTCGACGAACGGATCGTTTCCGGCGGCGCCCAGGCCCGGATCGGCGCGGCCCGGGCGCGCGGGCTGCTCGCCGCTGCGACCGGTGACGACGAGGCCGCCGAGGCGGCGTTTGCCGCCGGGTTGACACCGACATCACAGCCGGAGCCACCGCCGAGCGAGCCCTCACCCCAGGGCGACAGCGGTCCGGCTGATGACGGCGACCCCTTCCTTCGGGCCAGGCTGGAGTTGGCGGCCGGCGCCTTTGCCCGCCGTCGAAGCAAGCGCCGTCAGGCGTCCGATCTGCTCACCGGCGCTCTCAAGCGATTCGAAACGCTGGGGGCCGCCCCCTACGCCCATCATGCCCGCACCGAGCTGGAGGCGTGCGGCCTCACCCCCCGCTCGCGTCACGGCGTGGGACCAGCGCCGCTGTCGCCGGCGGAACGCCAGGTGGCCGAGCTGGTAGCCGTTGGGCTGACCAACCGGGAGGCGGCGGCGCGTCTGTTCATCAGCGTCAAAACGGTTGAGACCCATGTGGCTCGGTGCTTCACCAAGCTCGACGTGCGCAACCGCACCGCGCTCGCTCGACGCTGGACCGAGCAGACGTCGACGGCCGAGTCCGGGTCGTAATCAGGGTTCTCCCCGATGCGAGCCGCACGGCCGTCTTTCTACGGTGCTCCCATGCGTTTAGTCATCGACTTCGACAGGGCGCAGGGCCGGTGGGCCGGAGCGATCCTGCCCGAACCCGGCCCTGATGTCGTAGCGGTCCCAACCCCGTTCAGCGGGCGTCTGGATCTGTTGCGGCTGCTCGAGTCGTTGGTGGAGGACGCATCGACCAACCCATCAGCACCAGCGAAGGACCCGACATGAACCACCACAGCTCACCTCGAACCATGCGACGGCTCTCTGTCGTGGCGCTCAGCGGCGCCCTCCTGCTGGCCGGCTGTGGCGACGACGGCGACGACGAGGCCAAGGACGACACGGCGACGACGGCGTCGGCCGAGGACGCCGGCATCCAGAGCGCATGCGACGCCTACACCGACATCTCCAAGGCCATGGGGGAAATGCCTGAGCGCGATCCGGCCGTCTACCTCAAGGAGACAGTCATGCCGCTGGTCAAGAAACTCGACGCCAACAAGCCTGCCGAGGTCGAAGGCGAGGTCGACACGATGGTCGCAGCGGCGACGAAGGCCGGCGAGACCGGTGACATGTCGGCGTTCGAAGCACCGGAGTTTGCCAAGGCCCAGGGCACGGTCGATCCGTACATGTTCAACAACTGCGACTTTGACAACAAGGTCGAGGTGTCGGGCAAGGAGTACGCCTTCGAGGGACTCTCCGACACCATGCCGACCGGGAAAACGGCCATCCTCTTCACCAACGACGGCATGGAATCCCATGAAATCGTCGTCGCTTCCAAGAAGGACGGGGTGACCGAGAACTTCGACGAGCTGCTCAAGTTGCCCGAGGAGGAGGCGATGGAGAAGATCAACATGATGGGTGCCGCCTTCGCTCCAGCCAAGGGTGACCAGGGGTTGCTCGTCGCGGACTTCGAGCCCGGCGACTACGCCGCACTGTGCTTCATCCCCACCGGCACAATGATGCAGGACGGTCAGGAGACGCAGGGCGACGGGCCGCCGCACTTCGTTCAGGGCATGAAGGCCGAGTTCACCGTCACCTGAGCCGCACACCGACGGACGTGTTCGGTCAGCAGGTCCCCGATGCACACGCCCCAACAACCCGCATTATCGTCCCCAACAAGATCGTGGCGGGATCCACGAAGCGACCACGGGACCGGTTCCAGCAGGGGTCGGCCCCGTCGTCGCGATCTGGGTTACCCAGTGTCTGTCGGGAGGCCGACCCGGGCTCGGGGTCGCCGGTACGCTGCGACCTATGAGCCACCAACCGCTGTCCCATGAGGTGAACCCGAGCGACGTGTTGGCGTTGGACGCCCTGCTCGACGACGACGAGGTGCTGTTGCGCGACACCGTGCGGCGCTTCGTCGGCGA
>JAOATP010000109.1 GCA_030158185.1 Propionicimonas sp.
CAACCGTCAACACCCCACTGAGACAGAACTGTCTACGAAGCTCCGAGACATGGCAGGCAAGAAAGGGGACTGTCCCCTTTCTTGCCCCTCCTTTTTGCCCTTGCGCTTGTACTCCGGTCCCTGCTTCAGGCCAGGGTGACGGCCTGGTCGAAGCCCAGCCGCGGGTTGCGCGGGAACGCGCCGTCCTCGGAAACGTGGCCGATATTGACCACCATGAAGGTGCGCAGCGGCGTGCCGGCGAAGAACTCCTCGTCGATGCCGGCGGCGTTGATGCCACCCATCGGTCCGGCGTCGAACCCGGCCGCGCGCACGGCGAGGATGAAGCCGCCGGCCTGTAGCCAGGCATTGTTCATGGCCATCTTCACCCGGCCGTCCGCGTTCTTCGCGAAGCGCTCGCGGGCACCCTCCATCTGGGGCGAGACCACCGGCAGGTGCTCGTGGAAGTCGGTGTCGGCGGCAAGGATCGCCACCACAGGGGCGGAAGCGGACTTGGCCCGGTTGGTCTCTGCGAGCAGCGGCAGGAGTCGGGCCTTCGAAGCCTCTGTGCGCACGAACGTGATCCGCAACGGCTGGCTGTTGAGCGCCGTCGGAGTGAACTTCGCAAGCTCATAGATGCGGGCGAGGTCCGCGTCGGCGACCAGTTCGGGGGTGAACATGTACGCGGTGTGCGCCTCGGTGAAGATGCTGGCTGCGGTGGGGGCTTCGGTGAGCTCCGACAAGGTCATGTGCGTCCCTCGGACTAAGTAGTTGAGAACTTAACTATATCAGGTGGGAACGCTAACCCAAACGTCGCTCGGTTTGACGGGACCCGGCTCGGCTTGGTGCAATAGGGGTGACCCCCGATTGCCGCGTCCAGCCTGGCTGGCCGCGCGGAAGCGTGATGCAACCGCTGCGACGTCCGACGCCTGCGGAACTGGGAGCCCCGGCTCGACCTATCCCTGGAGCGTTGTTGTGAATCGGGCTTTCCTCGCCCTCGCCGTGCACGAGCGTGCCCGCCTGCTGCTGATCGGCGTCTTCGGCATCAGTGGCGTGATGGCCTTCTCGTGGCTGGCGCGCATCCCGAGCGTTCGCGACCAGCTCTCGCTGACCCCCGCCGACCTCGGACTCATCCTGCTCGTCGGCTCGATCGGCGCACTGGTCACGGTCTTCTCCGCACCCGCACTGCTCACACGGTTCGGCAGCACACGGGTGTTCGCCACCGGCGCCGTCGTCAACACGCTGGGCTTCATCCTGATCGGCGCCGGCACGGCGATGGGCTCCTCCTGGGTCTTCGGACTCGCGATCGTGATCAACGGCATCGGCGGCTCCCTGCTCACCGTGCCGATGAACGTGGAGTCGGCCCGCATCGAGCAGGCACACGGTCGCTCGGTGATCCCCCACTTCCACGCAGCCTTCTCCGCCGGCGCCGTCGGCGGCTCGATCCTCGGTGCCGTCGCATCGTCGGCAGGCGTGCCGGTCTGGCTGCAGTTCGCCGTCGTCGCCATCGCCGTCGGCGGCCTGCGACTCGCCGCCCTGCGCGCGGGCCTCGTCATGCCCGGCGCCCCTGCGGTGAACGCCGGCGCAGAAGCCGCCAAGGCACCGGCCGTCCTCTCCGTCTGGCGCGAGCCCCGCGCGATCATGATCGGCGTCCTTGCGTTCGCCGCTGCGATCAGCGAGGGCGCAGCGAACAACTGGCTCAGCCTCGCCTTCGTCGACGGCTTCGGCGCGACGGAGGCGTTCGGCGGCATCGTGCTCGGCGTCTTCATCGGGACGATGACCATCGTGCGCGTCTTCGGCTCGCGGGCGATCGACGGGCTCGGCCGTGTCGCGAGCGTGCAGCTCTCCTGCATCCTCGCCATCGCCGGCCTTGCAGCCTTCGGCCTGTCCGACTCCCCGCAACTCGCCCTCGTCGGGGTAGCGCTGTGGGGCAGCGGGACGGCGCTGTGCTTCCCGCTGGCCGTCGCCGCAGCCTCCGATGAACCGGCCGGCGCCCAGGCCCGCGTGTCGATGATGGCGTCGCTGGCCTCCGTCGCCGTGATGACGGCGGCACCCCTGATCGGCGTGGTTGCCGTCGCGTTCGGTGGCCCGCAGCACGCGCTGCTCGTTGTGGTCGTGCCACTGGTGGCCGGGCTGTTGGTCGCCGGACGCGTCGCGCCCCTGCTCGCACCCGTCGCCAACCCGCTGCTGGTGCTGGCAGAGGTTCCCGAGCACGTCCCGGCAACCTGACCGACGCTGCACGGGAGGCGTCCCGCCTGTAACAAGCCCGTCAGAATCCTGGGCTACTCTCCCGCCATGCCAAGGGCCGTGCGCGCGACGATCATCCAGCCGGACAAGCATGTGCCGGTGGACCGGTTCGGCCAGTGGCTCTCCAGCAACCGTGTGCTGCTCCGCGCCGTCCCGCTGTGGCAGCGCGAAGTGCCCGACGTGGATTCCCTCGGTGACGGCCTGCTCATCCTCGGCGGCACGATGAGCGCCCACGACCAGGCCACGCACGAGTGGATCGAACCGCTCAAGGAACTCATGGTCGCTGCCGTCGACGCCGGGGTCCCGACGCTCGCGATCTGCCTCGGCCACCAGCTCCTCGCAGAAGCGTTCGGGGGTACGGTCACCGTCGGGCATCCCGCAGGCGGGGAACACGGGGCCTACCCCATCACCTGGCACGAGGGCGCCGTCGACGACCCGCTCCTCGGACGCCTCGCCGAGCAGGGCACGTCGCTCGTCGCCGAGTCCCACCACGACACCGTCACCGTGCTCCCGCCGGGCAGCACGCAGCTCGCCAGCACGTCGCTCTACCCCAACCAGGCCTTCCGTGTGGGAACCGCGGTCGGCGTGCAGTTCCACCCCGAGGCCTCGCCCGAGCTGATGGGGCGCTGGGCGGAACTCGACGGCGACGACGCGAGGACGCTGCGCCGCGCGATGCATGCCCAGGACACCGAGGTGTCACGCACCGGACGGCTCCTCGCGCAGGCCTTCTGCGGTCAGCTCAGGGCACGATCCCTGGCTGCCTGACCGTCACCGGACCGCTCCGCCCTCGCCGTTCACCGGGAGGGGTTGGGCGATGGCTTATCGTTGGGGCCAGCTACCCAGGAGCCAGAAATGATCCGCTTGTTGCCAACCGCCATCGCACTGGCGCTCGCGATCTTCAGTCTGATCGACTGCATCCAGTCCGACGAGCGCCGCATCCGCAACCTGCCCAAGTGGGCGTGGTTCCTGCTGATCATCCTGATCCCCATCGCCGGACCGGTGATCTGGCTGCTTGCCGGCCGCCCCACCCGTGCCAGCGCGGGTGGCGAAGCGTCCCGGCCGACGACGCGGACGGCGGGCTTCCCCCAGCCCGAGCGGCCCCGCCAGCGGGCCAAGGCTCCCGACGACGACCCCGAGTTCCTGCGTTCGCTGAAGAAGGCCAACACCGAGCACGAGGACCTGCTGCGCAAGTGGGAGGAAGACCTCAAGAAGCGTGAGGAAGAGATGCGCAAGGACGAGGGGCCCAAACCGGACGAGTCCTGACCCGCCTGCCGGGCTCAGCAGGCCGGGCTCAGCCGGCCGCGGGAACTGCCAACGGCTCTGCGACCCGGGCGACCCTCGCCCGACGCGAGCCGATCATCACCCCTGTCACGACCACCACACCGCCGAGCAGTTCCAGCCAGGTGGGTCGCTCCCCCAGGACCAGCGCAGCGGCGAGGATGCCGGCAACCGGCACCAGCATCGAGAACGGCGCAACGACTCCTGCGGGGTGCCGGGCCAGCAGCCAGGTCCAGATGCCCGAACCCACGGCCGTCCCGATCACGCAGGTGTAGGCAAGGCCGATCCAGGCCGGCACCGCCTCCGGCCCGAAAGCCCCTGCCAGCGATGAGGCGATCTGCGCAGGCCCCTCGGTAAGCAGCGAGAGCAACAGCATCGGCACGGGCACGACAACGGACATCCACAGGGTCAGGTGCAGCGCGTTCGGTGGCTTGGCGAGCCGGCTGGCAAGGTTGCCGAACGCCCAGCCCAGCCCTCCGGCGAGCACGAGGAGGAACGGCACGATCGCAGCAGCCTGCGCCCGGGACACCCCCACCAGCACCATGCCGGCCATCGCGACGCCGATCCCGACCCACTGCAGCCGGCGCACCTTCTCGCCCAGCAGCACGGCGCCGAGGACAAGGGTGAAGGGGCCGGAGATCTGCAGGACGAGGGACGCGAGCCCTGTCGGCATGCCTGCCGCCATTCCCCAGTACAGGAAGATGAACTGCGCCACGCCGAACCCGAGGCCGTAGCCGATCAGCCAGCGCAGCGGCACCTTCGGTCGCGGCACGAAGATCACCGTCGGGATCGCGATGAGCAGGAACCGCAGCGCGACGAGGAAGAACGGCGGGAACTGGGTCAGCGAGGCATGGATGGCAAGGAAGTTGACCCCCCAGATCACGGCGACGGCGACAGCGAGCAAGCGGTGACGGACGGGCATTCCACCATCCTCGACGGTGCGGATACTGAAGCACAAGCGCATCATTCTGAACTATTTGTTTAGGATGCCTTCATGGATGTCCGCCATCTCGACCTCTTGCGCGAACTCGCCGACCGGGGCACCGTCACCGCTGTCGCCGCTGCCACCTTCCGTTCGCCGTCCGCCGTGAGCCAGCAGTTGCAGACGGCGGAGCGGGCCTTCGGCACCCCCCTCGTCGAGCCCGCCGGACGGCGCCTGCGGCTCACCGCCGCCGGCCGGCTGCTCGCAGAGGGTGCCGTCGAGGTGGCCGCGACGATGGGACGCCTGCAGCGCGAACTCGACGACCTGCACGGCGAGCCCACCGGGACGGTCTCGATCGCCGCCCTACCCAGCGCTGCGGAACTCCTGATCCCGCCATTGCTGGTCCGCTGTGCCGGTACCGGCATCGAGGTGGCCTTCACCGATGCCGACGTCGCAGAAGCCGACTACGCCGACCGGGCAGCCGACTACGACCTGGTCATCGGCCACAGCCTCGCCGAGGTGCCTGCCGGCGCCGACCGGCTCGTCGCGGTCCGCGTCGCCTCCGAACCACTGGACGTCGCCGTCCCCGCAGGGCACCGGCTGGCCGGACGGACGAGCGTGAGCGCAGCGGACCTCGCCGGGGAGGCGTGGATCGGCGTGCCGCTCGGCTACCCGTTCGACACCGTGCGGATCGCGATCGAGAACCGCAGCGGCGCCGAGCTGGACGTCGTGCAACGCATCCGCGACAACCGGGTGGTCGAGGCCCTTGTCGCCGCAGGCGTCGGCTGTGCCCTGCTGCCCCGCTTCACCACCCGGCCGAGGCCCGACCTGGTCACGGTGCCGCTGGACGACGTCCGCTCGGTGCGCTCGATCGTTGCGCTCGGACGGCCCGACCGGCTCGAGCGCGCCGCCGTCCGGGTGGTGATGGCTGCCCTCGGCGAGATCGGGGCAACCCTCGGTCGTGGTGCCGTCACAGGGCGCGGCTGACTCGTCGCGTCGAGTTGGCCGAATCCTCAGCCCGAGGCGACGGCGTTCACTACTGTCGAAGTCGTGCGCAGGAGTCGTCGACAGCCACTGCTGGCTGGCTTGGCCGCGCTCGTCGTGGCCTTGGGGTTCGGGTTGGCCGGGTGTTCGGCATTGACAGGGACGATGGACCGGGCGGCCAGTGAACGGCCATCGCCGGAGCAGGTCAAGGACGCTGGGCCAACTGACGCCGAGACTCCCAAGGCCAGGAAGGAGCCGCGCGCAAAGGCTGCGAAATGGGTCTGCGTGTACGACCCGACGATGAACCGGAACTGGCACGACGATGTGCTGTGCAGCAAGGGCGACGACTCCGTTCGCCCGACCCTGCGGCCGAAGGACCGTTTCGTGACCAAGGCAGAGATCATGCGGGCGGCGCGGGCCTACGAGAAGAAGCTCAACGCCCGCAGCTGACCGCGCATGGAAGACTCGACGGATGCAGACATCCCCGGGCGACTTCGGGCTGACGATGGACGAGTTGCGGGCCGTTGCCCGCTTCGCGGTCGCGTGCGCAGAGCCGTCGCTCGTCCTCTTCGGGAAGGTGTGCCCCGACGACCCCCGTCCGGCGGCTGCCCTGGCTGCCGGGCGGGTTTTCGGGGATGGTGCCGCCCGGTCACGCCTCCAGCGGACGGCCGCAGCCGACGCCCACCGTGCGGCAAGCCAGGCTCCCACCGAGGCCGCGCGGTACGCCGCCCTCGCCGCCGGTGATGCGGCGGCTGCCGCCTACCTCCATCCCCGTGCGAAGGCGACGCAGGTGCGCCACCTCCTCGGCGCGGCAGCGCACGCAGCCCGGGCGGCCGAGGCTGCCCGTGGCGATGACCCCGTGGTCGGCGAGTACGTGATCACCGCCGCTGCCAGGCGGGCCGACGCGATCGTCCTCGACGTTCTGGGCCGCTACCCGCGAGCACCCGCTGGACGCAGCCGCGTCGCCGTCCTCATCCAGCGACTCGACGGCATGCTGCGCGATCCCGCACCGACACCGCGCGTGGTGGACGACCCGGGCCCGTTCTTCCATGGGACCAAGGCCGAGCTTCGCCCCGGCGACCTGCTGACGCCGGGACGGCAGTCGAACTACGGGTCGCGGAGACGGGCGAACCACATCTACGTGACCGCCTCGCATGAGGGAGCACCCCTGGCCGCAGTGCTCGCCGCCGGCGAGGGCCCGGGCCGGGTCTACCGGGTCGAGCCGCTCGGCACGATCCAGGACGACCCGAACGTCACGGACAAGCGCTTCCCCGGCAACCCCACCCGGTCGTACCGCACGACCGAGCCCGTGCGGGTCGTCGAGCAGGTGTTCGACTGGCAGCCGCCACCCGCCCAGCTGGTCGAACGGCTGCGTGCGAGCATGGCCGGGCTGGCAGAACTCGGGATCGAGGCAATGGACGACTGACCGGGTCCTCCGGGGACGCCAACGCCCGACCCGGGCCCGGTCCGACGCGGGACCGCACCCCGACCCCGGTGGGCTCCGGGTAGCTTCAAGGGGGTGAAGCGCCACGTCAGGAGGACGGTGACCGCAGCGGTCGCTGTGGTCGTGATCGCCGGCGTGGTCGGTGTCATCCTCGCCACCCGGCCCGCGGCGCCGCCACCGGTCGACTCCGAGCGACTCCGTGCCGCAGTCACGATCGAAGCGGTCACGGCGCACCTCGACGCCCTGCAGCGGGTCGCCGAGGCCCACGACGGCAATCGCGCCGCCGGCACCGCAGGGTATGCGGCTTCGGTCGACTACGTGGAGGCCCGGCTCACCAGGGCCGGGTACCAGACACGACGCCAGCAGTTCAGCTACGACCGTCCCGACTACACGAAGGCGACGCTCCAGCGCACCGTGCCGACCCGCACCGACTACACCGTCACGCGCGACCATCGTCCACTGGCGTACTCCGGTGCCGGCTCGGTCACGGCACCGGTGACGGCCGTCGACCTCGCCCTCGGCGGCGACCGCGCGACGACGAGCGGCTGCGAGGCGTCGGACTTCGCGGGCTTCGCCCGGGGCAACATCGCGCTGGTGCAGCGCGGCACGTGCCCGTTCTCGGCCAAGGTCGACAACGCCGCAGCGGCCGGGGCCGGCGCAGTGGTCGTGATGAACCAGGGCAATGACCCGGGCCGGATGGGCCTGTTCGCTGGCACGCTGGGCAGGCAGGCGGGAGTCCCGGTCCTGGCGACGACGTTCGAGCTCGGGGCCGAGTGGGCCGCCGTGCCCACAACACTGATCCTGGCAGTGGAGTCGACGGTGGCGCGGGTCACGACCGAGAACCTCCTTGCGGACACACCGACCGGCACGGCCGGGCGCACCGTGGTGGTGGGCGCACACCTCGACAGCGTCGCGGAAGGGCCCGGCATCAACGACAACGGTTCCGGCGTGGCCGTCGTGCTGGAGCTGGCGCTGCAGTTCGCCGACCTCGGCGTCCAGCCCCACAACCGCGTGCGGTTCGCCTTCTGGGGTGCCGAGGAGGACGGCCTGTACGGCTCGGAGCACTACGTCTCTGAGCTCGACGACACCGGGCGCCGCGAGAACGCGCTCTACCTCAATCTCGACATGGTCGGCTCGCCGAACCCGAAGCCCGCGGTCTACGCCGGCGGCGCACCCGGATCGGGCGCGCTCCAGACCGTCCTCACGGACTTCCTGACCTCGCAGGGGACAACCCCGCGGACCGTCACCTTCCGCGCCAGCGACCACGCGTCGTTCCTCGACGCCGGCATCCCCACCGGTGGGCTGTTCACCGGCGCGGAGGACGGGGCCGACCCGTGCTACCACCTGGCCTGCGATCGCCTCGAGACCATCGACCGCGACATCCTTGGCACCATGGCCGACGCCGCAGCCCACGCGACGCTCACCTTCGCCCAGTCCCCGGGTTAGGTGACGTGGCGTCGGGACCGAGCGAACCTGGAGCAACCCCTAGAACAACACGGTCGCGTACTTGGTGACCACCATCGCCGTGATGCCCAACAGCAACAGGGCGACGAACAGGGCATCCAGATCGGCACCCACGAAGGCTCGCGCCAGTCGGCTGGCGCGGGGACGCAGGTACAGGTTGCCGTCCCTGATGCTGACGTGGGTGAGAGAGGTGAACACCAGCGTCGTCGAAAGGGTGATCAGCAGGCACCACGGGCACAGCGCACCGATGACGAAGTAGGCCTGGAAGAACAACCAGTAGGCGAACACAAGGCCGAGTGTGTAGACCACCTGGGCGGACAGCATGAACCACCGCGGGAAGCGGACGCCGCCGAGGCTGGCAACGGCGATGGTGATCACCACCGGTTCCGCGATCAGGCCGAGGAAGGCGTTCGGGAACCCGAAGAGGCTCGCCTGCCACGAGGCGCCGACCGTCCCGCAGCTGATCACGGCGTTGATGTTGCACGCAAGGGCTGCGCGAGGATCGGCGGCGAGGATGATCGCGTCCACGGAGAGCACGAAGGACGCCGTGAGGCTCAGCAGCGCGGAGACCAGCATGGTGGTGTAGATCCAGCGGTCCGACTGCCGCAGCGCGCGGAGCCGGGGCAGGAGCCCGTCAGCCATTCGCCGCAGCCTTGATCGCGTCCGCCAGCGGGCCTGCGGTGTACAGGTCACCGGTGAAGGTCTGACCGTTGATCTTGACGGTCGGCGTGCCGGTGATGCCGGAGTCGAAGGCCTGCTTCGTGATCTTCGCGACCCACGGCTGGTAGGCCTGCTTGGGGAAGGCCGCGACGACATCGACCGGCGCCCCTGCCTCGGAGGCCAGGTCGGCGATCGTCGCGTCGGAGAGCCCGGCGGAGTTCTCCGCAGGCTGCTGGGCGAACAGCAACTGGCTGAACGCGAGGGCTGTCGTGGCGTCGTGGTTGGCGACGGCAGCGAAGGCGTTCGCCGCCCGCGTGGAGTACTTCGTCCCCGACGACAGGTCGTCGAGGAACGACATCGGATGCAGCTCGAGCTTCGCCGTCCCATCGGCGACGGCTGCGGCGATCGCGCTTCCGTTGACCCGCTCGAACTGGCCGCAGTAGGGGCACAGGAAGTCGAGGAAGACGGTCACCGTGACCTTCGCGTCCGGCTTGCCGATCACGATGGCGCCGGAGTCGCTCGCGGAGGCAGGGGTCACAAGGCCGTCGGCCGCGACGACCCCGGCAGTGTTGCCGGAACGGGCGCCGACGATCGACCACGTGGTGACGCCGATGAGCAGCGCTGCAACGGCGAGGCCCGCGATCCAGGCCGAACGGATGGCGATGCTGACGCGGCGGTCGGCCGTGGCCGCGGCCTGCTGTCGCTGGCGGAGGGCCTCGCGGCCCTTCGGTGGGGTGGTGCGGGAGTTGTCCTTTGACATGGTGGTGTTCCGAATCCGGGCCTGCGCCCAACTGCGTTCACTGATCTGGTGGGGCGGCCGCAAAGGGGTTCGACCCGGGGCCGCCGGGGACGCGCGCACGCGCGTCAGCCGCACCAAGGGTGCGGGGGGTTCACGAGGAGATCAGCGGCAGTTCGGGGGTCCGCGCCGCGGGTTGGCGCGGGACCAGCCGGCGTCGTTGCTGCGCACCCGGACATAGACCGGGACGGGGCGACGAGCCGGGAGGAGCACATCGGAAAGGGCGATCAGCGCCCGGGTGAGCGCCTGGCCGGCGGCGTGCACGAGGTGGCGCGCACCGCGGACGAGGAAGGCTCCGAGGCCCAGTACCAACGGGAGCGCCAGCAACTGCACCACGAGGGTCGCGGCGACCATCAGGGTCCAGGTGACGGCCGGAGCCGGCGCGGTCAGACAGTGGGCCGTGCCGGTGAACGGCGCATCGGGCACCCATTCGTAGAGCGGGTGGCCGGCATCGAAACAGGCGATGACGGCAACCTTCGGCAGCCGGGCCAGCAGCGGCACCAGTGCGGCGACGGTGAGCACGGCGGCAGCGATCCGCGACCCGATTCCGGGGCGCAGCAACTGCTGACGGAGTGCTTCCACACGCCAACGATAGCAATCCCGGCTGCCGCAGCCCTGTCCCCGTCCGGGTGGCAGGCTCCGCGGACGGGCCGTCGTCCAGCACCCGGGCACCCGGCTTCTGCGCGCCGAAACCCGCGTGCTAGCCTCGAAACATGCACACCAGCCTCCGGCTCGCCGTCACGCAGAGCTACGGGAATGCGCCCCTGTGCATGTGTTGTTGTCGTAAGTCCTGACAGCAGCCGCTTGATCGCCGCGGCCTGACAGGGCTCGCGGCGGCACAACACCAGTCGTCCGTCGCGGGACCGCGCTGTCAGCTCCGACCACTGACCACCATCTCCGTAAGGACGCCCACTCATGCCTGCCAGCCTCACCCCGACACAGGTCGACCCGCGAGGGCCGCGCTTCGGCGCAGCCGTCACGACCGTCGTCCTCGCAGCGGTCCTCGTGCTCGGGCCGGGCCTCGGACTCCCGCTGCTGATCATCCAGACCGTCGCCTTCGGGGCCGGGTCACTTCTCGGACTGCGCTACCAGCCGTACGGCTGGGTCTTCCGCCGCTTCATCCGCCCACGCCTCGGCGCACCTGCGGAACTCGAGGACGAACGCCCGCCGCGCTTCGCGCAGTCCGTCGGCCTGATCTTCGCTGCCGTCGCCCTCATCGGCGCGCTCGCCGGATCGCCGCTGGTGTTCTACGTCGCCACCGGCTTCGCCCTTGTCGCCGCAACCCTCAACGCCGTCTTCGACTTCTGCCTCGGGTGCGAGCTGTACCTGCTGGGACGTCGCCTGCTCGGCAGGCCGACGCTCGACGCCGGCCAGCCGGTCGGCGGTGCTGCACAGTGACCGGGCTCTACGTCGTGGGCATCGCCCTTGTGCTCGCGCTCGGCTTCGGGTTGTACCGCAAGGCCGTCGACGGGCGGGTGCGCGCGGTCCGCGCGACGGCGACGAGCCCCTTGGGGCTTGACGCCGACCTCGGCGACACAGCCACCTTCGTCCAGTTCTCCTCCGCCGCCTGCGCGCCGTGCCGCGTGACCGCGCGGGTGCTGGACGAGGTGAGCGCGAGCACCGACGGCGTCGCCCACATCGAGATCGACGCGGGGCAACGGCTCGACCTCGTCGGCGAGCTCGGTATCACCCGCACCCCGACCGTCCTCGTACTCGACGGAAGCGGAGTCGTACGCAGCCGCATGGTCGGGGCCCCGCGACGGCAGGACGTGCTGGCGGCGCTCGCCGGTCTTGCCGCCGTCGTCCCGTCCACCAACGCCAACCCCGCTGCCGCCTGAGCAGTGACACCGAGCAGTGACTCCGACAACAGAGGTGAGGACACCGAGATGAGTGCCAACCGCGACGAGGTCTGGAACCGGATCCGGACAGAGGTGACGGCCGACGCGCAGTCCGAGCCGGCCCTCACCAGCTTCCTGCACACCAACGTCCTCGCGCATGCGCGCCTCGAGGACGCCCTGAGCTTCATCCTCGCCAACAAGCTGGGCAGCGAGACCATCACGGCGCTCAGCGTCCGTGAACTCATCGGGCGCGCCTTCGACGACGACCGGAGCATCGGTGTCGCGATTCGCGAGGACCTGAGAGCGGTGCTGAGCCGCGACCCGGCCTGCCGCGGCTACTCGGTGCCCCTGCTGTTCTTCAAGGGCTTCCACGCCATCCAGGCGTACCGGGTCTCGCACTACTACTGGACGCACGACCGCCCTGTGCTGGCGCTCTACCTGCAGAGCCGCATCTCCGAGGTGTTCGCCGTCGACATCCACCCGGGAGCGGTGATCGGCAAGGGCATCATGTTCGACCACGCCACCTCCGTCGTGATCGGCGAGACCGCCGTGATCGAGGACGACTTCTCGATGCTGCACGAGGTGACCCTCGGCGGCACGGGCAAGGTCGGTGGCGACCGTCACCCGAAGATCGGCAAGGGCGTCATGATCGGCGCAGGCGCCAAGGTGCTCGGCAATATCCGGATCGGTGAGGGTGCCCGGATCGGTGCCGGCTCCGTCGTACTCGAGGAGGTGCCGCCGTTCACGACGGTCGCCGGCATCCCGGCCCGTCCGATCAGCTACCCGGGGCATGCCCTGCCGGCGCTGGAGGATGACCTGGACGGGGTCGCGCGCACCTGAGCCGGCCGCCGGAGCCGCGCTAGCGTGAAGGCAGCGCCGGAACGGTGGGGCGGAAGGGGCGGAGATGGCAGCTGCCGGACTGCAGCGCCGGCTCGGCACCGGCGATGCGATCGTGCTCGGCCTCTCCTCGATGATCGGCGCCGGAGTGTTCGCCGTGTACGCACCGGCAGCCCGGGTCGCCGGCACCGGCCTGATGCTGGGCCTCGCCGTGGCTGCCGTGATCGCCTACGCCAATGCCGCGGCCTCCGCACAGCTCGCAGCCGTCTCACCGACCTCCGGCGGCACCTACGTGTTCGGCAGGGAGCGCCTTGGCGAATGGTGGGGCTTCACGGCGGGCTGGGCCTTCGTCGTCGGCAAGACAGCTTCCTGCGCTGCGATGGCGCTCACCTTCGCCGCCTATGTCGTACCCGCGTCCGGCTGGACGCAGCGCCTGGTCGCCCTTGGGGCCGTCCTCGTCCTCGGCGCGACGAACTACCGCGGCATCACCCGGACGGCACGGCTGTCCCGCGTGCTCGTCGCGATCACCCTTGCAAGCCTCGCCGTGATCCTGCTCGGCACCTGGCTCGCGCCCGGCCCACTCCAGCCGCTGACCTGGGCGGTGCCCGGCGGGGCCTACGGCGTACTTCAGGCAGCCGGGTTGTTGTTCTTCGCCTTCGCCGGCTACGCCCGGATCGCGACCCTCGGTGAGGAGGTCCGGGACCCTCGGCGGACGATTCCCGCGGCCATCCTCGGCGCCCTTGGCATCGTCGTCGTCCTGTACGCCGTCGTCGGCTGGACGGCGCTGGCCGCCGCCGGCCCGGAGCGTCTCGCCGCGAGCAGCGCACCCCTCACGGAGGCCGTGCTCGCCGCCGGCGCCGGCTGGCTGGTGCCGGTGGTGCAGCTCGGTGCAGCCGTGGCGTCCCTCGGGGCCCTGCTCTCGCTGCTGGCGGGGGTGGGACGGACGATGCTGGCCATGGCGCGGAACGCCGACCTGCCGAGAGGGCTGGCAGCCGTCCACCCGGAATTCTCCACGCCGTACCGCGCAGAGCTGCTCCAGACCGCCGTGGTTGCGGCGGCGGTGCTCACCGGCGACCTGACCTGGGCGATCGGCTTCTCCTCCTTCGGCGTGCTCGTCTACTACGCCATCGCCAACGCGGCAGCCTTCACCCAGCCGGAACCCGAACGCCGCTGGCCGCGATGGTTCAACGCCTTCGGGGCGGCCGGTTGTCTCACCCTCGCAGTCACCCTTCCGCTGCCGTCGATGCTGGCGGGCGCCGGGGTCATCGCCGTCGGCCTCGCCGGTCGGATAGCCAAAGTCTCAACCATCAAACCCTGAACCCCTCCTTGAGGGGTCGGTACGGCAAAACCCCTAGTCAGTGACTGGTAGGCAGCACCAAGCGCTGCACCAAGTCTCAAGCCGAGGCTTGCTGCGCACCCCCGCGCCTCGTTAGGAATCATCTTGTGAAGATTTCATCGAGAGTGCTGTCCGCTGTCATGGGCGTCGCCATGGTGTGCGGGCTCGCCCTCGTTGGCGTTGTCCCGGCAAGCGCCGTCACCGCAACCGCCAAGTCCAGCTTCATCTCCAGCATCGTCACCCCCGCACAGAAGGCGCAGCGCGAGTTCGGCGTCCCCGCCTCCGTGTCGATCGCGCAGGCGATCGTCGCGTCCGACTGGGGCACGTCCGCGCCGGCGAAGAGTGCCAAGAACTACTTCGACACCCCCTGCAGTGCCTCGATGACCGCAGCGCAGTTCGCGAAGCTGGCCGAGGCCCAGGTCGGCAAGCCGTACGTGCTCGGCGCCTATGCAGCCATCTCGGATGTCGACCCGTCGAAGTTCGACTGCTCGGAACTCGTCAAGTGGCTGTTCGGCCGCTCGGGAACCCCCATCACCGACCTGGCCGCCTGGCAGTACGACGCAACCAAGGCGGTCGGCAAGGGCACCTCCCCGAAGGCCGGGGACCTCGTCTTCCTGCGCAACAACCCGGCCAGGTCCAACGGCATCGGCCACGTCGCCGTCCTCACCAAGAAGCTCTCCTCCGGCGACTGGGAGGTCATCGAGGCCCGCGGTCGCGCCTACGGTGTCGTCAAGACCACCCTGAGCTACTGGAAGCAGCGCTCCTACTACGCAGGCCTGCGCCGCTACGCCAAGCTCGTCTTCGCGAACTCCGACGGCGTCGAGGCGTCGTCCGCAGCCCTGTACCAGTCCGGCTGCGTGACGATCTCGTCGACCCGGTATGCCAAGTTCGGCAGTGTCACGGCCTCCTTCGCCGGGCACGCCGCCGCTGTCGTCAACGACTCCGGCTACAAGGCGGCCCGCGGAGTCATCAACAACATCCCGGCCTATGTCGAGGCGATCGCCAAGGTCGAGAACCCGAAGGATGCCGCCGGCTACGCCAAGACCATCAAGGGCCTCATCGCCAGCTACAAGCTCACCGACTACGACGTCGTGCCGTTCGACCTCGTCCTGCTGTCCGGCAACAAGGGCACGAAGGTGTCCGCGCTGCAGTACCTGCTGAACGCCAACGGCACCAGCGTGAAGGCCACCGGCACCTACGACTCCGCGACGGTCAGTGCCGTCAAGAAGTTCCAGGTTGCCAAGAAGCTCGAGAAGGACGGCGAGGCCGGCCCGAACACGCTCTCAGCGTTGTTCGCCACCGTGTCCAGTGGGGCTTCCGGCGATCGTGTCAAGGCCCTCAACGCGCTGCTCGCAGCCGTCGGCCAGGCGACAACAGCCGGCGCGACCTTCGGTAAGGAGACCCAGGCCTCGCTCAAGCTCATCCAGGCGTGGGCCGGCCGCAATGCCACCGGCGTCGCGGACGCCAACACCTGGGCAGTCCTGTTCATGACGCCGGACAAGGCGCCGGCTCCCGTCCTGGCGGGGACGCCGCAGGTCACCCAGACCCTCACGGCCTCCGTGGGCAAGTGGAGCCCCGGCTCGTTCGCCCTCGCGTACCAGTGGTACCGCGGCGGAGCTCCGATCGCAGGCGCCATCGGCGCGACCTACACCCTGCAGCCCGAGGACGCCGGCGCAGCGGTGACCGTGGCCGTCACAGGCACAAGGCCGGGCTACACCACCATCGCCCGCGTCGCGACCCCGACCGCGGCGATCGCGAAGGCCAAGCTCGGTGCAACCCCGGTCCCGAAGATCACAGGGAAGTCCACCGTCGGCCAGGCGCTGACCGCCGTGCCGGGGACCTGGAGCCCCGGACCCGTGCCGCTGACCTTCCAGTGGTACCGCGGGACCACAGCCATTCCCGGCGCCAACGCCGCTTCCTACCCTGTGCAGGCGGCCGATCTCGGCGCCAGTCTCAAGGTCGTCGTCGCCTCCGCCAAGCCCGGCTACGAAGCGATCGCGAGGACCTCCGCTGCGACGGCTGCCATCGCAAAGGGCACCCTCTCGGACACCCCGACGCCGAAGGTGACCGGCACCACGACCGTCGGCAAGACCCTGACAGCGGACGCCGGCACCTGGGCACCCGCCACGGTGGCCCTGACCTACCAGTGGTTCCGCGGCAAGACCGCCATCAAGGGGGCGACCGCGAGCACCTACGTGCTGCAGGCCGCTGACGCCACGTCGACGATCCGCGTGACCGTCACCGGCGCGAAGGCCGGCTTCGGCACCGTCGTGAAGACGTCGGGTGCGACCGCAGCCGTGGCAGCCATCGGCAAGATCACCGCGGGCAAGGTGAAGATCACGGGCACGGCAAGGGTGGGCAGGACCGTCAAGGCCAGCCCCGGCTCCTGGGGCCCGGGCGACGTCAAGCTCAGCTACCGCTGGTACCACGCCGGCCGGGCCATCAGTGGGGCGACGAAGAGCAGCTACAAGCTCAAGTCGGTCGACAAGGGCCACACCGTCAGCGTCAAGGTCACCGGCAGCAGGACCGGCTTCACGTCAGCGACGGCGAAGGTCAGCATCAAGGTCAAGTAGGTCCCTGGGCCGAGGACGGCAGGTCAGCCGATCCAGTCGCCCTTCGCGCACTTCGCGATGATGCTGTACGGAATCAGGGTGCCGTTCTTCGACCCGTTCTCGTAGAGCATGCCGTTGCCGCTGATCCGGTACTCACCGCCGGAGGCCACCAGCTTGGCCGACGTGCCCTTGTCGGGATGCACCAGCGTCCGCGTCACGAGCTTCTCGCCCTCCTCACCGAAGGCGCCGGCGATGCTGGCAACGTCTCCCCCGTCCGCGACGAGCACGATGGTCAGGTCGACGGTGTTGTAGAAGTCGTTCTTGTGGTCGGCCAGCGTGACCGTCGGCTTGCCACCCACGACCGCGCAGGTGCCGGTGAAGGCCTTCGAGACCAGGTTGCTCTTGAAGAAGGTGAGCTGCCCGGTGGCCTTGACGAGGGCTGCTGTGGGTGTCGCGCTCGGGGACGTGACCGATACCGACGGCGTGACGGACGCCGAGGGCGTCACGGCCGGCGTGGACACCGTCTGGCTGGGCACAGCGGGCGTCGGGCCCGAGCCGGGTTGGAGTCCGCAGCCGGCGAGCCCTGCTGCGAGCACCGTCGCCACTCCGGTTGCCGCGACGACAGCCGTCCGCTTGCTCATCTTCTCCCCGTTCAGCCACACCTCGGGCAGGCGAATCCCTGCCACCGTCCCATGCTGGACCCGACGGCGACCCGCAGGGACGGCGACGCGCCCGAGCTGTGGAACTCTTCAGGTGAGCAGCCCGATGGCCGGCAGGACGACGGCGAGCAGCGGCGGGTACCCGTTGCGCGAGCCCCGCGCGGGCAAGGCTCCGGTGCGACAGCAGGAGCACCAGCCCGCAGCGGTCATCGCTCCGGCGCCCGCGAAGACCAGCGTCGCGCCCACGACGGGCGTGTTCGCCGCGAAGCCGAAGAGGCCGGCACCACGATCACGGCGAGGAAGAGGTTGCGCCGTGCTTCCCTCAGCGGATCGCGCTCACACCGAGAGGGCGGCGACCACGCCGTCCGCGAGGGCGTGGGCCAGCTTCAGGCGCCAGGCCGAGCTGGTGAGCAGCTTGGCGTCCGCCTTGTTGCGCATGTTGCCGGCCTCGAGCATCACTGCCGGTACCAGGGAGAGGTTGAGCCCCGCGATGTCACTGCGCGACGACAACGCCGTGCCCTTGCCGATGTAGGTGGAGCGGGGCATGCCGGTCTGCCGCGCGATGCGGCTGCGCAGGTCGACGGCGAGCGCCCGGGAACGCGCCTCGACGGCCGAGCCGCCCGCCATGGTCTTCGAGATGATCAGGTGGAAACCGCGTGCGCGGGCAGCGTAACTGCCGTCAGCGTGGATGGAGACGACCAGGTCGGCCTTCGCGCGGTTGCCGATCGCCGCACGCTCGTTGACGCACGGCCCGGTGCCGCTGTTGTTCGGGCGGGTGAGCACGACGGTCGCGCCGAGGGCCCGGAGCTCGGCGACCAGGTCGACGGCCACCTTCCAGTTGAACCTGTGCTCTGCGAAGCCGGCATTGGTCGCCGTGCCGGAGCTGTTGCAGGCCTTCCGCTTGCCGTTGCCCGCCGCGACGAGCTTGCGGTTGACCGCCTTGCGGTAGATGCCGTTGTGACCGGGGTCGACGACGATGACGCGTCCGGTCAGCGAGCCGGTGGCCCCCGGGGCGAGCGTCGCCCCGCCCTTGCTCGGCACGCGCGCGGCCAGCGGGCTGACCTTCATGCCTGCGAGGGCGCTCGATGTCGTTGCGGCAGGGACGACGATCGCCGGCACGGCCGCCGTAGCGACAACGGGGCTCGCGCCCGCAGGAGAGGCCAGGCACACGGCAAGACCGAGCGCGGCGGCTCCGGCCAGCGTCCGGGGGGCGCGCAGCGAACGCATCTGTAACTCCGTTCCGGGGCGCGGGGGCGCCCGTGGTCGTCGCAACAAGAGTGCCCCGTTGCGCACCGCCAGCGACACCCCCCGTCAACAAACCTCAAGACGCGCTGGAGGGTCCCCCGCGCCCTCGACCCGCCCTCGCGCCCCTCCGGCT
>JAOATP010000110.1 GCA_030158185.1 Propionicimonas sp.
GATCGAAGTTGAGGTTGGCTCCGATGGCCCTCATCTCCCGCCCGGACACGTAGCCGGCGTCGTGGGCGACCTGGGTCGACCCGGACGCCTCGGTCTGCGCGCCTGAGGCGACGTAGGTGCCGTCGCTCATCGCGCCGTTCCCACCGGAGTCGCAGTTGGCTGCGATCAGCAGCGGGATCCGGGACGCGGACTGCAGCCGGTTGAGCAGGCCCTGCACAGACTCCGCCGTGCCGCCGTGGTACCGGGCGATGCCGACATGGAACTTCTCGACGATCTCCTCCGCGGTGTACGGGTTGCCGGAGAAGCTGTCGGCGCCGAAGAAGAAGAGGTTGGTGAACAGCTGGCCGACCTGTTCGTCCAGCGTCATCGAGGCAAGGGTGTCCTCCACCCAGGCCAGCTGGTCGGCGTCGAGGTGGTACGGCGCGGCGGTGAGGTCTACGAGCGCGGGCATGGTGCTTCCTTCTTACTTGACCGTTGGCATGGTGACGGTGCGTGTGCCGGAAATGGTCTCCCACGGCACGACGTCGGGCAGCGTGGCGTTGAACTCCTCGATCAGGGACGCCTGGTAGGCGCCCTCGAAGGTCTCGGCCAGGAACCTTGGCAGTGCCTCCGCGGTGAAGCGGTGCCAGGATTCCTTCTCCGCGCCCGGCAGGATCGGGTAGTACAGGCACCCGGCCCGTGCGGCCGCGTCCCGGTCTCCGGGGGCGTCGCCGATCAGCAGGACGTGGCCCCGCGGGTACTTGCCGGCAGCCGCGTACTGCACGTGTTCCGCCTTGCTGCCCATCTCCTGGCCGGCAATGACCTGCATGTAGGTGGCGAGGCCGTGCTCGGCCCACTCGCGACGAAGGGCCTGCACCGGAGTGGCGGACACGGTGATCTCGTCCACGTCGTCGTGCATGGCCTCCATAGCCTCCCGGACGCCGGGGAACGGGCCGCAGCCGTGCACCATGTCGGCGATGGCCGCGTTGACGGCGTCGCCCCAGGCGATCATGCGCGCGGCTGTCGGCGACGGGTTCGCAGCAGCCCAGGAAGCAACGCCGGAGTCGGACAGCGGGTAGGGCGAATCGATGAAGGCGGTGAGTTCGGGATAGTCCGGAATGATCACGCCACGCTCAGCCACATCGGCCCGGTCCCGCAACAAGTCCAGCAACTGCCGCAGAGCCAGCCACCGGTTCAGGCCGCGCGTCACCGAGCCGAGGTTGACGAACAGCGCGGTCTCCCGGGCGATGGTGGAGATCGGCTGCAGGTTCCAGAACTTGATGGACGTCGGGGTGAAGCACTCCTGGTGCTTGATGTCCATGGCGTCCATCGCGCAGCCGTCGGAGTCGATGCCGACGAGGAACGCCCTGGTGGGTACGAAGTCGACGAGCTCGGATGCCGCGTCGGGCACCGGGGGTGTGGACGACGGGGCTGCCTCGTTAACGGTGGCTGCGATGCTCACTGCGGACTCCTGTTGTCGATCGGATGACCCGAGTAGATCCCGGTGAGCGTCCCAGCGGCAACGAGTTGCCAGACCTTGCCGGGGTACAGGCTGGCCCCAAGGGTCGTATCGTTCGTAGCGACTGGCAAGGGTGACAGGGAGGACGACATGGAGAAGCGCAGGCTTGGCCGCATCGGTCATGAGACGAGCGTGCTGGTGTACGGGGCTGCGGCCCTGGGTGCCGTGACGCAGGAGGTCGCCGACGCGTCGCTGGCGCAGGCCCTGGCGGCGGGCATCAACCACCTCGACACCGCAGCGTCCTACGGGGACGCGGAACTGCGGATGGGACCGACGGTGGAACGCATCCGCGATGAGGTCTTCCTCGCGACCAAGTCGACGGAGCGTCGCGCGGAGGACGCGTGGCGCGAGCTGAACCGCTCGCTGGAACTCCTGCACACCGACCACATCGACCTGTGGCAGATCCACGCGGTGTGCGACCTGCCGGAGCTCGACAAGGTGTTCGCACCCGGCGGCGCCATCGAGGCGTTCGTGCGGGCGAAGGACGAGGGCATCGTCAGCTGGATCGGCATCACCGGCCACACCGAGGAGGCACCGGTCGTGCACGCCGAAGCCGTCCACCGTCACGACTTCGACTCCGTGCTGACGCCGGTGAACTACCACCTGTACACGGCGGACGCGGAGTTCAGGGCCAACTTCGACATCCTCTACGAGCTGCTCACCGAGCGCGACGTCGCGCTGCGCACGATCAAGGCGACAGCGCGCAAGCCCTGGGTCGGGGAGCACGAGCTGGCCACCTGGTACGAGCCGTTCACCACGGCGGAGGACATCCGCGCGGCAATGTCCTGGGTGCTCGGCAGCTTCCCCCACATCGCAGGACTGGCCACCGCGGGGGAAACGACACTGCTGGAGGCGGCGATCGCAGCGGAAGCCGACCGCATGGACGTCGCGGAGGCCGCGGCCCACCTTGCCACGATCGACGACTACCGGACGATCTTCGTCTAGTCGCCGCGGATGACCTGATGGACGCGAAGGAGGGCCGACTACCGACGCTCGGCAACCGGGGCGGCGGCTGGGTCGCGCTGCAGGGCGTGATCTTCGTCGTCGCTGCCATGGTCGGCTGGCTCGGGATGCGGTGGCCGTCCTCGGCGAGGCCCTGGCTCTGGGTGGCCGGCGTCGTGGCGCTGGTCGCCGGCGTCGGGCTGCTGCTGGCCGGTGGTGCAGGGCTCGGCAGGCAACTCACGCCTTTCCCGCGTCCGGTCAAGGACGGCGTGCTCCGTGACGACGGCATCTACGGCTTCGCGCGGCACCCGATCTACGGCGGCGTCCTTGTGCTCCTGCTGGGCTGGGCGCTGGTGTCCTCGCCCCTGGCGCTGGCACCCTTCCTCCTCGGCGCCGGCTTCTTCGATGCCAAGCGGCGCCGTGAGGAGGTGTGGCTGCTCGAGAAATACCCCGACTACGCTGCCTACTCCGAGCGCGTCACGCGGAGGTTCGTTCCTTTCGTCTGGTGAAGGATGTCTCTCCCGCGGAATCCGCGGTTCACTGGTGCCTGGACGAAAGGGAGACATGGGCACAGCTCGACTCGGTGGCGTCAGCCCACGCCACTGGATGGTGGTGATCGGCTCCGGCCTGCTGATGTCGCTCAACGTGCTGATGTTCCTGGCCGTCGGGCTCCTGATGCCGCCGCTCGCCGAGTCGCTCGGCGTGGGACTTGGCCAGGCGATGGTCTTCGTCTCGATCAGCATGCTCACCGGCGCCGGCGTCCTCACCACCGCCGGGCCGTTCCTCCTGCGGACGCTGGGGCCGAGGCGGCTGATCCTGGTTGGCGGGACCTTCACAGGGCTGATGCTGTTCCTGATCGGGTTCATCGGGGAGTTGTGGCAGCTGTACGCCCTGGCCTTCGCTGCCGGCCTGCTGGCGACCGCAGCCCTGCAGATGACCGGCGCAGCGCTCGTCAACGCCTGGTTCATCACGCACCGCGGGCTCATGCAGGGGGTACTGATGGGCGTTGCAGGGTTCGGCGGCATCGTCGCCGGCCTCGTCCTGCCCGGCATCGTCGGTGCCTACGGGTGGCGGGTCGGCTTCCAGGTGGTGGGCGTTCTGACCGTGGTGATCACCGTGGCGTGCGGGGTACTGATGATCCGCTCACACCCCACAGACGTCGGCCTCCTCGCCCACGGTGCGCACGACCTCGTCGAGGAGGAACGTGCCGAATCCGACGGCATACCCGCCCGCTCGGCGATGCGCACCCCCCAGTTCGCAGCGCTCATCGTCGGGCTCACAGCCATCAGCGGCATCATGGCGTTGCAGCAGCACTTTGCGTCGATGATGTCCGACCGTGGCCTCGACCTCGCAGCCTCCGGCACCCTCATCACGATGCTGTCCCTCCTCAACGTCGGCACCACCCTGCTGCTGGGCGCACTGGCCGACCGGTGGGGCCCCGGGCCCGCCTTCCTGCTCGCCGGCTGCCTGCTCCTCGTGGCGCTGGGCATGTTCCTGCTGACCTCCGGCTACCCCATGCAGGCGATGGCAGTGCTGCTGTTCTCGATCCCCACGATCACACCGCCGATCATGACCCCGATCCTGCTGCGCGCTGCGTTCGGCGGACGCGCTTTCGTGCCGCTGCTCGGAATGGCCACGGCAACGATGCCGGTCGGGATCGCCATCGGGTCCCCACTGTGGGGGTTGGCCAAGGACGCCAACGGCGACTACACCCTCGCGCTCGGCGTCGCCCTCGGGGTGGCAGCCCTTGCCGTGTTGCTCGTCACCTGGGCCCTGCGCAGCGGCCAGGGGTTGCAGCAGCGGATGCCTGCTGCAGAACCTGAACGGCTGCTGCCGGGCTGAGCCGCAGGGGCCACACTGGCGGGGTGGACATCGAAATCAGCGAGGACGGCATCCGTCTGGGCCAGTTGCTCAAGTACGCCAGCCTCGCCATGGACGGCAGCGAGGC
>JAOATP010000111.1:0-2538 GCA_030158185.1 Propionicimonas sp.
ACCCACCGGACACGTTCGCTCCCGAAACACGCCCTCGCTCCCGAAATTCCGGGGGCAACCGCACGTTTCGGGAGCGAACGGGGGGACGGGGGGACGGGGGGCGGCGCCGGGGGTGGGGCCGGGGGTGGGGTTAGCCGAGGGTGACCAGGCGGTCGCAGCGGGCTACCAGGGCGGGGTCGTGGGTGATCACGAGGACGGGACGGTGCTCGCTGCCTGCCCAGATGTCGTCGATGAGGGCTGTCGCCGTTGCCGCGTCCAGGTGCTCGGTGGGCTCGTCCAGGATCATCACCTGGTAGTCGCCGACCAGCAGCCGCGACAGGGCAACGCGCCGGGCCTCGCCGCCGGAGAGGCTCTCCCCACCCTCGCCGACCTGCCGGTGCGGGTCGAGGTCGAGGCCGGCGCGGGCGAGCGCGTCGACGATCTCGGCGTCGGTCGCGTCGCGGTTGCCGATGCGCACGTTCTCCGTGATCGTCGTCGTGAAGATGTGTGCGTCCTGGGCCAGGTAGCCGATCCGGCCGTGCGTGACGACCTCGCCCCTGCGTGCGGGGATGAGCCCGAGCACGGTGGCTGCAACGGTGGTCTTGCCGACGCCGCTGGGCCCGACGATGGCCACCTTCTCCCCCGCGCGGACGCTGAAGGTCAGGCCGGCGACGATCTCCTCCGAACCCGGCCAGCCGACGGCGAGGTCACGCACCTCAAGGCTGGGATCGTCCACCGGCGCCCCGGGGTCGGTGAGGTCGCCGGCGCCGACGGGTTCTGCGTCCAGCACCTCGGAGACCCGCTCCAGTGCTGCGCGTGCCCGCGTCCGGGTCTGGGCGGAGGCGATCAGCGTCGACAGTGCCTCGTGAAGGGCAAGCGGCGTGAGGACGGCGACAGCGAGCATCACCGGCGCCATCGTGGCGTCGTGCACCTGGTTGCCGCCGATCACGAGGGCTCCGATCACGGCAGCCCCGGCTGCCAGCACCTGCGCAGCGGTCCCGACACCCCGGATCCAGGCCGACCGTGCCGCGGCGAGGCGCAGCTTCTCGTCGATGGCAGCGAAGGCGTCCAGTCGTGCACCGGCGGCGCCGTAGGCGACGAGGTCTGCAGCGGTGCGGGTGAGCTCGCGGGCGGAGTCGGCCAGCTCGCCCCGCAATGGCAGGGCGACGGCGTCAGCGCGGGCGGACGCGGTCCGCGAGATCCACGGCACGACGGCAGCTGCGATCACGGACGTGGCCAGCAGCACGAGCGCGGAGCCGGGGGAGAAGAAGGCGATGCCGACGACGGTCAGCAGCAGGACGATCGTGGAGGAGGCGAAGGGGATCCAGACCCGCACCACCAGGTCCTGGATGGACTCCACATCGGCGATGACCCGTGCCAGCAGGTCGCCGCGGCGCCGGCCGAGGAGGGTCGTCCGGGCGAGCTTCGCGTAGGTCTCGAGCCGCAGGGCCGACTGCAGCCGCAGGGCGACGTCGTGCCCGACGAGCCGCTCCAGGTAGCGGAACCCGCCCCGCGAGATACCGAAGAAGCGGACGCCGACAGCCGCGGCCTCGAGGTAGAGCACCGGCGGGTGCTCGGCGGCGCGGGACAGCAGCCACGCGGAGACGGCCATCAGCGCAACGGAGGCTGCGGTCGCGCAGAAGGCCAGCAGGACCGAGCCAACCAGCCGCGCTCTGGCTCCGGGGACGGCGTCGAACAGGCGCTTCAGGAGGCTCGGCGATGCGCTCACGGGCTGGTCAGGGGCTGCTGGCGGCACCGAAACGGTCCCTGAGGAGCTTCGTGAGCTTGCGAGCGAAGCGTCACGAAGGGCCGCGGTCACCCCAGGATCGGGGTTGGCACGAAGGGCTGCGACGCTGACGGACGGCCCTTCGTGACGCCCGCTCGCTGCGCTCACGGGCTCCTCAGGGACCGTTGACGCTGCGAACTCGAGCCGCACAACGCGGTCGGCTTCTGCCAGCACAGCCGGCCGGTGGGTGACCACGAGCGCAGCCACACCGAGGGCCCGCAGGCTGTGCAGCAGGTCGGCCTCCGTGTCGGCGTCGAGGCCTGCCGTCGGCTCGTCGAGCACGAGCAGCTTCGCCCGCCCAAGGGTCACGCGCAGCAGGGCGCGGGCGACGGCAATCCTGCGGCGCTCGCCGGCCGACACGCCCTCCGCGTCGTCGCCGATCGCCTGGTCAACCGGAAGATCGGTTGCTCCGGCGCGGCGCAGCGCGTCGGCAACGGCAGCATCGGTGGCGTGCGGGAACCCCATCCGGACGTTGTCGGCGACCGTGCCCGACAGCAGCCCGGGCTCCTGCCCGACGTAGGCGAGCTGTTCACGCCAGTGCGGGAGTCGTCCGATGGGTTCGCCGTGCCCTGTGACCTGCCCGCCGGTCGGGGCGAGGAAGCCCATCACGGCGTTGAGCAGGGTCGTCTTGCCGACCCCACTGGGCCCGGTCAGCGCGACGATCTCGCCGGCCCGTACCTCCAGGGACGTTGGCGCCAGCGCAGGGGCGTCCGCCCCGGGATAGGTGTGGGTGAGATTCTCAATGCCGAGCAGGGGCCCTTCGTGACGCGCGC
>JAOATP010000111.1:2638-4386 GCA_030158185.1 Propionicimonas sp.
CGCTGCGCTCACGGGCTCCTCAGGGACCGTTGGGGGGACCACGGGGTCGATCACGGCGAAGGCCTGCTCGACGGCCGCCAGGCCGTCGGCGGCATCGTGGTAGTGGACGCCGACCTGCCGCACGGGCAGGTAGACCTCGGGCGCGAGGATCAGGATGAACAGGGCGGTCGTCAGGTCGAGGTCGCCGAAGACAACGCGGAAGCCGATGGTCACGGCGATCAGCGCAACGCTCAGGGTGGCGAGCAGTTCCAGCACGAGGGCGGAGAGGAACGACACCCGCAGGGTCGCCATGGTCTCCGAGCGGTGCCGGGCCTCACTGGCCCGCAGGCCCTTCGCCTGCGCCTTCGCGCGTCCGAACACCTGCAGGGTCGGCAGCCCTGCGATGAGGTCGGCGAAGTGGTTGGCCAGCCGGGTCTGCACCGCCCAGCGACGCCGGGTGATGGCCTCCGTCGTCCAGCCGACCAGCGCCATGAACACGGGGATCAGCGGCAACGTCAGGGCGAGGATGATCGCGGAAGTGAGGTCTGCCGAGAGGATCGCGGCGCCGAGGATCAGCGGCACGGTCACCGCCAGCAGCAACTGCGGCAGGTACTTGCTGAAGTAGCCGTCCAGCCCGTCCAGCCCCTGCGTGATCAGGGTCACGACGGTGCCGGACGACGTCGCGTCGAGCGGACGGTCGATGCGTGCGGCCATCACGTCGCGCCGCAGTTGGGACTTCACCGCAGCGGACGCCCGTTGCGCGAGCCACTCGTTGAGCCAGGACAGCAGGGCCTTCAGCGCGAAGACGAGCGCCAGCCCGCCGACGGCCCAGGCGAGGGTGCCGAGCTGTCCGGTGGCGAAGATGTCGGCCACGGAACGCGACAACAGCCATGCCTGACCAAGCGTCAGGATGGCTGTTGTGCTGCCCACCGCAACCCCGGCGACCAGGTAACCCCTTGTCGCGCGGGCTCGTCGGAGAAGGCGAGGGTCGATCGGTCCCGCCATCAGCCTGCTAGCGCAGGTGCCGGCTGATCGTCGGGGATGTTCTCGACGCCGAGGCGGCGACGGAACACGGTGTAGGTCCAGGCCGTGTAGGCGAGGACGATCGGGACGAAGACGGCCGCTGCGATGGTCATCAGCGTGAGCGTCATCTCGGTGGAGGAGGCGTTCAGCGCGTTCAGCGGCGAAGCGCCGCCACCGACAGCGGAGAAGCCGAGGCCCGGCCACATCGTGAGGAAGATGCCCACGGCGACGAACAGGATCGCTGCGGTCGTCGAGACGAACGCGATGCCGTCCCTGCCCTGGCTGTTGAACCACCAGGCGGACGCGAGTCCGGCAGCGGCCAGCACCAGCAGGACCCAGCCGAGCAGCCCGGTCGGGTGGATCAGGTTCTGCGCGATCAGGAAGATCGCGCCGAGCCCGATCGAGACCAGGCCGATCTTGCTGGCCCAGGCGACCGCGCGGTCGTGGATCTCACCCTTGGTCTTCAGTGCGAGGAACAGCAGGCCGTGGAACAGGAACAGCGCGACGAGGCACACACCGCCGAGCAGGCCGAACCAGCTGAACAGCTGCCAGAAGTACGGGAACGGCGTCACCACGAACAGCGATGCGTTGCCGGGTGCGGTGGCCACCGGCAGGCCGATGATGAAGTTGGCGAACCCGACTCCGAAGACCAGCGTCACCAGGAACGAGCCGATCGATGCCATCCAGTCGAAGGCGTTGCGCCACTTGGCGTCCGGGTGCTTCGAGCGGTACTCGAAGGCGACGCC
>JAOATP010000112.1 GCA_030158185.1 Propionicimonas sp.
AGTCGGATCATCGCGTCGAGCTTCCGCTGGACCGCCTGCCGGGTTGCATCGATGCCGTCCCGGTCACGCTCGGCCGCCGCCACCGACCGCTCGAGCTCGGCCAACTCAGCCTCAAGTGCGGCCACCTTGCGCTCGTTGACCCACCCCAGAACCCAGCGGCGTGGGTCATCGACCCGGTGGCGGTCGTCCTTCTCGTGCCGCTCGCCCGAACGGAGCTGTCCCTCGCGGGTCACCGCCCGCCGCTCCGCCCGGAACTCGGCCAGGGTGTCGACGCAGCGGAAGTCCGCGCGTCGGGTCAGCTCGTCGAGCAGGTACTCGCGGAACTCCCCCTCCTTGGCCTCGAGGCAGTCGGCCAGCACGAGCCCCTCCGGCCGCTCGCGCTGCAGCGGGACGCGGCGGGCTGCCACCCGCTCGAACACGAGCCGGACGCCCACCGCCCGGCCGTCGCGGGTGGTTGCCGAGGACAGCCGGCGTCCGTTCACCCAGCCGGTGACGGCCGCGTAGTGAACCTGGGGAACCAGCAGCGACAAGGCGAAACCCCGCAAGGCCCGTTCCGCGGCGCCGCGCCAAGGCGCCTGGTCGTCGCGGACGTCGATGAGCTCGCCCGCGAAGGGCAGCGCGTCCGGGGCGATGCCAAGATCCCGACACAGCTGCTGCCGCAGGTCGACCTGCTCGGGCGGGAGGTTCGTGGTGCGCGCGGCCAGGCTGGTGAGCTCATCGGCGACAGCGGCGCCCTGGCGCCGGAGATCCTTCACCTGCCCGATCGCATCGGCGAACTCCTCGTCGTGGCGCCGCTTCATCGCGGCGAGGGTCCCGCGCTCCTGCGGAACGCGTGGCCGCAGCGCGGCGAAACCCGCGGAGTCCGTCACGCCCTGGAGACCCGCGGCGGAGACGGCCGCCTGGAACGCCGCGCGATGCTCCGCGCGGGAGGCGGCCTGCTCGCGGGCCTCCCGCGCCTCACGCTCCAACTCGCCCAGCCGGTCGCCCCCGGCGCGGGCGCGCTCCTCGATCAGGGCGTCCCGGCCGTCGGCCAGTCGGCTCTTGGCGCCTTGGGCCTGCGTCTGGTCGGCCAGCAGGCGGTCGGCCTCGGCGTCCAGCTGGGCGATCTCGCTGAAGAGCAGCCCACGGCGTAGGTCGGCGATGAAGGGGGCGAGCGCGCCGCGTTCCCGCTCCACGCCGTCGCGGGTGGCGAGAGCCGCGTCGTAGCGGGTCGCGGTGGCGCGGATGGGCCCCAACGCCTCCAGTTGCTCGCGGGCGCGCTTGACCGCGTCATGCGCCTTGGTGAGGTCCTCGAAGTGGGCGATGATGCCGCGCACCCGCTCGGCAGCGTCCGACGGCTCCAGCATGTGGTCGCGCACGAAGTCGTTGAGGTTGCCGACCGACTTCATCGACACCGTCTGGTGGAACAGCTCCAGGGCCTGCTCCGACTTGATGCCGAGCAGACGACGCAACGAGACCGAGTACTTCGGGAACTCGTCAAAGACCTCCGCCCCTGAGGCCCGGAGCCGGCGGCGCAGGTCGCGCAGGTCGCTGCCGAAATCGGCGAAGTCCGCCGCGATCGAGAGCGCGCGGGGCGAGGTCACGTAGAAGCGGTAGGGCTGGCCGGCACTGTCGCGTTGCTGGAAAACCTGGGCCAGCGTGACGGTCTCGTCGTAGCCCTCGTTGCGGAAGACGCCGACCAGCACGCTGTAGTGCTTGCCCGCCTCGCTGCGCAGGCCGATGGGGCGCGAGGCACCCGACGACTCCAGGCGTTCCGACTTGTAGTGGCCCTCGACGTACGTACGCAGGGTGCGCTCGCGGACGTCCGCGCCCGCGGCCTTGTTGTAGGCGATCTTGTGGGCCGGCATGAGCAGCGTGGTGAGCGCGTCCACCAGCGTGGACTTCCCCGATCCGATGTCGCCGGTCAGCAGCGACGTCTCACTGCCGAGGGTGAACCGCCACACGTGCCGGTCGAACGTTCCCCAGTTGAAGACCTCCAGGTGGCTCAACCGGTGCCCCACCCGGGTGCCATGGCCGAGCTCGACCCGGGAGAACAACGTGTCAACCATCGGCGCGCCTCTCCCCCGCGTACTGCTTCAGCTTGGCGGCGAAATCGTTCAGCGTCTCGGCGTCGACGTACGCCTTGATGATGCGCCGTACCTCGTAGTGGTCGGGCTCCCCCCGCAACTCACGCAGGAACCCGAGCTCGGCCGCCGCCTTGATCGTGCGCTGGGCCTGGTCGACGATGCGGGCCTCGTTCGACGACTCTGCCTGGAACGTGCGCAGCAGGTCGACCATCTGGGTCGTGGACAACACCAGGCGCCCCTCGGCCCCCGACGTCTCGAACTCCAGGAGCCGCTTGCGCAGCAGCACCAGGAGCAGGCTGAGGTTGTAGGTCAGCGAACGCCGGTAGACGAGGCGCGGCAACCGCTCCTCTCCCTCGACGTCGGACCGGGACCGCAGGTAGGCGTACCCCTCCGCGTCGTCGACGACCACGTCGACCCCGATCGCGGCGAAGTGGTCGCGCACGCTGCCGCCGGACCGTTCGAGCGTCAGCCACGAATCCTCGTCGGCCTCCCGGTAGACCACGCCCTGCATCAGCCTGATAATCGCGGACCCCACTGCGTGCCCGTCGGTCATGCTCTCCTCACCGTCGCCCTGGGGAGCCGGGCCCGCCGCGTCCGGTCGGGATCGGCCGGGTCGGGGTACTCGACCACGGACTCAGCGAATTCGTCCAGCTCGACCGTCAGTTCCTCGTCGTCGAGGGCGAGATAGCCGACGAGCTCGGCCGCCCCCTGCTCGACGGGATACAGCTCGATGATGTCCTCCAGCAGCGCGGAGGAGCGCGGCGGGAGCAACGAGCGGACCTGACCGGCCAGCCGCGCCGCATCGACGAAGGTCTGCGTCAACAGGAGGGCGCCGGGCAGGTCCTCTTCCGCGGCCGGGGGGATGAGGCTGTCGACGTTGCTGGCGAGCGGGGGCTGGTACAGCGGTCGGTCGAAGGGCAGGGAGATGGCGATCCCCGGCTGGTCTACCTCGAGGCCGAACGCCGGGTGCTGGTGGCGGACCTCCAGCGCGGCTGCCTCGACCGCGCGCACGAGGTCGAACACCCGGCGGTTCTCCAGCCAGACCTGGTCGTCGAGAAAGCGGCGCAGTTGCTCAGAGACCTGCCGCACGGTGCGCTGGGCACGCTCGGCAGCCTCCGACCAGTCGTGGTGCACCGTGCGCAGCCGTCGGTCGGCCACGACGGAGTCCACGTCGGACGCCCTGCGCAGCAGCTCTGCCAGCTCGTCCTGCCGCGCGTCGGAGAGCAGGAAGTCGTAGAACGCCTGGAATGTCCGGCCCTGGTCGGATCCGGCGATGTCGGAGCGCGAGCCGACCAACTCGGCCAGCAGCTCCCCCTTCGACCCGCTCCACGCCGCGATCTTCGCCCGCGCGGCCCGGTCGAGCAGGCGGAAGTTCTCCTCCACCTCCCGGAAGTCGGAGAGCAACTCGCGTGCCGTGGCTGCGAGCTGCTGGTATCGGTCCCGGACGCCGGCGTGATCGAGCAGTGCCACCTTGCCGGCCTCGACCGCAGCGATCTCTTCGTCGATCTCGGCACGGCGGCGGAGCAGTTCGGTCAGGCGCACCTGCGGGTTGGCCTCGGTGCCGTGCACGATCTGGCGGAGCAGGTCGACCACCGTGTGCAGGCGCGACTCCGTACCAACGAACGGACGCCCCACCAGCGACTGCACCCACGCGTAGGCCTTCTCGAACGCCGGCGTCACCTCGTAGTGCACCTGGTCGTCGCCCACGGGGTAGAACCGCCGGAGGAAGGCGGCCTCGGCAGCTGCCCAGTCATCCAGGTAGTCGCGAGGTTGCTTCGGGTAGCGGGCATCTCCGTCGGTCATGCGGTTCAGCACGTACAGGTGGTCGTCGAGGGCCGCCGTCAGCTCGCCAACCGGCACAGCGCCACGGTTGTCCTGCACGAAGTAGCTACCCAGGAAGGAGAGGACCAGCGGCGCATTGCCTGCCCGCAACAACCGCCAGGCTGGATGCCGCTGGCGCAGCGACTCGATGTCGTCATGGTCCATGCAAAGCTCCTCTCGCGCGCCAAGCCTAGGACGGGTCACTGACAAGATCGGACGCACCCACCTCCCGTGCGTTGGCCACAAGGCTTGACCACCGAGAGCTTGACTCGAGTTTGGCTAGGGGTTGCCCGGCCGCGCGCCAGCATCAGGATCTCGCGCGGCTGCGTCGGGTGCTCGCGCTGAAGGCCTGACCGTGACCGTTCAACCCAGCTCGAGAGCGCGGACGCCCTCGGCGTGAACCAGCCGGCCCTCCTGAGGAGTGGGGCAAAGTCGTCACGGCGTTGCTGCTATCCCGAGCAGCCGAGCGGACGGGCTTGGGGGAGATCAGAGC
>JAOATP010000113.1 GCA_030158185.1 Propionicimonas sp.
CGGTGGACGGCATGTGCCAGACCGCCTGCCCCGTCGACATCAACACCGGTGACCTCACCAAGCGGCTGCGGGCAGAGGCGGTGGGCCCGATGGCGAGCCGTGGCTGGCGCCTGGCGGCCGGACACTGGGGCGCCACGACACGGGTGGCCTCGGCGGCGCTGACGATGGCGCGAGTGCTGCCGGATCCCGTGGTGCTCGTCCCGAACGCTCTCGTGCGCAGGGCGGGTGACGACGATGTGGTGCCGTTGTGGTCCCCGGAGCTGCCCGGTGGCGGACGACAGCGGCCGGAGGGACGGGCTCCCTGGGCACCCGCGGTGAGCGAGCGGGGGGAGGGCCCGCGCGAGGCCGTGTACTTCTCGGCATGTGTGGGAACCCTCTTCGGCCCCACCGACGCCGGCCCCGGAGTGCGGGGCGCCTTCCTGTCCCTGTGCCGACGTGCTGGTGTCGTTCTCGTGGCGCCGGGAAACCTTCCCGGCCTGTGCTGTGGCACCCCGTGGCGCTCCAAGGGCATGCTCGAGGGCGCGCAGGCCATGGAGCAGCGGGTGGCGGCATCCCTGTGGGAGGCCACGCGTGGTGGTGAGCTGGACGTGGTCAGTGACGCGGCCTCGTGCACCGAGGGCCTGGTGACCACGCTCTCCCACGCCGCCGAGACGGATGCCCGGTACGCCGGCATCCGGGTCGTGGACGCAGTGGCGTACGTGGCGGCCGAGCTGCTGCCGGAGCTGCCGAGGACGCAGCCCCGGCTCCAGAGGCTGGCGCTGCACCCGACCTGCTCGTCGACCCAGCTGGGCCTCGACCCGGCGCTGATGACCGTGGCGCGCGCCGTCGCGGACGAGGTGTTCGTGCCCGACTCGTGGGGCTGCTGTGGCTTCGCGGGGGACCGCGGGCTGCTGCACCCGGAGCTGACGGCCTCTGCCACGCAGGTGCAGTCCGCGCAGATCGCGCAGGCCGGGCCCTTCGACGCCTACGCCTCGTGCAACCGCACGTGCGAGCTCGGCATGACGCGTGCCACCGGCCAGCAGTACCAGCACGTTCTCGAACTCCTCGACCTGGCGACCCGGGCACCCGGACCCGGGTAGCCCCTAGGGAACCGGGCCGAACGGGTGCGTGGTGCCGTGGGTCTGCGCGTGCCATGA
>JAOATP010000114.1 GCA_030158185.1 Propionicimonas sp.
GTTGCCGTTCTGCAGCGTGGTCTGGAAGATCCCCGAGGCCTCCTCCGTGTGCGGGTACACCTGCCGCAGGACCTCGACCAGCCGCGGGGTACCGGCGCGCGGCGCAGCGGCGGCCGACAACCCGGTGTCGAACCGGTGGAAGATCTGCACACTGGCGTGCATCGACGCCCGCGCGGCGTACGGCAGTGTGCTGGTCTCGCCGACCAGGACGCTCTCGTCGCCGAGGTCCAGGCCTGCGGCGTGTTTGAAGGCGAGACTGCCGACGCACGAGCTGGGGCAGACCACGACGGTCATGCCGGGTCGTAGGTGACCACGGGTGTCGGCTCCGAACGGCTCGGTCGCATAGGCGGGACCGACGACGAAGACGAGCTCGACGCCGTCCAGCGCCTCGGCGATGTCGGTGGTGACCGCGTGCAGCGGCACGAACCCCTCGAGCAGGCCTTCGGCCTGGATGCCGCCGCGTTCGCGGACGGGCGCCAGATGATGGTCGTGGGCACCCTGGGCGTACAGCGAGACCTGGTGTCCGCGGGCTGCCCACTCGTAGGCGACAGCCAACCCTCCGCCGCCCGCTCCCAGCACTGCAACCTTCATCGACGCAAGCCGCCCGTCTTCGCTCCAACATCACTTACTGCCACCATGTCACCGAGGCTGTGCACGGGCCTGTCGAGATCTCTCGGGCGCCAGATGCTCAGAAGGGTGGGTGTTCGCTCTCGGTCCGGATGACTCGTCCGGTGGGGGTGACCCATTGGGTGATGGGTAGTCCGGTGCCGGGGTCGATCAGGGTCGGGGTGAAGCCTCGGTCGCGGAGCCGGTGGTGGTGTTTGCACAGGGGGTGCAGGTTGCACTCGCACGTCGGGCCGCCCTCGGCGTGTGGGGTGCGGTGGTCGACTTCGCAGGTGATGGCGCGGCGTCGGCAGCCGGGGAAGGTGCAGCACTGCTCGCGGGCTTGGACGAGTTCGCGGAGTAGGCCGGTGGCGGTGCGGACCAGGGCGTGGGGTGCCTTGCCGATGCCCAGGATGGTGCCGTGGGTGGGTGAGCCGGGGGTGTCGTCGGTGATCAGGCAGCGCCAGGTCGCGGTGGCCCCCATGCGGTGCAGCCCTGCGAGCAGGTCGCGGATGGCGTCGGCGG
>JAOATP010000115.1 GCA_030158185.1 Propionicimonas sp.
ACTCGGGCTCGGCCGTTGACCGCGGTCGCCAAGGCGAGAGCGACCGTGGTGGCCCCGCACGAACCGGCCGCACCCATGACCGGGATGACGAGCTCGTCGGACGCCGGCGCCCACTCCACAGCTGCCGCGGTCGCGGCCGGAGTGACGGCCCGCTGCTTAGGATGAGAGCGGCGAAAGTCTCCGGCCTGCACCGCGAGCCAGGCGCGACGAAGCTCGTCCACCCCGACCGGACGCATCGCCTGGGCGGTCACCGGGACGCCTGACGGTTGGCACGGAACATCAAGACCGCGCGAAGGTCAGCCGGTGGCAGACCGGCCAAGTCGGTCTTCGCCTGCCGGCCCTGCTTCAGCGTGTCGAGCAGCCGCTCCAGGACGTCGATCACCTCATCGTCGGTGTTGGCGACGTCGAACAGCCGGGCCGACGCCCTCAGGTCTTTGGTCATGTGCGCATTCACCTCACCCTCCAGAAGTAGGTCGGGACGCCGTTCACGGACACCCCGACCGCAGCGAATCGCGAAAGGTTCAGGCGACACGGGTGTACGCGGGGGCCGCGTCGGTCAGTGCCCGGATGGTGCGGCGAGCCCGACGACGCACGGTGCGCTCGCACACTCCCAGCAGCGCGGCCACCGTGGCGGTCGCTTCGTTGCCGAGCAGCCCGTGGCTGGGGGTCTGGCGCAGTCGCAGGTCCTGGGACGCTTCAACGAGCAGGAGCACGAGCTGGCGGTCCTCGGCGGCGATGACCCGGTGATCGCACGCCCAGTTCAGGACGCCGGCCAACTCCTCCAACGCGGACGGGTCGTGCTCGACAGGGATCGCGGCCATCAGGTCGCTGTCGAGGGAAGCGACGGACGCGTACCAGGTGGGGTCCTTGCGCTGCAGGGTCGCCGGGGCCTCGCAAGCCGCCAGTACGTTGGCGCGCAAGTCCCACATCAGGTTGCGGATGACCTTCCGACGGTGCAGCGGGAACGTGCACACCAAGATCCACAGTTCGGCGGCGACCATGTGGTCGATGGCGCGGGACAGGGTCCGCAGCTGACGGGCCAGAAACGACGCCCCCGGCACCAGCAGCCACGCCAGCGCCTGTGCGGCGTCCCCGTCGTGGCCGCCGTCGGTCGAGGC
>JAOATP010000116.1 GCA_030158185.1 Propionicimonas sp.
GACGCCGTGAATGGCGGCGTTGCGGAGCGCCGCAGCCAGGCGGCGGGTGGCCTCGATACGGGTGGGGGCCCAGGCGATCACCTTGGCCAGCATCGGGTCGTAGTGGGTACCGACGACCGAGCCGTCCTCAACGCCGCAGTCGAGGCGGATGCCCGAGCTGCCGGCGACGTCGAAGCCGGGCGGCAACTTGAATTCGGTGGCCACACCCGGCACGGCAACACGATGCAGCGTGCCGCTTTGGGGCTGGTACTTCTCGGCCGGATCCTCCGCGTACAGTCGCACCTCAATCGCATGCCCGGCGGTCGACGGCGGGTCGTCATCGAGGGTGCCGCCGTCGGCCACGTGCCGATGCCGGTCGCCACGCTGGCGCCGACGGCGAAGTCGCTGCCCCGGGCGGCCAGCGCCGACAGCTCAAGGAACGGCGAGTCCTCGTCCAACAACAACTCAATGCGTTCGCGCACCGGCAGCTTGCCCCAACTGCGATGCCGCTCGACGTACTTGGGGCCGCCCCCACTTACCGCGGTGGCCTGCTCGGCGTCGAGGTCGGCCCCGTCGGTATCGGTGTCGATGACCAGGAGTGAGATGCCGCGTGCCCCAGCGCCGCCGGTGCGCACCGCCGCGGTGACGTAGTCGGAGCACCCCGGAGGTGATGAACGTCTTCGCCCCCTTGACCAGGTGGTGGTCGCCGTCGCGGACCGCGGAGGTTGCGATGCCCGCAACGTCTGACCCAGCGCGTCGAGATCGTCGATCGACCAGCCGAAGGCGCCATGACGGGCCCGACCACCAACGAGGCATCGGTCACCCATTCGGTCACCACCACGTCGGGTCCCGCGTTGAGCGCCGTCGCGATTCAAAACGCCCCAGGTAGGCGTTGACAGCGACCGGGGACCCGTACCCCAGATCGTCGGCCCGACCCAATAGGTCGTCGCCCTCGACGTGGGCGTTCTCGGCAGTGACCCCGAGACGTTTCGACAGCTCACGCAGCCGGTCCGCCAGCACGGCCGGGTTGAGCCCACCGGCGTTGACGAGGATCTTGGCGCCGGCGTCCATCGCCAGCCGAGGCAGTCCTCCATTTGTCGCACGACCGTCGTGGCGTACCCCCGGTCGGGA
>JAOATP010000117.1 GCA_030158185.1 Propionicimonas sp.
TGCCATGGAACAAGTCAAACACCCACCACCGACAGTTATCGAACGTACGAGCGAAGGTGGTGTCGAGGCGGCGTGCTGGGCCTTCGTCGCGCTCTGCAACGGCGCTGCGCAGACGAACCTCCCAGGTCCGTTTGCCCGCCCGCGACCAGCGGACGACACTGGGGGAGCGGCGCGTGCCGCCAGGGACGAGGAGCGCGAATGGCTGAAGTCGGCGACAACCGGGTGGCGGTCTACATCGACTTCGACAACATCGTGATCTCGCTGTACAACCAGCTGTACGGGCGGGGTGCCTTCCAGTCCGACCGCGTCCGCAACGTCGTCATCGACAGCCCTTCCGCCGATCCCGAGGTGGTCGAGCGGATCGTCAGTGCCACGGTCGACATCGGCGCCATCCTCGACTACGCGTCGTCATTCGGGACGGTGGTGATCAGCCGCGCCTATGCCGACTGGTCGCAGCCGGTGAACGCCGGGTACCGCCGGCAGCTGATCGACCGCGCGATCGACCTGACCCAGATGTTCCCGCTCTCCGCCACGAAGAACGGGGCCGACATCCGGCTCGCCATCGACGTCGTTGAGGACATGTTCCGGCTCAGCGATGTGACGCACGTCGTGCTGGTTGCCGGCGACTCCGACTACGTCGCGCTCGCCCAGCGGGTGAAGCGGCTGGGCCGCTACATCGTCGCCGTCGGGGTCGCGGGTGCCACGAGCAAGTCGCTGCCCGCCGCGTGCAACGAGTTCAGCCTGTACGACGACCTGCCCGGAATCTGGATCGATGAAGAGGAGGCGGAAGCTGTCGACGTGCCGCAGCACGCGCCGGCCAGGGCCGCTGTCAACAAGGCGCCAACGAAGACGGCGTCCGCACCGGCCCGCAGGCAGGCCCCTGTGAAGAAGGCGACGAAGACCGCGACTGCGCAGCCGGTGGCCGTGGAGCCCGTCGCCGCCCCGGAGGAACACGGTGCTGACAGCGATGAGCCGGCGGCCAAGCTTTCGCCAAGGGCTGCAACCAAACTGCTGCGCCGCGCCCTCGAACTCGGTCACGACAAGTCGGCAGACGACGAGTGGCTGAACATGTCGGCTGTGAAGCAGCAGATCAAGCGCCTCGATCCGTC
>JAOATP010000118.1 GCA_030158185.1 Propionicimonas sp.
GACAAGGCGATGCACAACCTGTCGCGCATCATGAACAACTTCGACCGGCCCCGCGGCCTGTCGACCAGCCCGGCGACCGGTGGCGGCGAGGGCATGAAGTTTCAGGGGATCGACAGCGGCAACGCCGGTCCGCCCACCGAGTACACCGTGTGGACCAACATGGCCGACCTCAGCCGGGGGCAGTTCTTCTTCCGCTCCTACGACGCCTTCAACTGGACGTCGTTCGACCTGACGGCCCTCGCCGAGGCCAACGAGCCCCGCGCGATGCTGACCAGCCAGCTGGACGTGATGGGCGGCGACGGCACCCAGGCGCTGCTGGCCGGCATGGCCGTCTGAGCCGAGCGCGCACAGCATGAACGATCCTGAAAGCAGCAAGAAGGGCAACAGCGTGGACGCCGAGGAAGCGACCGTGGACGACGGCCCCGCCACGGGGCCCACCCCACTGGTTACCGCCACACAGATCACGCTGACCGAGGAGCGGGGCCACATTTTCGGCCCGCTCGACCTCGACCTGGAGGCGGGCGGCGTGACGATGCTGCTTGCGCCGGCCAGCGTGCCGCGCACCGCCCTGCTGTTGGCGCTGAGCGGCCGGATGCACCTGTCCGCCGGCACCCTGACGATCATGGGTTCCACCAACGATCCGCGGGCCACGTTCAAGGACTCGGCGGTCTGTTGTCTGGACGAGATCGACGAGATCGATCCGGCGGTGACGGTGCGCAGCATCGTCACCGAGTACCTGCGCTGGAACTCGCCCTTCTTCAAGTGGGTGCCCAAGGCGGACGACGCCGCCGTCGAAGCGGTGTGCGCCGAGACGTTCGGTGACGTGCCGCTGCCGCAGCTCGGCGACTTCGTCGAGAACCTGCCAGTGGTGCAACAGCTGCTGTTGAAGATCTCCCTGGCCAACATCGGGCGCCCGCCCCTGCTCGTCGTCGGCCGACTCGACGACGTGACCAGCGACGATGACCAGTCCCAGGTGCTGCGCCGCCTGGTGGAGCTGGGCAAGGAGCAGTCGATCATCGTCGGCGGCACCAACCGTCCCCCGGCCGATTGGAACATCAAGGTGGTCGACTTGAGCAACATGTCGGCCGTTCCCACC
>JAOATP010000119.1 GCA_030158185.1 Propionicimonas sp.
GTGGTCTCGGCGGTGTCGATGTTCGCCCACGACTCGGCCCGCGCCTGGCACGACGTGGCCACTGGCACGAACCTGGTGCGCGCGCGGCCCTGGGACTTCAGCCGCCAGCCGGTTCAGGCTGCAGCATCAGCCACTCCGCCGACGGCACCGGCCGCCACGACCGCAGAGGGAGCACCGTCATGATTCGCTGGAACCGTGTCGCCGTGGCCGGTGGCTGTGCGATGGTGATCGCCGGGATCGCGCTGGCGGTCACGCCCGTCACCATCTTGCCATCGTCAATCCTGCCCGGCCCGCTGCGCAACCTGCTCCCACCCGCGGCGCAGACCGCCGAGCTGTCGTGCGGCTCGGTGGTCAACCCCCACGACCCGCCTGGGTTCGACGGCGTGCTCGCGACGCTGGCCAGCGCTGTCAACACCGATTGCACGCGTGCCGTGCGGTCCCGCATGTGGACCTCGGTCTGGGTGCTGCTGGCCGGCATCGCCTTCATCCTCCTGGGAGTGATCGCCCTGCGCCGGCACACCGACCCGGTGGGCGACGACGACACTGGCAGCGCCGAGTCCGGCGACCTGCCGCGCACACCCGGCACGCTGCCACCGCCCACCCTCGACGCGGCACGCCCACGAGTGGGCCGCACCGCCCGCCTTGCGGGCATCACCACGGTGGCCGCGCTGCTCGGCTTGGGTGTCGCCGCCTGCTCCGACGAACCCGAGCGGTCGACGGCGGCGTTCTGCGCCACGATGAAGTCCGAGCAGGCCCGCATCCTCGCTCAGTTCAACGCCACCGTCGACGCCGGCAACGCGTCCAGCGACGGCCTGGTCCAGGCGCTCAGCGGCCTGGGTGCCTCCATCCAGGCGCTCGGCGAGCTGCGCACCTACCTCCGCAAGTTGGCGATCGTAGCCCCGAACGAGATCCGCACCGACGCCGAGATCGTCGCTCAGGACTACGACGACCAGCTGAAGGCCGCCAAGGACGCGCTGAAGGACCCGTTGAGCGCGATCGCGTCCTCGCTGATCGACGGGATGATGATGTCCGGCCAGCTCAACCGCCTGAACCAGTTCGCCCTGGACAACTGCGGCCAGTCGATCTGACCGAGCTG
>JAOATP010000120.1 GCA_030158185.1 Propionicimonas sp.
CCGAGGTAGACCTTGTAGCCGTTGTCCTGCGGCGGGTTGTGGGACGCGGTCACGACGACGCCTGCCACGCAGGCGAAATGCCGGATGGCGAACGCGACAACCGGAGTGGGGAGGGCGCGGGAGCACAGCAGCGGCAGCAGCCCTGCCCCGGCGAGGATCTCCGCCGTGTCGGTGGCGAACACGTCGGAGTTGTAGCGGGCGTCGTAGCCGACGACGACCCGCTCGCCGGCGAACCCGCGGTCGACGAGGTAGGCGGCGAGACCTGCGGCCGCCTGGCTGACAACCACCCGGTTCATCCGCGCAGGACCAGGGCCGAGCGCGCCGCGCAGGCCCGCGGTGCCGAAGGTCAGCGGTCCGGCGAAGGCGTCGACGAGTTCGGCCTCTGCTGCAGCGTCGCCGTCGTCGGCTCGGGCGAGCAGGTCGTCCAGGGCTGCGGCAGTGGCCTGGTCGGGATCGGAATCGCGCCAGGCGATGAGCTGCGCACGCAGGTTCTCTTCGATCATGGCCGGCGGCTCAGAGGCGTTCGAGCAGTCCGGCGAGGAGCCCGCGCAGGCGGGGCGCTGCCGCCTTGCCCGCGGCGATCACCTCTGCGTGTTCGAGTGGCGTGGGGGAGATGCCCGCCGCGGCGTTCGTCACCAGCGAGATGCCCAGCACGTCCATGCCCGCCTCGCGCGCTGCGATGGTCTCGAGCGTCGTCGACATGCCCACAAGGTCGCCACCGATGGCCTTTGCCATCAGCACCTCTGCCGGGGTCTCGTACTGCGGCCCGCGGAACTGGACGTAGACGCCCTCGTCGAGGGTGGGGTCGACCTCGCGGGCCAGCGCGCGCAGGCGCGGCGCGTAGGCGTCGGTGAGGTCGATGAAGGTGGCGCCCTCCAGCGGGGTGGCCGAGGTCAGGTTGATGTGGTCGCGGATCAGGACCGGTGTGCCGGGCCCCCAGGCCGGGTTCAGCCCGCCGCACCCGTTGGTCAAGACGACGGTCTTCGCGCCGGCTGCGGCCGCCGTGCGCACGCCGTGGACGACGGGCGCGACGCCGCGTCCCTCGTAGAAGTGGGTGCGTCCGGTGAAGAGTGCAGCCGTGCGCCCGGTGCCGGTACGGATCAGCACCAGCTGCCCGCCGTGGCCGACGACGACCGGCTTGGCGAAACCTGGCAGGTCGGCCAGCTCGCACTCGCCGATCGCCTCGCCCAGCCCGGACGCGGCGCCGGACCAGCCGGAGCCCAGCACGAGGGCGACGTCGATCGACGCGACGCCGAAGCGGTCAAGGATGGTTTTGGCGGCCTGTTCGGCCAGGGTCTTGGGATCGGTCTCGGCGCTCACCCGATGACTATAACGAGGGTGTCTGCCCCGGGTCAGCGGGATCCTCGACGTCCTCGTCCTCGTCGTCACGCTCGATCACGTGATAGCTCGTGAACGGACGCCGCGGGAGCCGCCGGATCGTCACCAGCAGGCCGGCGAACAGGCCGATCCAGACCAGCGCCTGACCGACGTGGACCAACTCGCGCGGACCGGGGAGATAGGCCCACATCATCATCAGCAGGCCGAGTGCGATGAACGCGAGACCGGTGAGCAGCACGACCTGCGTCCGCCGTCCGAGCGGCCGGACGGCCCGGCGATCGAGGATAACGATGCCGACGGCGACGGCGAACGACAGCGGCAGCGACGACAACTCCAGCAGCACGGTCTGGACGCCGTTCGCCTCGGGGTAGCCGATCACCACCATTGCGACGCTGATGATCACCCCGGCGACGGCGAGGGCGGGCAGGAGGACGGCGCGCAGCACGGTTTGAGGATAGGGCTTCCCATGACGAGACCATTGCCGCCGGGCTGGCGGCAGGGCATGCGAGAATCCCACCGTGACGGACGTTGTGATCATCGGTGGCGGCCCCGGCGGCTACGAGGCGGCCCTTGTGGCAAGGCAGCTCGGTGGCCAGGTGACCCTTGTGGAGCGCCGCGGCCTCGGCGGTTCGGCGGTGCTGACCGATGTGGTGCCGTCCAAGACCCTGATCGCAGCCGCAGAGGTGATGACAAGGATCCGCAACGCAGAAGAGGTCGGGCTGCGCCTCGGCGCGGGGGACCAGTTGCTGGCCGACGTCGTGGGGGTCGACCTCGGTAAGGTGCACGCCCGGATCCGCAGCCTCGCGCAGGCGCAGTCGGGCGACATCGCCGAGCGCCTCCTGGGTGACGGGATCCGCATCATCAACGGCGCCGGACGCCTCGACGGTGCCCAGCGCGTGATCGCAACGACGGCCGACGGCGAGGAGACGGTCAACGCCGACATCGTGCTGCTGGCCACCGGCGCGCACCCCCGCGAGCTGGCAACGGCCAGGCCGGACGGCGAGCGGATCTTCACCTGGACGCAGATCTACGACCTCGACAGGGTGCCGGAGCACCTCGTCATCGTGGGCTCGGGCGTCACCGGCGCGGAGTTCGCCAGCGCCTACCAGGCGCTCGGGGTGCAGGTCACGCTGGTCTCCTCACGCCACCAGGTGCTGCCCGGTCAGGACGACGACGCGGCGCGCGTGATCCAGCAGGTCTTCGAGGACAGCGGCATGACCGTCATCAACGGTGCCCGCGCGATCGCAGCAGAGCGCCGCGGGGACGAGGTCGTTGTCAGGCTCGCCGACGGCCGCGAAGTGGTCGGCTCGCACTGCCTGATGGCTGTCGGCGCCATCCCGAACACCGCAGGCCTCGGCCTTGAGGAGGCGGGGGTGCAGGTGTCGGAGTCGGGGCACGTCGTCGTCGACCGGGTCTCGCGCACGACCGCCCGTGGCGTCTACGCCGCCGGCGACTGCACCGGCGTCAACGCGCTGGCCAGCGTCGCTGCGATGCAGGGACGGATCGCGATGTGGCACTCCCTCGGCGACTCCGTCGCTCCGCTGGACCTGCGCACGGTGTCCGCGAACGTCTTCACATCGCCGGAGATCGCGACCGTCGGCTGCAGCCAGACCGACATCGACACCGGGGTGGTGCGTGGGCTCAGCATGATGCTGCCGTTGCGCGGCAACGCCCGGGCGAAGATGCAGGCCCTCAAGGACGGCTTCGTCAAGATCTTCTGCCTGCCCACCACCGGCATCATCGTCGGCGGGGTGGTCGTGGCGCCGTCCGCGTCCGAGTTGATCCACCCGCTGGCGCTGGCCGTCCGCAACAAGCTGACCGTGGACCAGCTGGCGGAGACGTTCACCGTCTACCCGTCCCTGAGCGGCTCGCTCGCCGAGGCCGCCCGCCGGCTGCACGGTCATTCCAGCGAACAGGTGATCACCTACTGAGCGCGCGGCCTCTTTCGGGTCAGCGACTGATCCACGCCGGGTCGGCCAACAACGGCCGGACGGCGAGGCCGGCAGCACCCACCATCAGCAGGTTCGCGCCCAGCTCTGCTGCGGTGATGCGCACCCCCTCGAGGGACGGCGCAAGGGTGGAGGCGGCCACGACCCGCGTGAGCCGGTCCGGGTCGTAGGCGTGCAGTGCGGCGAGGAAGCCGCCGAGGGCCACCACCTGGGGATTGAGCAGGTTGATCGCGCCGGCAAGCGCCGTGCCGAGGTGCCCGAGCTGACGCTCCACGACGGCTGCCACGCGCGCGGACCGGTCGGCGAGCAGCGCTTCCTCGAATTGCCCCGGTTCCGCCCTCGTCAGGCCGAGCGCCTCGAGCAGTTCCGCGCGTGTCACCTCGGCCTCCAGCGTGCCTTCGATGCCGGCGGAGTCGAGGAGACCGGAGCCGGACACCCGGACGTGGCCGAACTCGCCGGCGTAGCCGGAGGTGCCACCCAGTGGAATGCCGGCGGAGATCACCCCGCCGCCGATGCCGGAGGCCCCGCCGTTGAGGTAGATGAGGTGGTCCTTGCCGCGGCCCGCGCCGAACTCGTGTTCGGCAAGCGCGCCGAGGGCCGCGTCGTTGGCCACCTGTACCGGGTAGCCGGTCGCCGCAGCCAGCGGTTCGGCAAGGGGCTCGTCGCGCCAGCCGAGGTGGGGGGCGTTGCGGACGACCCCGTCGTCGGTCCGGACCTGGCCGGGGACGGCCACGCCGATGCCGGCCACGACAAGGGAGTCCAGTTCGACCTGCATGCCCGAGATCACCGCAGCGGTGATGCTGATCACCTCTGTCGCCGTCGGGATCCGGTCGTACTCGTGCCGGATCACCCGGCGGACCTGGCCGTCAAGACCGAC
>JAOATP010000121.1 GCA_030158185.1 Propionicimonas sp.
CCCATCGGGCCGGGCATGCCCAGCGCTTCGGCGGCCGCGGCCCAGGACTTGATGTCCGGGTGCAGCCGCGCCAGCGACAGTGACGCGAACAGGCGGATGGTCGCTTCGCTGGAGTTGAAGGCCCCGTCGAGGTGTTCGAGGTACTGCTCGTGCGGGATGACTTGCGGGATGACGAGCAGGTTGATCGGCATGCGCGCTCCGTCGGGTTTGGGGGTGTCGAGGTGGTGGGACAGGCGCCGGTGCGGAGCGCGGGCGGCCATGACGAGGCGGGTGAGGGTGGGGGTCATGACGGTGCGGTCCGCGAGCCACCCGAGCGGGCCGTCGTTCGTGGTGGGCGTGAGCACAGTCCACGGCGTCAACCGGCTGGCAGCGGAGTCGAGGTCGCTGGCGGCCAGGACCGCGTCCGCAGCGGCCAATGCCTCGCCGCGGAGCTTGGGGTCGTCGGGTGGGCGCATGCCCCAGCGGGGTCCGCGGGTCGCGGTGCGGTCTGTGGCGACGGCGGCGAGGTCGGCGACCCAGGGGGCGAGGGACTCGGCGCCGGGCTGGCCGGCGAGGTGGAGCAGGAGGTTGGTCAGGTGCCGGAGATCGGTCAGGTATGTCGCGGGCTTGACTGGCTGCCCGAGGACCACTACGGGCTCGCCGGTAATGGCCGCATCGACCCGCGCCTGTGTGCCAAGAACCTCTGGCGTGGCTGGCTGCGCGGGGAGGGTGGTGAGGTCGTGCTGACACTGCCTGAGGGGTCCTTGCCCGAGCGGGTTCCCGCAGACGGGGGTGGCGCCGACGCTGCGGAGGTGGGAGTGGCGTTGATCGCGGAACGGCCGCCCACAGCCCGGGCACTCGGCGACAAGGACAATGCCGTGGTCAATGCAGGCGGTGACGAGGAGGAGCCGCCACGCGACCTTCCAGGTGCCGGTGTCGGCGAGGCAGGCTGGGCAGATCTGGGTGCCGTGGGCGGGGGTCCAGCCACGGGCGGCGACCTGCCGGTAGGAGTGCCGGTCGGTCGGGTCGAGCCCGGTCAGGTTAAGCGCAGTGCCGTCGAAGGAGGCGAGGGTCGCGGCATACACGCGGTCCTCGTCGATGCGCGCGAGCGAAGCGAGCCGAGCGATCGTCTCGGGCGACGGCGCGAGCGTGAGGTACCGGGTGCCAGCTCTTCCACGGCCGGCGGCCGCGAGGAGCTGGGCGGTGGTGAGGCCGTTGGCGTCGGCGAGGTGTTCGAGCCAGGACTCGATCGACTCCCCGGCCTGGGGAGGCACGGAGACTGGCAAGGCGGCAGTCATGACCGGCTGGGTGGGGGGTGTGCGGGACCCCCAGGCCCTGTCGTCCGGCAGGAGATCCTGGGGGTCACTTCCCGTTCCCTCGCAAGGGTGGGCGTCGATAAACAGGCTACGGGTCACGGACGTCACCCGTCATCGACTGTCGCCGCACAGCGCGAGAGCGACGTCCTCGACGGTGTCGATGTCGGAGGCACGGATAGTTGCCGTGACGGTGTTGCCGGTTTCGAGTGCCCAGGTGAAGTCGTCAGTCTCGAGCCCGCCTGTCGGCTCAGCGCAGCCGGCCTGTCGGACGGCTTCGCGAGCGGCGGCGTTGAGGTCCTCGAACATCGGGTCCCAGATGGAGCGCAGCGTGCTTGGGCACCCGTGGGCGTCGAGAAGGCGCCTCATCAGGGTGGCTGCGTCCCGTGGATCTTGGACGACGGTTGCGCCGAGGACCTGACGTTCGGGCAGGCCCATGACGAGCAGGATGACGTTGTGCTCGCCGTCTGGGAGCCAGACGACGTTCGGGTAGAGCTGCCAGGCGCTCATGCGGTCCTCCGTTGTTTCGTCGTGCGGGCACGGGCACCGTCGAGACGCCCGTTGCGGTAGCCATGGGCGGCGGCGATGCCCGTGTATCCGGACAGCCCGGCAAGGTCCGCACACTCCACGGCTATGGGGCAGTCGGCGCATAGGGCGCTGGGTTCCATGAGTGCGGCCTGCCGGGCGGCGGGGGTGAGCGACGCGGCATACGTGGCCTCCCAGCGGGCCCATTCGACGGTGAGGTCTTTGCAGCTGCCGTCGGCGAGGCTCCAGGCCGCGTCGCGGGCCAGGACTTCGCGGCTGATTCCTCTCACTGGTGGCTCCGATGCGAGCCGAGGCACTGGGTTGGGACGTGTGCCGTGGTGATGGTGATGGACTCGAGGAGGTCGGCGTCGGGGCCGTGCTGGCACAGGAGCTGGTGTTGAAGGTAGGCGCGTGCCTCGAGGGCGGCGTGCTGGGTCGAATAGGAGCCGACGACGTCCTGGGAGTTCCAGACCAGCCACACGCAGATCCTGGAGGAGGGCCCGAGGTCGCCGTCGTCAAGGAGCTCTTCGACGATCATCCGAAGTTCTTCGGCGTAGTGGGCGTAGAAGGTGGCATCCATGGCGGGGATTGGTCTGTCGCCCATGGCCTGGAGGATCCGGACGGCCCGGGTCCTCAGGTCTTTGTGGTCCGGCTCGAAGGGGTTCATCCGTACCTCCGGGTGACGCCTGTCCAGGTCGCGTCTGTGGTGGGGATGGTGAGCAGGTCGGTGTCGGCGAGCAGGAGTTGCCCGGCCTCGTGCAGGAGCAGTCGGGTCTCGGGGTCGATGCGGGTGTTGAAGGCGTGGATGTCGCGGTCAGGGATGCCCGGCCAGGGGCTGGAGCGCATCGGGCCGTGGGTGAACCTTGTCCAGATCCACCCCAGAGCCAGGACCTCGCTGTCGACGCGGCCGGTGCCCGGCGGGAGTTGCCGCGTCGTGCTGGTCGGGAGCCGACGGACGGCGCGGAGGGTGTCGCGGCGTCGCTGGTAGTCGATGAGCCCGCCAGCCAACAACGCGTCGACGGCTCGGCCAAGCAGGTCCGCGTCCTGCTCACGGAGTCCGCCGCCGGCGTGAATCCCGTCGATGAGCAGACTCGTCGGTATGCCGCTCACCCCAAGAGCGGCGGTGGCCTCCTGCGGTGTGGGGTCGCCGCCGAGGGCTCGAGTGATGAGCATGTGCAGGGCGGTCGCGGCTCTGGTCAGGGAGAGCCACTGCCCGGGTCGACGGGCGGGTGCGTCGTCACCGGCTGGGAGGGGCAGGAGGGCAGGGACGTGCCTCGGGTGCAGACCATCGTTCGTGACGTGGTGCCGGACGCGGGTGAGGAACCAGTTGAGTCGGGCGTGGTCTGCGGGGGTGAACGTGCCCGTTTGGTGTCGTTGGGAGTGCGCCGAGCGCTGGGGCTTCTCGCTAGTGAGACGCCGACCGCACAGCATGAGCAGGACCGCGACGGTGCGGGGGTCGGGTGGAGGGTAGGCGCCCCACATCCGCGCCCAGGCGACGTCGATGAGTGGGAGCGCGGGTTCCAGTTCAGGTTCTTCCCCTGTGAGGGTGGCGGCCTTTGCTTGGCAGCGGCGACGGAGCCGGTAGAGGATGCCTCGGGCCCGCTGTTCGTCGATCGCGGCCTCGGCCAGCTCGCGCAGGATCTCGGCGAGCTCAAGCACCCGAGGGTGGGCTGGTGTCACGACGTGCGCAGCGCCGGCCCGCACGAGGTAGCAGCGGCAACGCAGGCAGACGGGCATAAGCGCGGTCTGCCAGAGCAGGTCGGTGTGTCCGGTGGTGAGGGTGCAGGCGGGGCAGAGCCACACCACTTCGAAGTGGTGACGCCACCCGTGCCGCCGCTGGATGCCGTGGCCGCGGATGCCCAACGGGTAGCGGTTCATCGTCAACCGTCGCGCGGCCTCGCCGTCCAGCCCGGCGAGGGCCGCGACGGTGTCGAGTTCGCGTCGTGGGATGTCGATGTCGTGACGTGGGCGAGGCAGCACGCGGGCGCGGTGGATGCCGTTGGCATCGGCCAGGCGCACGGCATACGAGCTGAGCGGCTCGGAGGGTCGCGGGGCGGGGCGAACGGGAAGGACGGTCACGACACGGGCACCTTGACCCGGCGGCGCCGTGAGGGTTGGGGCGCGACCGTGCGGAGCTCGGCCTCGCCAGCCATCGCGCGAGCGGACAGCGGCACCGCGTCCAGATGGGCGGTCGTGATGGTCTCGGAGCCGTCGTCAAACGCGGCAAGGAGGGCCTCTGTGAGCAGAAGAGCGGTGTCGCCGACGTAGCCCTGGGTGCGGCGCCAGATGTAGCCGGCGTGCTGGC
>JAOATP010000122.1 GCA_030158185.1 Propionicimonas sp.
GACCGATGATCCGCGTGTTCAAGGGCAGATCATCGAAGCCGGTGAAGCCGCCGTCCGGCAGACGGTCGCCTGGTTGGAACGAGAAGCGATTCGAGTGCGCCGTGGGTCCGGGGACGCCGCGTACCTGAATGATCTCGCGGCCCGGGACCCGGCCGCAGCCGAGGCCGCGAAGGTCCGTGTTCTCGCCGGACGTGGCGTCGTGGCCGCTGTGTTCCGGCATCGCACCAGCCGAGCTGGTGACCCTCTTCTGCACTGGCACACGCTGGTTGCGAACCTCGTGGAAGGTCCCGATGGCCGCTGGGGTGCCTTCGTGCATCCCGAGCTCTACCGGGCGGTCCGTGCCGCAGGCGAGCTGTTCCAGACAGCGTTGCGCGACGAGCTGACCGTTCGCCTGGGGCTGCAATGGCGCGCCGGCCGTTACGTCCCTGAGGTCGCTGGCGTCCCGCAGCGTCTGTGCGATGCGTTTTCGAAGCGGACCGTCGAGATCGACGCCTGGCTGGAGGCCACCGGGACCCCGAACGATCCGCAGGGCCGGCAGGCAGCGGTACTGGCGACACGACGCGGGAAGCCCGAGGTCGAGGGCGAACGGTTCGACGCCGCATGGAAAGCTGCCGCAGCCGAGGCCGGTTGGGGACCAGCGCTGGCCGAAGCGCTGTTGTCGGCGACCGCCGGCCGCACTGTCACCTACGACGAGATCTGGCGACTCGCCGTCCGCGACCCGACCAGCGGCGCCACCGTCGACCGCACCGTCACCGCCGAGGACTGGATCGAGGATCTCGGCCGGACGCTCACCGAACACGACACCACCTTCACCCGCCCGCAACTTGTTGAAGCGGTCGCTGCCCGGATCGGTGAGGGAGCATCGGTCGCCACCGTCGACCGGATCGTCGCCCGCGTACTCGCCTCGCCACAGATCGTCCCTATCGCAGATGACCGCGCGACCCGATGGACGACGACCGGCATGCTCGACATCGAGCAAAGGTTCCTTGCGGCCGTCCACGACAACCGCAACAGCCGTACCCCGATCGACGACACGACGGTCGGCCACATGATCGGCCACGGCCCGACCCTGGGAG
>JAOATP010000123.1 GCA_030158185.1 Propionicimonas sp.
TGTCCCCTTTCTTGCCCCTGTCCCCTTTCTTGCCCCTCTCGTCAGGCGGCGACGGCCGTCGGGACGGCGCACCTGACCCGTCCGGACGAGGCATCCGGATGCCTGCGGACTACCCCTTGGTGTGGCCGTACCTCGAGATTGAGTCCACTCCGAACTTGGGCACAGTCGTGCGCCCACCCACCTGGGTGTCGTACGAGTCGGACCCGAGCACGGTGACTTTCGCCTTGAAGCAGTCGCCTTCGACAAGATCGTCGAGCATGATCTCGTCACTGGTGAACTCGGAATTCTGGGCATAGTCCGCGTAGCCGTAGGAAATGGGCTTCTTCGCGGGACCCGAGTTCGCAAGAAAGGTGTCGCGACCGGTCGCGGCGTCGAACTGGGTGATCTCGCCGTACAGGATGTAGGTCTTCCCGGCGTAGGAATCGGGATCCTTGGCCAGCAGCTTGAACTGGCGGCTGCTCAACGTCGCGTAGACGTCCCTGGCTGGCGCGGGCGCCGTGGTCTTCTTGGTCGAAGGCTTCTTGGCAGGCTTCTTCGTTGCCGTGCCCGTCGCCTTGGGACTGACGGACGTGAGTGCTGCGGGCGCCGTGGAGGCCGAGCCGCCCTTCAGCAGCATCGATCCGATCAGGGGCAGCGTGACGACGAGGATGATCGCCCAGAACCACACCCGCTGGTGGAGTGGCTTCCTCCGCGTGACCGGAGGCACGGCACCCTGCTGCGCTGCGTACTGCGCCGTCGCCGGTGCTGCTGGCTGCGTTGCCAACTGGGGAGGACGGCGCGCTGCCACTTCCGCTGCCGACACGACGTGGCTGGTCCAGCCCTGACCGTCCCAATAGCGGTGGGATCCGTCCGGCTGGGGGTACCAACCGGCAGCGGGCAGGGACATGGACGACTCCTCGGAACGGGTGCTGGCAACAAACCCGATCACAGCACATTCCCGCGATTCATTGTCAGTCCCCGGCAGAGTGACTCCCGGCCATTTCCCCGCAATCCCGCACCACATTTCCGGATTCGGGACATTTCACCATTCCGGCATTTCCGCGCGGCCTGGCTATTGACGGGTGGGCGGGGACAAGGAGAACGGGATGCCCGTGAACCCGGCGAGGACGTCCAGCACCTCGCCCTGGAAGCGCTCGTCATGGGCGGAAGCATGCGGCGGGCTGCGGTGCTGGTGGTGCCAGTAGCCACCCGAGGTCAGGGCTTCGGAGTCATCGCTGGTGGCGAGCCACTCCTGGGTCAGGTGCCCGAGCCGCAGGTCGTCGGGGGCGTTGGGGCCACCCATCCTCGTCGGCACCCAGCCGGGGTCGACGGCGTTGGTGAGCACCTCCGGCCAGAGCCGCGCAAGGGCGAGCGCCAGCGTGGTGACGAACAGCTTGCTGTCGGAGTAGGAGCCGGTGACGCTCGCACCGTTCCAGTCCAGGCCGGCCAGCTTCGGGCGCCCGCTGCGATGGGCGCCGCTGCTCAGGTAGACCAGCCGGTCGGGACGGTGCATGAGCATGGTCAGCGCGTACGGCGCGACGACGTTGACCGGCATGATCGCCGGCCCCGTGTAGACCCCGGCGTTGTGGATGACGGCATCCATGCGTCCCAGCTGGTTGGCCTGCCCGGCGACATCGCGGGTCTCTTCGAGGTGGGCCAGGTCGCCGACCACCACGTCCGCACCCCGCTCGACGAGCGTGCCGACGGCGGCAAGGCGTTTGCTGTTGCGGACGTGCACGACCACATCGTGCCCGGCCGCAAGCAGGGTGTCTGCGGCTGCGTGACCCAGCCCGTCCGCAGATCCGGTCACCAGCACGCGCATGGTCGACGTCCCTCCGTCAGTTCGTGGATTCATCACAGCCGAAGCTGGACCGCGGGTCAACGGCGAGGTACGACAACGAGTGGGGGTTCTCCAACCGGTTGGTCGAGTTCTCGCGACTCCTACTCCACCAGGTGGTCGTAGCGCACTCCGCTCGGGGGAAGACCGCTGCTCACCCGGGTGCGGTGGGCGGCCCAGACGTGCAGGGTGCCGTCCACCCAGCGCGCCGCCTGGTAGGACCGCTGGACGATGATGCCGCCGGCGGGCACCTCCTCCTCCGGAATCAACAAGGCGCCGTCCGGGCCACCACCGAGCAGGTCGGTGACGCTGCGGACCACCCGGCGTCCCCCGACGTCAAGGACGGAGCCGCGGGCAAGCGCGATCTGCTCGGTGTCGCCCGGGCGCACCGGCAGGAGCGGGATCCAGTGCGGCGGCGGCGCCTGCGCAAGGTGGTAGTCGGGCGCGACGTCCGGGTCTCCGGGGGCATCGGGCGGACGGGCTGCGCTGAGCTCGACGCCGACCTGCAGCGGCGACTCCTTGAGCTGCTCGACGGCCCAGCCGAGGTTCGCCTGCTCATCCCGGGCGAGCACCACCTGCTCCACGACGGGACCGAGGACGGGTTGCGCGAGTCGCGGCGCCAGGTACAGCAGGTTCGTGATCGCAGCACCCTCCGGCTCGTCGGCGTCGAACGGCATCGAGTGCTGGAAGAGGCCCCACCGGCCGGGCCCGCCGATGGCCGGGTCACCGTGGGGACGCAGCAATGTGCGCGTCCCGAAGGTGTCCGTGACCACCAGCGACCTGCCGGACACCAGCCGTCCCACGGGGAGCTCGACCCCGATGACGAACCAGTCGTTGCCGAAGCCGGAGAGGGTCTCGATCAGGAGCAGCTGCGCAAGGTCGGTCTCCGCCGGCTGCAGGCTGGCCAGGTTGAGCCGGCCGTCCTCGAACTCCCAGAACCGGCGTGCCGGCAGGCCGGGGGCCGTCACCGCGGCCGGCATCAGGGTGCGGGTCAGCACCTCGCCGGCCTCGGCAGCTGTCGTGCCGAGGTTGACCTCGCCGTTGACGTCGAACTCGTACCAGTCGAGGGTGTCGCTGTCGTACCGCGCTGCTGTGAGGGTCGTCTCCCCGAAGGCGTCCGCCGTGCGCCGGGTGCCGAGCGACGCCGTGTACTCGAATCGGGACGGCTGCCAGCTGCCGTTCTCCGGCCCGGCGTCTGCGAAAAGGCTCGCGACCAGCCGTAGCCAGTCGGCGCCGGCCGCCCGGAGCTCCGCCCGGTCGCCCTGCTCGATAGTCACGCCGAGCCGCGGCAGGTCACGTCCGTCGAGTTCCGCGCGGAGCAGCCGGCCGTCGAGGCTGCGCCCGGCATGCAGCTGGGCGTAGCCGGCGGTCGCCCGGTCGAGCGCAGCGAGCTCCTCCGCTCCGGGCTCGGGGACGGCGAAGGCGCGCACGACGTCGGGGCCGTAGTCCCGCGACGTGGTCTGGCCGGCCAGCAGCCGCAGGAACAACCGTCCGGTGTCGACGCCGAGGCGCAGGCCTTCCGCGGAGCCTGCACCGGACGGCATCGGCACCCCGACATGCTCGATCAGCGTCTCCAGCGGGGAAGCCATCGCGTCGAACCTCGGCGCCTGCAACTGCGTGTTCTGCGGGATCGGGCCGGGCACGAAGCGTGTCGGCAGCGCCGCGATGCCACGCCACCGGGCGACGACGGGGGTGCCACCGTCCTGCGCGGCGAACTCCCCCACCTGCCACTGCCGGGCCAGCAGCCAGAGCGGGTCCTGCACCGGCGCGGTGGCACCGGCCGTGACGTCGGGACGCAGGGGCTCCGGCTCGAGCCGGGAGAAGGTGGTGATCGAGGCCATGTCAGGCCTCCTGCTGCGGCGTGAGGGCGTTGGGGTTGGTCGAGACTGCGTCGCCCTCGGTGTTGAAGGCCAGCACGGTCGCGGGCAGGTACTGCCGCACAGCGCCGAGGGCTGCCGGCGGGACGGCCCGCAGGTGCGCCTGTTCGAGGGTCTCGACGAGCACCTGGTTGAGCGTGCCGAGGGTCCACGGCTCGCCGAGCACCGGAGGCACGGCCAGCAGGATGGCCTGCGGCGCCATCAGGTCGGGCGGGTCGTAGCGGAACGCGACCCCTGTCGTCTCCTTCGCGGACGGGATCACCTCACCCCACTCGTCGACCAGCAACCCCGCCAGTTCCCTTCCGGGAGCGATCAGGTCGGCGCCGGTGAGCACGAGCGAGGCTGCGCCGTCCACATAGCTGGTGGCAGGCAACGCATTCCAGACGGCCCCGGCCCGGTGGGGCACCTGCGCGACCCCGAGGGTGAGCGCAGGACCGCCGAGGGCCTCGGCCTCCCGCAGCGCGATGCCGAGCCGCCGCAGCGGCTCGCGGACGCGCTCCATGCGGGTCAGCCACACCTCCGCGGCGAGCGGGTCGCCGCCGAGCCCTGCATCATCCCGGGACGCGACGAGGTCGGCTGCAGTGGCGGGCACGAACCGTGGCAGGGCCACCGATCCCGGTCCGACGAGCGTGCGGAGGGTGCGCAGCAGTTGGGCAAGGCGACCGGAATCGCCGGCCGGGGCACCGGCGGTGTCGGCTTCCGCGAGCCGGCCCACCAGCTGGGCGCGGGCACGGACGGCAGCCGTCGACCAGCCGTCCGCCGTGGTCTCCACCGGCGTCGCAGCGTCGCCGATCGCCAGGTCCCAGGTAGTGGCGACCGCTGCGCGGAGCCGGTCGAGGCGGGTCGGGTCGGCGAGCGCTTCGTCGAGCGCTGCGACAGCCTGCTGGACGGCGGCGCGGGCAGCGTCCGCGCGCCTGCCGAGCTCGGCGAGGTCGGTGCCGGGAAGGGGGTCGGCGTGCGGGGGTTGCAGGACGGCGCCGTCCATCGGCGTGGCAGGCCCGAGCAGGGCTGCCAGCGAGCCGCCCAGCTCGAGGAGGTCACGCAGGGCGGGGTCGGGGACGAGCACCGGTCGGAGGAGGTCGTCGGAGGACACGAGCGCTGCCCGCGCAGCCAGCTCCGCAAGGCCCTGGTCCCCCGCGCCGGCGATGCGGACGAAGTCGCTGGCAGCCAGCCGCAGGTCGGGCAACGGCACAGCCGTCCCGGTCGTTGCCGAGGCGTCCCGCACGGTGACGCTGCGGCCGGTCGCCGGGCCGAGCAGCCGGCCGAGCCAGGCGTCAAGGCCGGGTTCGGACGCTGCCCGCGGCGAGTCCGCCGGGCCACCCCACCCTGCGGACGGCGGCGCATCCGGATCGAGCAGGATGCCGACCCGGTGCGTGACGCCCACGCCGGAGCGGGGCGTCTGCACGAAGTCGAGGCTCGGCGGGGGCACGAGGCCGCGGTCGAAGTCGGCGAGGCTGCTGACCGCGCGCGTCAGGTCGCCGCGGGCGAACTGGTGCACCTGTTCGGCCTGGATGGCGTCGGCCGCAGCGTCGACGGCGACGTTGAGTCGACGCAGCACCGCGCGGGCACGGTTGCGGGTGCCCTCGTCCTGACTGTCGGGCACCAGGTGGTCGAGGGCATGGTCCTCGCTGTCCGACCACAGCTTGTGCAGCCGCAGCCCGTCCAGCCGACGCGCCGCAACCGGGAGGTCCTCCTCGCCCGGCAGCGGGCAGACCTCGCGGGCGTTGTCGATGGACGCATCGAGCCGGCGGTCGTGCAGGTCGCGTTCGGTGAGGTACCCCAGCACTGCGCCAACGGTGCGACCGGCGCGGACGCCGTCGAAGATCCACCGGGCCAGCCGGACCCGCTCGGAGGTGAGGCTGATCGCGAACGGGCCGTCGGCCCCTCCGCCGTTGGCAAGGTGCGCGTTGCGCAGCAGGGCTGCCACCTGCGCCTGGTGCAGCGAAGGGGCGTGCAGGTAACCGGGGTCGTCGATGGCAGGAAGGAGCGGGCCGGGCTCGTCGTCGAGGGTGTCTGTCACGGGAGTCACGGCAACCGGTGCGAGCTGCTCGGCCCAGCCGTAGCCACCGACGACGATGCCGGTGGGCCGGGTGGCCCGGAGCTCGGCGAGCCGGTGGGTCGCGAGCGAGGTCACCCACGCATCCAGCCGGTAGGCGGCGGTGTCGAGGGTGCCCAGCAGGTGCCGTTCGAGGCTCGGGACGTCTGCGTTCGCCATCGCCTCGACCGCCGCCCGGAAGGCGACCAGCGACGCGGCTGCAGGGTCGGTGCCGGCGGCCAGCCGCTCACGGACGGTGTCGCCGCCGGGGAGGGCCTGGCCCCTCTGGGCCGTCCAGCCGAGCGCACCCTCGCCGAAGCCGTAGAACTCCTCGTCGGCCGCGCGGGGGGCGTCCGGGGCGAGCAGCCGCGCCGCTGCGGTGGCGTGTTCCCTGAGCAGCCCGTGCCGCACGAGGGCCGCGAGCAGGGACGGCGGAGCTGCGACGTCCTTGCCGGCCAGTTCGTCGGGGTCGGCGGCGAGCAGGTCGGCGAGGTACCCGACGTCCCCGGTGGCGCTGACGAGGGGCAGCGTGACGGCCGCCCTTCCCAGCTCGTGGACGGTGAGCGCGCCGGGCACCAGTCCGACGCCGGCGGCCGAGGCCACCGGCAGGGCACGGTCGCGCGCGATGTCCCAGAACCCCGCCTCTGCGAGCCGGCGACCGAGGAACAGCTGCGCGCCCTGCGCGAACCGTGCGCCGAACGCGCGCCGCAGGTGCACCCGCTCGGAGCGTCCGCCGAGCCTCAGGACGTCCACCAGGTCGGCGCCCACGTCACCGCGGCCCACCCGCGGCGCCTGTTCGAGCGCGGGACGCCAGGCTGCGTCCACAAGCCCTGCGAGGATGCGGCGGAGCCGGTTCTCGCGCTCGTCGCCGGTGAAGCGGCCCAGTGAGGTCACCGGCAGCAGTCCGTACGGCTGGCGACCCACCCGCAGGGTCGGAAGCGGTCCGGCTGCGCGCACGAACCCCCGCGCGTGCCCCGCAGCCCAGTCGGTGTCGTCGAGGCCGAGGCCGGCGAACTGCGGCAGCCAGTAGCCCCAGCTGGACGGCCACACCACGGCGCTCATCGCAGCGGCGAGCGGATCCTCTGCAGCACCGGCGGCGGTGAGCTGCCCGAAGACGGCTACTCCATCGAGGCCGAGGGCTGTCGCCGCCAGCGCACCGAAAGTGCCTGTGGCGGGCGGGTCCGGCCGGGCCGTCCACGACCCGGCGGCTGCGCTCGACCAGCCCGACGCGCCGCCCTCCGCATTGTTGGTCGGAGTCTCGGGGGCGAGGAACCCCAGGCCCTCGCTGTAGCGCTGGGCGTCGAGCAGTGCCGCCAGTTCCCGTGCCGCATCGTCGGCCCCGGTCTCCCGCACACCGGTGACGAGCAGAAGGTCGACGGGCCCGGACACCGGCAGCCGCAGTGCCATGCCGAGGTCCTCGGCTGCCTCGTAGTCGACCAGCCAGTTCATGCCGGCGTCGATCGCTGCCACCTCGTCGCCCTCCGCGTGCACCAGCGGCTCTGCCAGGTCGGGGCCTACCGCCGGGTCGACGGTGATGGGGTTGCCGGTGCCGACCGCGACGACAGCACCCTGCGCGTAGGCGGTCGCCGTCCACTGCTTCGGGAGCAGGCGGGCAACGGGGGTGCTGCGCTGTTCGGTGGGCTGCACGTCGGGAAAGGCCGGCTGGGCAGGCAGGTCCGTGCCGTCGGGAACTTCGGCGGCGGGACGCGCCTGCGGGTTTGCCGGGGTGGTGACGTGTGCGATCCAGCCGGCACGGCCGGGCCCGAAGCGGTCGGCCAGCTTCTTCCACCCGCGCTGCTGGCGTTCGCCGTTGGCTCCGGTGCGCCACTGCGCACGCCAGAACTCCTGGCCTGCAGCAAGTTCGGCGGCGGACAACCGCGGGTCGTGGGCGTCGACGTGCACCTGGTCGGGGTAGATCCGCACCAGCAGTTCCGTGCCGTCCGCGCCGGTGCGGTACCGCGTCTCCAGCCGGACGGGCAGGAGCACAAGCGGGTGTTCCGCTCCGGCGAGCTTCCCGGACAGCCGGGGGTCGGCAGCGAGGGCGTCCGCCGTGAGCGGGGCGAGGTCGAGGACACCGGTCATGGCGCCGGCTTCCGCAGCAGGACCGACACCGGGATCGTGATGCGTGCGGGCAACTGCCGGAACAGCGCAGCGACACCGGCCGACGTGGCTTCGGTTGCGGGTGCATGACTCACCCCTGCCGGCGCCTCCCCCACCTCGAAGCCGAACCGGGGTGCACCCGGCTGCTCCGCGATCACGATGGAGAACTCGTCCGCGTCGGCCAGCGGCACGGTGAAGCCGAAGAAGGTGATGTCGGGCTCGAGGGAGCCACGGAAGACCGGCATCAGCTGTTCCGGCTGCGTGCCGGGAGGACCGGCGCGGACGGCGGAGACGAGGGCGTCGGGGAAGCGACGCATCAGTTCGCTCCGCAGCAGGAGGACGAACCGGTCCTCCACGACGGTGGGTGCGCCGAGGGCGCGGTCGGCCCAGGTGTCGAGGGCCGCGATGTCGGGGGGTGCGTCGGGGGCGACGGCAGCGTCCCAGAAGCGTGCGAAGAAGGTGGCCGTGAGCGGGGTGGGGAACTCGCGCCACAGCAGCTCACGTCCGAACTCGTGGTTCAGCCCGACGAGGAACGACTCGACGAAGGCGCCGTTGGTGCGGAGCGCCACAGCCGTGTTGGCCGGCACGCCGTCGAGCCCCGGCAGCAGCCACTGCTGGCCGAGCTCGGTGAGCGCCCTGACCATCGGGGTGTCGAATCGCGGCGTGAAGCTCAGCGGCGGGATGGGGGTGTCGGTGGGCTCAGGCATCGGCGTGGTGAGCATGCCCGCGACCTGGGCTGTGAAGGTGAGAGCGGGGGCGGTCAGGGCCTTCGCCTCCTGGTACAGGAGTTCCATGTCGAGCACCCCCACCTGCTGACTCTCGGGTGCAACCTGGGGAAGGAAGGCGGCCAGGTGCTTCGCTGCCACTACCCGGAAGGCTGCTGCGATGGCGTTGTCCGGGCGCGGCGGATGGTGCGGGTCGGGATCCGGCTCTGGCTCCGGTGGCTCAGGGTCCTCGGGGAACGGCTCGTCGGGATCGGTGTCCCGCCGGCGCGCCAGCAGGATGTGGCCGTGCACGCCACCGCCCGGGAAGGGGTGGGTCGGCAAGGGCCGCGGTGGTCCGGCCGGGTGGGGCATCGGCTCGAGCTGGAACAGCGGCCGCGGACCGGCGTTGGTGATGGCGCCCGGATTCACCTGCGCCCAGCTGAGATCCAGTGGACTCGGCAGGAGCGGGCCCGCTTCCTCGAAAGTGAGGCGCCCGACCGGGGGCACGACCAGGCGCTCAATGCGGGAGGCCGGCGCCATCTTGCCGAGGATGTCGATGCGGGACGGCATGGGTTGACTCCGGGACGCGCGCCGTATCGCCGGCCCACGGCTGCGGGTGACGCGCCGGACCGCAGCACCCAGTGCCGCCTCGGGCATGCGCGACGCCGCCCACTGCTGGCCGAAGCTCAGATCGCCGGTGGCCGGTGCCTGGAGGAGGCGGGCCCGCAGGGGTGCCATCACGAACAGGCCGGCTTCGGGCGATAGCGGGGCGAGGTAGCGGCGGTGCAGGCTCCCGGCGAGCGCGAGCCCGAAGCCGGCAAGCCCGTACAGCCGGCGGGCGACATCGAGATCGGCGGCCTGGTCCCAGGCCGCAGCGACGAGCGTCTCCTGTTGCTGCTGCACAACGAGGGTTCCCAGCGCTGCTGCGACGCGGTTCGCCGGGTCGAGGTTGAGCTGCTCGTACCAGCGTCCGGCCGTTGCCGGGTCGAGCCCCGGACCGGGGTTCACGGTCCGGTAGGCGGAGCCGTACCGCGGCGGGGCGAGCAGCGGTTCGGCCGCCGGTGCAAGGTCGGGGGCGTTGAGCACGCCGGTGAGCGCTGCTGCGAACCGTGCGGGAAGGGAGGGGTCCGACCACCGCTGGGTCGGGGCGTCCAGGGCGAGCAGTGCGCCGGCGAGCAACACCTGGGCGTCATCGACGCCGGTGATGTCGAGGCCGGACGTCGACAGGTCGACCGGGCGGACGCCGAAGTCCTCGGGCAGCACCCGTCCGCGGATGGCGAGGGCGAGGGACTGGAAGTCGCCGGAGGGCCCGGTCGCGAACCGCCACGAGTGCAGCACCGGCAACTCCACCGGCGGCATGCCGTCGGCGAGGTGCCACGCCGGACCCTGGGCATTGCCGGGGTCGTCGCCGAGCCCGGTGAGCCGCCCCGCCTCGAAGGTGGGCACCACGCAGGCGAGGTATTCGGTCTGCTCGGCAAGGAGGCGTCCGGACACCAGCCGGGAGAGGCTGCGCGCGGGGTCGCCGCCCAGCGCAGCGGACAGTTGCGCGTCGGTCATCGCGGCATCGGTGGCCAGTTGGGCGTGGGCCCACGCCCAGCTGTCCGACAGGTCGGGCAGTTCGACTTCCGGGTGGGCAGGGGCGCCGATCCTCAGCACGGGGAGCGCCCCGCGTGACGGCGGCGCGAGCTCGACTCCGGGCTGTTGCCGCACCACGACGAGGCACAGCCAGGGGCGCAGCCGTCCGGCGACGGCGGACGCCGGTGTGAACAGCCACGGCAGGGCCGGCTCGTCGAACTCGACGAGCGCGAAGTAGTTGGCCTCGAACGTGCGGGCCCCCGCCGCGGGGTCGGTGCGGATGACCTGCTGGGGAGCAAGGCCGGTGACGTCGCCGGGCCCGAGCAGCTGCACCGGCACGGACGCCGGGGGGCTCGCGCCGTTCACGACAACCTCGGCCGTTGTGGAGACCTGGCTCGCCGGGTGGCCGGCCGGGTCGTCCGGGGGAAGCGTGACGGCACCGCCCCTGCGGGCCCAGGGCAGCAGGACGAGGTTCGGCTGGGTCATGGCACCAGCACCCCCTTCCCGGCAAGGCGCGGGGCGTCGGGCCGTTCCACCCCTGCGTAGCGCTCCGACACGGCGTTGCGGGTGGCGGCGCGGCTGGCAGCGGTGATCCGCAGCCCCGCCAGCAGGTGGCCCGGGTCGGCGGGCTGCGGGTCGGGCTGGACGACCGGTACCCCGTCCGGGCCGACGATGATCTCCGTGTAGCGGAAGGGTTCCGCGACGCCGGCAGCAGCGTCGGAGAGGTAGTCGTCGGCACCGAAGCTGGCTCCGGCCTCCCGCAGCACCATGCCGGGAGCAGCAAGGCGTTCCGCGTCCGTCATGTCGAAGAACTGGCTGTCGGGGAACTCGTCGCGCACCGGCACGGTGTCGGCCTTCGCTCCCCCGATGCCTGCGTGCGTGATGGCGAACCGCCGGGCGTCCCTCGGCACGAACTCGCCGACGCGGTCGATGTCGCGGTCGGTGTTCAGCGGCACGACACCCTGCTGCACGACCAGGCGTCCGAGCGGGTGCAGCAGCAGGCCTTCGGTGCGTGGGGCAGCGCGCACGCCGACCACCTGGGTCCCGGAACCCGGCAGCTCCGTGCGCCAGTTGTGCGGGTCGCTGAGCCGTGCGAGGAGTTCGCCGAGGATGTCGATGGCCTCGGTCACCAGTTCCGGTTCGTCGCCGATCAGGGTCTTGTCGAACGAGATCGTGTAGTCCCACCAGAGGATGCCGAAGGTGGCCTTGCCTGCAACCCGCAGCGGCAGCGGGCCCTCGAGGGTGCCCTTGACGTCTACCTTGAACAGGTTTCGCGAGCCGCGCTTGAGCTGGATGCCGGCGGCGAAGTCGGCGATGAAGTGCGGCGGCCAGAACTGCACCAGCACGTCGAAGCCGATGTAGCCCTCGATGCTGAACCCGTAGGCGGCCGCGTACAGGGACGCCTTCGCGCCGAACTGGAGGGTGTTCGGGGTGATCGCGAAGTAGGCCTCGATGATCAGTCGCGGGTTGTCGCCGGTGGACAGCGCGACGGTGATGCGCGGCACGACAGGGAAGTTGGCCGGCGGGCTGAACCGCGGGTTGAAACCGCCGATGGCAAGGGCGAACCCCTTGCCCTTCTCCCTGCGGAACGCAGCTGCACCGGTGAGCACGAACCGTCCGCACAGCTTGGAGTCGTACAGCACGGCGTCGAGGGCTGCCGAGCCGGTCTCCAGGTCGAACACCCCGATCACGTCGAGGTTCAGCTTCAGCAGCGCGTTCTTCTCCTGCGGCAGGATCGACGACACCCGCCCCAGCACCAGCAGCCGGCTCGACTCGGTGTTGCTGTCGCGTTCGAGCATGAGGGCGAGGTCGGCGCGCAGCAGCGGGTTCGAGCCGCCGAAGGTGAGCTTCACGAGGATGCCGTAGATGTGGGTGCCCTCCCGCGGCGGGAAGAAGGTGCGCAGCGCCGACACCATCTCGGGCAGGTGCTTCAGCGGGTCGGCGGGGAAGAGGATGTGCTTCAGCTGCCCGGACGGCAGCGCCGCGCGCACCGCTGCGACATCCATGGTGCGGTCGGCGGCGTACAGCAGCCCGAACCCGTCGAGGGTGACGAACCCGAGCTGCAGGCCGAGGTGCTCGACGGTGCCGATCAGGATGAACGAGGTCTGGTCGTTGCCCTCGCGGTCCTTCGTCGATGCCAGCCCGATGCAGGTGAGGGTGATCCGCTTGCCGAACCGCAGCACGAGCGCCCCGAAGTAGTCGCCGGTGGCGGGGTCGTGGTGGATCGCGCCCCCGCCGCTGACCGGCCCCGTGCGCAGGTCGAGCGCTATGCCGGTGGGACGGGTGGCGTCGACGTGGGCGTCGATCACCCGCAGGTTCCGCTGTGACGATGGCGTCATGGTGTCGGCCTCGAACAGCAGGCCCAACCGGTCGACCCGCACGTAGACCGGCCCGAGCTGCGTGCTGAAGGACACCAGCGCGCCGGCGGCGACGGCCCAGCCGGTCTCCGGTTCCTCCGCGCGACGGCCGGCCAGCCGGAGTACCACCTCGTGGATGTTGAACCCCAGCGCACCACCACCGCCGAGCGGGAGGGTGAGGTCGAGATCCGACGGTCCGGCAGGGCCGGCGGAGTGGAACGGTGGCTCCGGCCCGGTCGCGTCCTTCGAGCTCTCCAGGTGCACCTCGTGGATGAAGCCGAGGCTGGAGTCGTAGCCGAGGCCGAGGGAGAACACCTTGCGGATCGGACGGCCGCCCAGCAGCTTGCGCACGAAGCTGTCCTTGTCGGAGCCGTCGATCACCAGCGCCGACTGGTTGAGCCGCATCAGCACCCGTGCGCCCGAGCCGCTGATGGTGAGGACGAAGGCAAGGCCGCCGATCTCCAGCCGTGTGCCTGTGGAGCGCGGGACGGCGTAGCTGATGCCGGTCTCGTCAGGGGTGGCGACGTAGCCGATCGACACCTCGGTGTTCGCGGCCTCAGCGTTGGCGTCCACCCCGTCGCCGCTGATCAGCAGGGCCGCACCGGCGTCGCTGCGGATGGTCACCCGGAACCGCCAGGTCGGGTCGCCGGTCGCGCCGGGGTTGAGCACCTCGTCGAGGGTGAGCGAGCCGCCGAGGGCGAGGAACAGCTGGTGCGGGCGGGCCGGGGTGCCGAGCCGTCGCGGCAGGTACATCCAGCTCAGCCGCAGCTGTTCTGCGTCCGGGACGGCGTCGCGCCGCAACGCCATCGACACCATGCGGCCCGACAGCACGTCGGCAGATGTCGGACGCTGGTCGGAGTCGGCATCGAGGGCAACGGCGTCCCAGCCGACGATGATGTCGCCGAGGGCGTTCGTGTTCTCCTCGTCCGTACTCTGGTCGACGACGGCGATCGCTGCGACGATGCCGCGGATCAGGCCGTCGACGACGAGTAAGACGGTGTCACGGTCGGTGTTGAGGGTGCTGCCCTCTGCGCCCGGCCGGGTGTCGTCGAGGTCGTCGAGGGTGCGGCCGGGGTTCCAGACGAACGAGAGGATCGTGAAGAGGGAGTTCAGGAACCGGCTGCCGGCCTGGTCGCCGGGAGCGAGCGAGCCGGTGAGCTCCGACGTGATCGACACCGCCTGCAGGATGAGGAACAGCTTGGGCCAGCGGCGACGGACGTAGGTGCTGCCGAGCAGGTCGAGCAGGCTGTTGACGAACGTGTCGCCGCGTCCGGCCCAGTCGGTGCCCTGCCACGCCTCAATCTGGTCGATGACGGCGCCGATCAGCAGGGCGAGGTTGCCGGCGGCCTCGATGTCGGCCTGCAGGTCGGTGTCGACGGCGTCGCGGTAGGCCTTGATGGCGGCCAGCGGCGCCTCTGGCAGTACGAGGCTCCCCGTTGTCGCGTCGGGGGCTGCGCCGAGGTCGAGCAGGACGGCCTTGCGCACCTCCGGGCGTCCGAGCAGGTCGGCGACGAAGCCGATGAAGTCCACGACCTCGCCGGCGAGCCGGCGCAGCACGGAGGTGGCGCTCATGGCTGCGGCTCCGGGATGGGGACCTTCGAGAGGACGGGCACGCGCAGCACTTCGGGCGCGCTCTCCGTGACCGGGCCGAGCTGCGCGCGGTGCACCATGTACGGGCCGAGCACCGGCAGCTGGGTCTCGGGGTCGATGGCGGAGGTGTAGACCTCGCCTACGGCGGTGAACGGGGCACTCTCGTCCTTGGTCTCGAAGCGGCAGATGCCGAAGTTCGAGCGGAACATCATCTGCCGGGTGTTCCGCATCTGGTCCAGCGCCCGCTGGTGACGGGCCGCGACGGTCTGCATCGCCTGGAAGGCTGTCGCCGGGTCGGCGAGCTGGGTCTCGATCAGCGCGTCGTCCAGCGCCTTGGGCCGGATCGGTGAGGGCCGGTCGGCATCGACCCGCTGGTCGATCAGCGGGGCGATCCGCCAGCGCCACTCGGGCGGTCGGGCCGGGTTCAGGCGCGAGGTGAGGGCTGCATCGGGCGGGACGCCGGGCTCGTTGTCGTCCAACCAGCCGTGGGTGGCCAGCAGCACGGGGCTGCGCAGAAGCTTGGCCCGGGTCACGGCGACGAGGTCGGCCTCGGTGCGTCCGGTGGGCAGCAGGACGAGGTCCTCCTCCGGCCGGGTCCACCCGAGGCGGTCGACGCCGAGCTTCGCGCGCAGCAGCTCCTGCAGCAGCATGGCGCTGCGGTCGAGCGCCCGCAGGTAGACCGGCATCACGTTCTTGAAGCCACTGGAGGTGAACTGGGCGATGCGCGCCGGGTGCTGGGTGTCGGTGCGCCAGTAGCTCATCAGGTTGGACGCGGCGTTGTGCACGTCACCGGACAGCACGACGACACGCTGGTGCTCGGCGAGCCGGGCCAGAAGGTGCTCGTAGGTGATCGGGTCGAACGCCCAGGTCTCCAGGGCGTCGGGGTTGGTGCCGGGCATCTTGCGCGTGCCGGAGACTGTGTCGTCTGCCAGGTCGCTCGCCGAGGCGAGGTCGAAGATCCGGTAGATGGCACGGGCGACGATCTCGTCGATCACCGGCGGCCCGATCACCTGCAGCGGGGCGATCACGACCAGCACCTCGCGTCCGGCGGGCAGCGGGGGCCTCGGCAACTGGTCGACCAGCGCCTCGGTCGACACGTTGCCCGGCGGCCCGATCTCGGAGACGTAACTGCGCCGCGTCCGGTTGTCGAGGGCGACGACAACGTGCTTAGGCCCGTCGACGGTGAAGTGCCAGCTGATCGGCGGCTTGACCGGCGGGAAGCGTCCGTCGGGGGTCGGGTCCTTGTCGAGGTCGTGGCCGAACATCCGTCCCAGTACGGCGTAGGCCTCCGCGTCGGGGCCGCGCTCGTCGTGCTGCAGGAACACCTCGTCCGCGCGGTCGAGCAGGTCGCCGGGCAGCAGCCCGCCGAGTTCCGGCCGGTCGGGGGTGGTGATCTGGTCGTACCGGACGGGGTTGTTGCCCCAGTCCTGGAACAGCGCATAGGCGAGCATCGCGTTGGTGAGGATGACCTGCCCCAGCACCGACTGCAGCACCCGCCGCCGCCAGATGACGTTGAGGAAGTAGTCGTCGGTGACGTCGTGGTCGTCGAGGATCATGTAGGTCGGCACGTTGGCGAGCACCCGTTGCACCCTGCCGAGCCCGAGCACGAACTCGCGATGCACCCGCTGGCTGCGGACACGACCGCGGGCCTCGCCCGTAGCGATCTCCTCCGGGGTCTTCCCCGCGTTCTTCTTCGCCTTCGCCTTCGCCCGCCCTGCGATCTTCGCCTTGACGTAGAGATGCTCAGGCACGCGGTCGGGGAAGACCTTCGGGGGGAACCCGACGTCTTCACCGTCGGTGAGGGTGTCCAGCCAGCGCAGCGGTGGCCCCGTCGTCGCACCCGGGGTGGCCAGCCGGAGTGCTCCGGGCACTTCGAGGCCCCAGCAGGCCGGCGACCAGGCCATCAGGTAGGTGGCGGCGAACTCGCCGAAGGAGATCAGGTGGTTGGTGCCGTCCACACTGGTGAACTGCGCGCTGTGGGTGGTGACGTCGAGGCGGTTGCCGAGCGGGAAGGAGGTGAGGCCGGCCGGCAGGTCACCGAGGCTCTGGGTCTCCGCAGCCGGTTCGTCGGTGTAGGCGGCGTCGGGGTCCTCGTCCGTCGGTTGACCGGTCAACTTCTTGACCTTGCCGACCTTGACCCGCTCCAGCGGCAGGCCGCCGGTGCGGGTGCCGATCAGCTCGATGCCCAGCTGCGCGACCCGCAGCATCATCAGTGAGGCGACGTCGTCGGCGTAGATCTGGTCGCCCCCGAGGAACAGCTGGTGGATCCTTGCTCGCGGGTCGCGCACGCGGTCGGCCAGGTACTCATCCATCCAGGCCAGCGCGTCACCGTCGTCGTACGAGGGACGCCGACAGGAGCCGTACGCGATCTGCAGGTCATCGATGGCCGTGGGTGGCAGCGCGAAGCTCGGCAGCATCCTGTCGTCGTAGCCCAGCGGCTGGCAGGTGACGCCGCTGACGGTGTGCGCGCCCAGCAGGTCCAGCCCTGCGAGGTCGACGGTCGTGCTTCCCGTCGTGATGCTGACGTTGTAGGAGTACAGGAAGTCGCTCTGGAACACCTTGGCCGACGCCGGTGGCACACGGGCTGAGACCATCCCCAGATGAAGGTTGTCCCCGATCCGGACGGTCTCCCCACCGGGCCTTGGCGGCGGCAGGTTCGGGTCCGGCGGGTCGTCGCTGGTGACGAAGGCAGGGTTGGTGGTGTCGAAAGCGACGCGTCCCTCGTAGACGGTGAGCTTCACGGTCGCGGGCCTGCTGAGGAACACCTGGACGGCAACGAGGCCGGGATCCACGCGACGCAGGATCGGTCCTGCGAGGAGGAGCGGTAGTTCCATGGCGCCTGCCTGCTGGGTCAACAGCTGCGAATGGGCTCCTTTCGGACGCTACCCGCGACGCAGCAGCACGGGCAGGCGGAGAAGTACCGCCCCGCCCAGGTCCTGGACGCGCCGCAGCACGAAGCCGCCAGTGACTTCCTGAGCCGCGTCATGCGCTGACCCGCCGGACGAAGGCTAGTCGCGTCTTCGCGTCTGGAAGCGGGCGTGGAGTCGTGGCCGTTGTTGGGGGTCGACGCGTTTGGGTG
>JAOATP010000124.1 GCA_030158185.1 Propionicimonas sp.
GGTCGCGGCCATGGCCGACGGTGACGTGGTCCTTCCGCCGCACACCTCGATCGCGCGAAGGATGATCGAGTCCTGGCTGGCAGGATCCCTCGGCAGCTAACCGGCCAGCCGGTAGACCGACACGTGGGAGGTCGAGGCCTCGGTGAACGGGCTGCCAGCCCAGTCCGACCACCGCGACTCCAGCTCGAAGCCGGCAAGGCGCCCCATCAGGTCGAGCTCCGAGGGCCAGATGTAGCGATGGGGCGAACGTCCGAGGTGCGCGTCGTGACCGGCGCCGAACCTGAAGTGGTAGGAGATCAGGTGCTGGCGCAGGGTGTCCATGGTGTCGACGAGGATGTAGCCGTCCTTGACGACCTCGACGGCTGCGGGCACACCCGGCGGCATCCTGCGCAGATCGGGCACCCACAGCTCGATGACGAAACAGCCTCCCGGGCGAAGGTGGGCTGCCGCGTTCCGGAAGCACTCCACCTGCGCGTCCTGGGTGAGCAGGTTGCCGATGGTGTTGAACACCAGGTACACCAGCGAGAATTCGCCCTCGACCCGGGTCGTTGCCATGTCACCCCGGGTGACGGGCAGCTGGTCCGCGGTTGCCTTCTCCCGCAGTCGCCGGATCATCGAACCCGAGTATTCGATCCCGGTGACCGGGACGCCGCGGGCGATCAGCGGGATCGCGATGCGACCGGTTCCGACGGCGAACTCCAGTGCCGGACCTCCCTCCGCGAGCGCAGCCAGTCGCTCCACGGCCGGGTCGACGACCTCAGAAGCGTCCGCTCCCTCGCCAGGGGTGTCGTAGGAATCGGCTGCTTCGTCATCCCACAGATCTTCCGGGGACACCGCGGCCAGGCGCTCGAAGTCACTCTGCATACCGACCATCTTCGCCGAACATTGCGAAGATTCGACTCAGCCCTTGGTGGAGCTCGTCGGTACTGGTGGGCGGCGGGTGTCTGCCCCGGCCAGTGATGCGCGTACAGATCGTTCCAGCTCGATGACGCGAACCGCGGCGGGCAACATGAGGTGGGCGTACATGGGGACTCCTTCAGGTCTCGATGTGCTCCCAGCGTCCGCCAACCAACTCCTGGGCGAATCGATCCTCGGATGGATCCCCTGGTTGATTCGCTCGCGTCCTAGTCCAGCAGTCCGAGGTCGCGAGCGACGGCGACCGTCTCGACCCGGTTCGCAGTGCCGAGCTTCGTAGCGATCGAGTGCGCGTGCGTCTTGACCGTGCCGACGCTGAGGAACAGGTCGGTCGCGATCTGCGTGTTCGACCGTCCCGTCGCGATCAGCCTCAGGACCTCGAGTTCGCGTGCGCTCAGGCTCGTCCCGTTGGACAGGGTGAACGAGCCGGAGGTTCGTGCGTTGACCGCTTCCCGTGCCTCCGTGATCGTGGCCAGGTCACCGGCCGCCCGCGCCCGGGAGAGAGCCGTTTCGGCAACCTGCGCCGCCTCCGGGCGCCCCAGGTCGAGCAGGGCCCTCGCCCGTGCCAGCAGGACGCGGGCGTCGGCCGGAGTGCCGCGTTCGCCGTACGCCACGCACAGCTGCAGCGCTGCCTCCGGCCGGTCGCGACGCAGTTCGATCCGCGCAAGGTTGGCCGTCATCTCTGCCACTGCCAGCCAGTTGCCGGCTGTGCGCAACAGGGGCAGCGCCTCGCCGTAGGCCTGGGCGGCCCGCTTCGAGTCACCCGCTTCCCAGTAGGCATGGCCGAGCACGGTCAGCCCGTCACCCTGGTGGACGACGGCGTGAGCCGGGGTCGCGCCTGCCGGTGGGCCGCCATCGACGGCTGCCTGCGCCAGGGAGATCGCCTCGCCGTGGCGGCCGGCGTGGCTCGCGGCCAATGCGCGGATCATCAGCGACATGCCGGGCAGGATCGCGGAGAGCGTCTCCGGCCGCGCACTGCTCGCCGCCTCACGCGCGAGGTCGAGCCACGGTCCGGGATCCTCGAACGGACCATTCAGGACGCAGGCCCATGCCTGCAGCAGGCACACTCCGAGGTCGGACTGCGCGACGTCGGCCGGCAGCCGCGCGAGAGAGGTCCGGACTGACGGGACCTCGCCGGTGTGCAGCATGCGGCTGCCCGTCCGCCAGATCAGGTCCCGGACGGACCCGAAGTCGTCGACCTGCACGGCGTGCTCCAGGGACTCCACGGGCAGGGACTGCTCCCAGAACCATTCGGCGGCCGACCGGTGGACCGGACCTGCGGGCGCCCCATGGCGGATCCGCAGCAACCCCGCAAAAAGCCGGTGGTACCGATACCAGCGTCGTTGCTCGTCCAGCGGCACCAGGAGCAGGTTCTCCCGCTCAAGGCGTCGCAGCATGGCAGCACCACCGACCGATCCGGTCACTGCGTCGCAGAGGTCGCCGGAGAGCCGCTCGAGATGGCAGGTCCGCTCGAGGAAGGCGACCTGATCGGCATCGAGCCTGTCGAGGACCTCCTCGGTGACATAGTCGAGGATGAGCCGGTGGTCGGCACCGATGGCCATCGCTCGCGCAGCTGCGTCGGGTCGTCCGGCGAGAGCCAGCGCCGCGAGTTGCAGGACAGCTGGCCATCCCTCCGTGCTGTCCGTCAGCGCGCGGACGGCCTCGATGGGCAGGGCGAGCGCCATGCGCTGCCGAAGGAATGCGTCCGCCTCTCCGACGGTGAACCGCAACTGCTCTGCGCGGACATCGACCAGCTCACCGGCCGCGCGGACACGTGACAGCCGCAGCGGCGGATCCTCGCGCGTCACGATCACCATCGCGTGACCGCTCGGGAGCCGGGGGATCAGGGCGTCGATGACCGCCAGCACGCTCTGGTCATGGATCAGGTGAAGGTCGTCCAGCACCAGGACCGCCGGCGTGCCGGGCTCCTCCAGCAGTCCCGCCAGCCCGTCCGCGATCTCGATGGGATCGCCGAGCTCCGGCCGGACCAGCCCGGCGGTGTCCTCGGGAACTCCGCCGATGGCAGCAATCAGATAGGGCACGAAACGGCCGGGATCGTTGTCAGCCTCGTCCAGCGACAACCAGGTCGAGGGCGTGCCGGTGGTGTGCAGCCAGTCGACCACGGCACTGGTCTTCCCGAAGCCGGGAGGAGCGGACAGCACGCACACCCGCGCCGTCGGGGCGGACACCAACTCAACGAGGCGGGGACGCGAAACCAGGCCGCGTCCCACCCTTGGGATCGACAGCTTGCTTCGCAGCAGATTCATCGGACTCCCGGCCCCGCCGTCCCTGTGGCCAGCACAGAAATGCTAGTCCGGCCAGAGTTGCGGCCACAGGCGAATCACAGAACTGTGAACAGGAATCAACCCCTCGCTCCATCCGGGGATGGACTCCCCGCGGAGCAGCCCGGTGGACGATCAGGGGACCGACCACGACCGGAGAACCCATGAACCACCCGATGATCCTGCGCCTCACGGTGCAGGGCTTCGTGTCCGCAGAGCTTGCCGAGTGGCTCTCCCCGCTCGTTGCGGATGAGCAGCCGGCGGGAGACACCGTCCTTGTCGGGACGCTGCCTGACCAATCGGCCCTCCACGGGCTCTGCAACCGGGTCCGTGACCTCGGGCTGCCACTCATCGAACTGACCGCACATCGAGAGGACCTCCAGCCATGACCACCACACCCGTCCGACCGCGGCGCGCCTGGCAAGCCTGGACGCTGGCAGCGATCCAGCTCTTCGTGGCCTATCAGGCCGTCAGCGGAGGCATCGGCCTGATCTCCAACACCTGGGAGATGCCCAGCCAGTGGCTGGTTCGCACGCCCTTCACCACATGGACGGGACCGGGCTGGATCCTCATCGTGCTGGTGGCGGTACCGCACCTCCTCGCGGCGATCCCGGCGCTCGCTCTACCCGACCGGCCGCGTCTCGGCGCCCTTGCGGGCCAGCTCGGCGGCGCGTCCCTGCTGTTGTGGATCGCGCTCCAGCTCGTACTGCTGCAGCAGTTCTACTTCCTGCAGCCAGTCATCGCGTTCATCGGACTCGTCGAGCTGGGGATCGCCTGGTCGTGGCGACGACGCATCGCCGGCTCGGAGCCGATCGCCGCCATGTCGGTGGCGGGGAGCCGCTCGTAGTCCTGCGCGCTACAGCCGGTCGCGCAAGCCGGACGCCCGTCGCGCCTTCTGGCGGACGGCCTTGCGCAGCGACTCCTCCGAGCCGATCAGGGTCACCTCGGACTTCGCACGGGTGATCGCGGTGTAGAGCAGCTCCTGGGTGAGCAGCGGCGAATCGGGGGACGGCAGCACGACCGTCACGCGGTCGAACTGGCTGCCCTGCGCCTTGTGCACCGTCATCGCGTGGATGGTCTGGACGCCCTCCAGGAGGAACGGCGACACCGTGTGCACCTTCCGGCCCCGCGAGAAGTGCGCGCGCAGCAGCCCGTCGTGGTTGACGACCACGCCGGTATCGCCGTTGTACAGCCCGAGGTCGGGGGAGTTCTGGGTCACCAGCAGGGGCCGCCCGGCATACCAGGTCTGGGTGACGTCGAACGCCTCCAGCTCTGCTGCCAGCCAGTCCTCGACCTGGCGTGACCACAGGGTCACCCCGTACGGCCCGCGCCGGTGAGCACACAGCAGACGGTGCTCCTCGAGGAGCGCCAGCGCATCGTCCACGCGACCCTCACGGGCCGCCGTCACCATCGCCACCCCGGCGGTGGTGACACGGGCACGCAGGTCGGTCTCCTCCGCCGTCGCAGCGAACCGCACCCCGGGTGCGCCCGCGGTGGCGAGGGTCACCGCTGCGTCGTCGTCGCCGGACAGCACGGCTGCCGCCAGCTCGGCGATCGAGCGGACCGAGCGGTAGTTGTGGCGCAGCCGGACCACCGGCCCGGACGGTGGCAGCCCGAGTGCAGCCAGAGCGGGCGCGAGCGAACTGGCAGTGGCGGTCTGGGCATCGACGATGTCGGCCAGCACGGCGCCGGCCTCCACAGGGGCGAGCTGGTCGGGGTCGCCGACGAGAACCAGCCGCGCCTGCGGACGGAGGGCCTCCAGCAGCCGTGCCATCAGGGTGACGTTCACCATGGACGCCTCGTCGACCACCACGACGTCGTGCGGCAAAGGGTTGGCATGCGAGTGCACGAAGCGGTTGCGGGAATCGGGCACCCAGCCCAGCAACCGGTGGATCGTAGTGGCCTGCAGCTGCTCGAGCGCCCCGGCGATGTCGGGCGGCAGCTCGGTGACGGCATCGGCGAGAGCCTCCTGCATGCGCACGGCGGCCTTCCCGGTGGGCGCGGCGAGAGCAACGAGGGGCGGTGTCGGCAGCGTGCGCCACAGCACGCCGAGCAGTCGGGCGAGGGTGTGGGTCTTGCCTGTACCCGGGCCGCCGGCCACAACGGTCACCCCGGTGAGCGCAGGCACGACGGCTGCCGTCGCCTGGTCGAGGTCGGGGTCGTCACCGAGCAACTCGGCCCGCGCCGCGGCAAGGGCTGCGGCCGGCACCGGTGCCGGCGGACGACCGAAGCGTGCCACCAGTTCCGTGGCAACGACGGACTCCTCCTGCCAGTACCGCTCCAGGTACAGCAGCTGCCCCACGAGGCGCAGCGGGCGATCGCCCCCACCTCCGGGTCCGACGGTGACCAGCGGGCTCGCGATGATCGCAGCGATCCAGGCGTCTGCCTCCGGCAGCATCCCGGACGGGATGCCGACGCTCTCCTCGTCGGTGTCGAACCGCACCTCGTCGATCGCGGACAGCTCGAGGCACGTCGACCCGGCCCGCAGTGCACGGACGGCCATCGCGAGCGCCAGCAGCACCCGCTGGTCGGATTCCCCGAACAGGTGCGACACCTTCTGGGCGACGTGCACGTCACCCCACGACAGGGCGCCGGTGGCATGGACGTCGAGGAGCAGCCCGGGGGTGAGGCTTGTGGCGAGGTCGCTCATCGCAGCCCCCGATCGGCGAGCAGGTCCGAAAGTTCGGTCACGAGGCCGGCGTCCGGGAACCAGCTGAACACGCCCCTGCCGTCGACGGCCGTCGGGCCGCCCATGCCGCGCACGAACAGGTAGCCGACGCCGCCGAGGTGCAGCCCAGGGTCGTAGTCGGGCAGCCGAGCGGCGAGGAACCGGTGGAGGGCAACGCAGTAGAGGATCGCCTGCAACGGGTAGTGCGTCCGCATCATCTCCGCCACCATCGCCGGCTCGTCGTAGTGGTCGAGCCTCAGCTCTGCCGGGCCGAGGCGGTTGGTCTTGTAGTCGACGACGACGAAGCGTGGACCGTCGGCGGAGTGGATGCGCAGCACCGAGTCGATGCTGCCGGTGAGGAAGCCCCGCAGTGCCTGCCCGGCCAGCTGCGGCTGGGCGAGTTCTGCAGGGTAGGCCGCGAGCGGGTCGTCGGCCGGCAGCCACCGACCCAGCAGGTCGGCCACGGCTGCGAGCGTTGTCCGCGTGCCGGCGTTGCCGAGCGCGAACTCGAAGTTCAGCTCGCTGAGCCGGTCAGCCACGGGGATGCCGGCAAGGGACAGGCCGTCGGAGAGCCTGCCGAGTGGGGTCAGCAGGCTGGGCAGCATGCCCGCACCGAGCGCCTCGGGCGTCACGCCGGCGACCGGGTACTTCCGGGCGGCGGCCGTGGTGGCTTCGAGGAGCCGTGCAACCAACGCCGGCTCATCGGAGGCCTCGGGCGCGTACCAGTCGAGGTTCTCCAGCACCTGGTGCACAAGGCTGCCGAAGGCGGCACCGCCGGGTAGTCCCGCCATCGGGGAAGGCACCCCTGACGTTGCGCCCGCCAGCGGCACGGCAGCCGCAGGCTCGTCGTCGACGACGGCCTCGGCCGTCAGTGCGATCGGCGGTCGGGCGTGCACGGCCTCGGTGAGGCCGGAGTAGGACGTGCGGCGCCAGAGCTGGTCGACACCCCTGTCGAACCTGGCCAGGGTGAGCCGCGACGGACGGTCGGCGTCGGGAGCGAGCCGCGCCGGGGTCACCGGCAGGCAGTCCTCGACGAGGATTCCCGCCGGCGCCAGCCAGTCCAGCCCTGCCGGGTGGCCATCGCCGGGCGGGGTGTCCAGCGGATAGCCCGGATCCGGTGGGCCGAGGCGGTCGCGGCGGCGGAACAGCATGCGGTGCAGCGGGGCGGCCTCGGTATTGGCCCAGGTGCGCGCCCACCACATCGTGAGCTGCGACTGGGCGCGCGTGACCGCGACGTACAGGCTGCGCAGACGGTCCTCCGCCTGCTCTGCAGCGTGCTCCCGCAGCCGCTCTGCGCGTCCGGGGGCGTCGCGTCCGCCGAGGTCGAGCACCCGACGTCCTCCCTGATGGAAGGCGAGGCACTTGTCATCGTCCTCCTCAGGCACCCACAGGTCGGCAGCCTCAGGGAGCAGCACGACGGGGAACTGGAGGCCCTTCGCCTTGTGCACAGTCATGATCTGGACGGCGTGCCGGTCGGTCTCGAGCCGCCGGATGCGGTCGGAGCCCGCCGAGCCGAGGGACACCGACTCCGCGAGCCAGGACACCAGCGCCTGCCCGCGCAGCCCGTCGGTGTGCTGGGCGTGCAGGATCTCGGCGAGGTGGCGGTAGTCGGTGAGGTCCCGCTCGCCACGGGGACGACGCAGCACGCGTTCCGCGAGGCTGCCACCGCCGGAGCCGGCCTCGGCCTGCACTGCAGCGAACAGGGCAGCAACGCCCTGGCCGGAAAGGACCCGCGACCAGCCCTGCAGCAGGCCCGACCAGGCCGTCAGCTGTTCCTCGTCCGCTGTGGCGAGCCCGGTGAGGTCTGCACCGACGAAGTCGGTCACGATCGCTGCCCGCACCGCAGCCCTGCGCGGCTGTTCCAGGGCACGGAGCAGGACCAGCCAGGCCCGGGCGGCCGGGGTGGCGAAGATGGAGTCGGCGCCGGAGAAGGCCACCGGCACCCCGGCGAGGGTCAGCGCGTCGGCCACCTGCCGTCCGCGCTGGTTGGTGCTGACAAGGATGGCCACGTCCCGTGCCTGCAACGGACGCGGGCCTGCGGCATCCACGACGCGGGCGTCACTGTTCAGCAGCCCGATGAGTTCTGCTGTCAGGTCCTCGATGATGCGCGTGCGGGCCTCGCCGGCACGCAGGAGTTCGTCGCCGGTGACGCACCGCAGGCGGACGGGCGCTGCCCACGGTGAACCGTCCGGCGTGACCAGCCGGGACGACGTGTGGCTGGCGGTCACCGGTGGCACCGCGATGCCGTCCCCGAGCGTCGCGTTGTGGAACAGGGCGTTCACCGCGCGCACGACGCCGGCGTCCGCGCGGTGGTTCTCACCGAGGGAGTACTGCTCTGATGCCGTGCGGACCGCATCGGTGTAGGCCACGACGTCGGCGCCACGGAAGGCGTAGATGCTCTGCTTGGGGTCGCCGATCAGTACCAGCGGCACCTGGTCGGCGAAGGCTGTGCGCAGGATCTCCCACTGCACGGGGTCGGTGTCCTGGAACTCGTCCACGAGCACCACCTCGCAACGCCCGCGCAGCCGGGCACGTCGTGCCTCGGCGTCGGGACCACGCAACGAGTCGCGCAGCCGGAGCAGCTGGTCATCGAAGGAGTAGACCCCCAGCCGCTGCTTGCGTGCGGCCAGTTCCTCGCGGACGGCTGTGGCGAACGCGAGCCGTTCGGCGAGCCGGCCGCTCAGCCCCTCTGCGGGGACGAGCGGGGCGTCTGGCAGCTCGTCGGCCTCCCGCGCAAGCTTGCGGGCGGTGGCCAGGTCGAACGGCGTCCCGTGCGCGTTCCGGGCATAGCGGGCGAGGTAGAGGTCCTCGACGACCTGGTCGCGGACAAGGCTGAGGTCCTCGACGAGGGTGGCCTGCGGATCGGCCTCTGCGAGCACGCCCAACTCGTTGAGCATCGCCTGGCAGAACTGGTGGATGGTCATGATGCTGGCCGCGTCGAGGGTGGCGATGGCCCGGCGCAGGTTGCCCAGACGCGCCTGGACCTCTGCTTCGGTGCCGTCCAGCAGCAGCGCGTCGGTCTCGTCCGGCAGGTGCCGGAGCGTCCCGGCGAGGCCGTGGGTGAGGGTGTCCGCCGTGCTGCGCATGCGGTCGCGCACCCGGGAACGCAGCTCCGCTGAGGCGATGCGGCTGAAGCTGATCACGGCCAGCCGGTCGGCCGACACCAGGCCCTCGGCCAGGTAGCGGGTGGCGAGCGCTGCGATCGCATGGGTCTTGCCGGTGCCCGCGCTGGCTTCGAGGACGGCGGTGCCCAGCGGCAGCGGACCTGAGGGTTCGAAGCGCTTCATGCCGGCACCTCCGCTGCGAGCAGCGGCTCCCAGATGCAGGTGGCGAGGGCGCCGACGAGCGTCCGCTCACGTGGGTCGGCATCAGGCACGGCGACATCGGCTGCGGGCAGGTCGAGCAACGCGGGGAAGGTGAAGAAGGTGCGCCAGTAGTCGTCGGACTCCCACTCCCAGCAGCGATCCAGGTTCTTCTTGCTGACCAGCGGGTCGCTCGGGTCGCGGTGGCTGACCCGGTACCCGGACCAGGCCGCACCGATCCGCGGCAGCGCGGGCAGTGGCTGCGTCATGCCGAGGGCGTACAGCGCGAGATAGCGTCCGAGGAGACCGCGGGCGACCTCCTGCGGAGGAGCAACCAGCATGGTCCGGCGCCCCTTGCCGACGACCCGGGCCTGCCAGTCGCCGGGCACTGCGGCCGACAAGGCGAGCAACCGCAGCCAGGCGGTCAGGCGGTGCCGGGGCTGAAGGCTGGAGAACTCCACCTGCAGGAGCTCGGTGCCGTAGCTGGCGACGCGTCCGACCAGCGGCACCTGGCCGTGGCCGGGCACCGGGACGGTGAGCGCGAGGTCGTGCAGGCGCGGCTCTGGCAGGTCGGCCGGCACTTCGCGCACCGATCGGCGGGCCTCGGTGAGGACGCCGTCGAGCAGGGTGTTGCCTAGTTCGAACGGTGGCACATCGCCACGCAGCCATTCCGCGCGCTTGACGGCGTCCTCGTCATGGCCGGCGCGGAGCCGTCCGAGGATGCGGTTGCCGATCTGCCACCGCTCGAGGTGGTCGGGTTCGATCGGGATCGAGTCGCCCGGTTGCTGCTCATCGCCGAGGCTGATGCCGGTGCGGCCGCGCAGCAGTGCGCGCGCGGGATGGCCGAAGTACCCGGTGAGGTCGTCAAGGCTGACGCCGGTGGACAGGTCCCTGGGCGGGAGCGGCCCGAGCGGCGACGACGTCGGCGCGACGACGGGTCCTGCAAGGCTGGCGAGGGCCGCCCTGTGCGCCAGCGGGTCGGCGCTGGTCAGGTCCGGATGGGCGTCGTCGAAGTAACGGGGGTCGAAGGGCTGCAGCGGATGCTGGACGGTGACGGCTGCGCCGGCGGGCGTGCCCTCGGCGGTGTGCGCCGTCTCGTCCAGGGCTTCGAGCAGCTCCGCGAGCGGTGCTGCCAACGGCACGGGCTCATTGGTCGCCTCGCTGCGTCCTTGCGCCACAACGACCAGCGTCTCGCGGGCGGCGAGGATCGCGTCGAGCAGCACCTGTCGGTCGTCGAGCGCCGCGGACGGGTCACCGACGCGCGGTTCGACGCCGAGCAGGTCGTCGCCGTGTCGCCGTCCCGAGCGGGGGTAGCAGTCCGCGTCCCAGCCGAGGAGCACGACCACGCGGTGCGGCACCTGCCGCAGCGACGACAGCCCCGCGACGACCAGCGAGCCGTTGCCGAAGGCGCCACGGGCCGGCGAGCTGGAGAACTCCTGTTCGATGGCGCGGACGGCGGCGTGGCGCCCGACGAGGGTGTCGGCCGACTCCCCGCCATGCTCGGCGAGGCGGGCGAGGCCGGCCCAGACGTCACCCAGCTGCCATTCGGAGTCGAAGGGGAGCTGCACGAGGGACGCGAGCCCGGCGCGGCAGCGCTCGGCCCAGTCGGCGAGCGTCGCCGGCCGTTGCAGCTCTGCGACGAGACGGGCAAGTCGCCCCACGAGTTCGGTGAGGCCGCCGACCAGTTCGACATCGGAGGACTCCACGTCGTCCATCGGCAGCACGGTGCCTGCCGAGACCAGGTCGGTCTCTGCGAGGGTGACGCCCAGCAGCATGCGTTGCAGCCCGGCGAACCAGGTGTTCTGCGGGAACGCCTGCAACCCGTAGCCGGCGCGGTGCGCCTGCGACAGGCCCCAGCGGATGCCGGACCGGTCCACCAGGTCGACCAGCCGCTCGCGGGCCTCCGCTGCGAAACCGAAACGCTGCGCGATGCCCGGACGGGCGCACAGCTCCAGCAGCGTGGATGCCTCGATGCGCCCGTCCGGCAGCCGCAGCAGGTCGAGGAGCAGCGTGACCATCGGGTTCACCTGCGCCACCGAACGGTCGGCGACCTGCACCCGGAACCGCTGTGCGGGATGGACCGCCGCGCCGGTGGGGGGCGTGAAGGCAGCCCCGACGAGCGGGGCGAACGCGTCGACGTCGGGGGTGAGCACCACGACGTCACGCGGCTCCAGCGTCGGATCCGCGGAGAGCAGCCCGGTGAGGACCTCCCGGAGCACCTCCACCTGGCGGTCGCGACCGTGGGAGAGGTGTACCCGGATCGAGGCGTCGCCGCGCTCGAGCAGGCGGCGGACGGGCTGCCGGTCGGCACGCACGTCCGACTGCAGCCAGCCCAGCAGGCTCTCCGGTGAGGCCGGCGCGATCGTCGGAACTGCCGTCGGCAGCAGGCGGGAGACCTCATCGGCGACGGCGGCGAGCGACTCGTTGAGCGGGTGCCCGGGAAGCCGGGACACCTCGGACCGCCGGCGATCGGCTGTTGCGACGAGGCTGACGCGCTTCGGTGCGGGGGTCAGCGCGAGCAGGTCGATCCGGTGGTGCCGGCCGAGGGCTCCGAGCAGGTCGAGCGTCCCGGCGTCCAGGTGGAGCGGCGCCAGCACGGCCACGCGCTTGGCAACACCGGGGACGGGGGCAGAACCCAGCCGCTCCAGGACCGCCGCCCTGCGGGTCAGCGGGTCGTCGCCCAGTTCTGCGGCGAGCAGCCGCCACAGGTGGGCCTGCCAGCTGTTGGCGCCCAGCGGCGAGCCGTCCGGACCGGTGTCGGCACCGTCGGCCCAGTCCGCAAGCATCGACGGGCGGTACCGGGCGTAGCCGGAGAACTGGCGGGCGATCCGGTGCGCTGCGGTGAAGCCCTCCCGGGAAGCGGCCAGGTGCGCCTGCAGCACGGCAAGGGCAGGATCCTCGGCCTCGGCGGCAACGCGCTGCACGAGCCAGGCCAGCCGTTCGGGCCGCCACGGGTCGTCGGGTCCGGTGAGACGTCGCTCGAGCGCTGCCAGCGAGGTGAAGTCGACGCCTGCGCAGATGCCCGGCCGGTCACCGACGGTGGCCAGCCGCTGCGAGAGCCAGCGCTGGAAACCGGGACCCGGAACGACCGCCAGATCGAAATCGAAGGGGTCCTCGCGGGGTTCCGACCAGAGCGAGACGAGGGTGTCGACCAGCTGGTCTGCGGTGCGCGCGTGGTGGAACTGCATGGTGAACCTCAGATTAGGGGTAGCCGGTGACAGTTTCGTCGGAGGCACTGCCTACAGTGGGGTCCCGTGATCGCTGAACCCGCAGAGCTGCTCGCCGGCCTCGACCCCGAGCAGCAGCAGGTGGCGACCAGCTTCGGCCATCCGGTGGTGGTCATCGCCGGTGCCGGCACCGGGAAGACGAGGGCGCTGACCCACCGCATCGCCTACGGCGTTGCCACCGGGGTCTACAACGCTTCTGCCGTCCTTGCTGTCACGTTCACCACCCGCGCTGCCGGCGAACTCCGGTCCCGCCTGCGTGAACTCGGGGTGCCCTCGGTGCAGGCCCGTACCTTCCATTCCGCAGCGCTCCGCCAGGCACAGTACTTCTGGCCGCGCGCGTACGGCAGCACGCTGCCGGACGTCAGCGACGAGCGCTTCTCCATGGCGGCCGACGCGGCACGCCGCCTGCGGCTCAGCCCGGACAACAGCACGCTGCGCGACCTGCTCACCGAGATCTCGTGGGCGAAGGTGAGCAACATCGTCCCTGCCGACTACGCGGAACTCGCTGCGTCCGCCGGACGGGAGGTCGCCAACCTCGACTTGAAGCAGGTCGGACGGGTGCTCGGCCGCTACGAGCAGGTGAAGGCCGATCGCGGGGTGATCGACTTCGACGACATCCTGCTGTGCACCACGGCCCTGCTCGCGGAGAACGACCACATCGCGGCAGAGGTGCGCGGCACCTACCGGCACCTCGTGGTCGACGAGTACCAGGACGTGAACCCGGTGCAGCAGAACCTGCTCGACCTCTGGTGGGGGGAGGGACGCGACCACTGCGTCGTCGGAGACCCTGCGCAGACCATCCACTCGTTCGCCGGTGCGAGCCCGATCCACCTCACCGGTTTCGCCGATCGCTTCCCCGACGCGACGGTGGTGCGGCTGGTGCGCGACTACCGGTCGAGTCCCGAGGTGGTCGAGCTGGCCAACAAGGTGGCCCGCAACACCCGGCTCGGCACGGTGACGCTGGAGTCGCAGTGCCCGCCGGGGCCGCAGCCTCGCATCCTGCCGTGCGCCAGCGAGTTCGACGAGGCCGCTGCGGTGGCGCGGTGGCTGGTGGAGCAGCACGAGGCCGGGGTGACGTGGCGCGACCAGGCGGTGCTCTACCGGGTGCATGCACAGTCGCCGCTGTTCGAGGCTGCCTTGGCGCAGGCCCAGGTGCCGTTCACGGTGCGTGGTGGCGAGGGCTTCTACGACCGTCCCGAGGTGCGCCAGGCTGTGGGCACGCTCACCGAGGCTGCCAGAAGGGACGGGACTGTTCCTGCCGTCGACGCCTGCCGTGACGTGCTGGCCCGCCTCGGCTGGACGGTGCAGCCGCCCAGCGGGCAGGGCAGGGTGCGGGAGCGCTGGGAGTCGCTCGCCGCGGTCCTCGCACTGGCCGAGGACGTGGTCTCCGAGCACCCGGGCGCCGACCTGGCGGCGTTCGCCGCGGAGCTGGCCGTGCGTACCCAGGCCGAGCACCCGCTCAGTGCCGACGGGGTGACGCTCTCCACGTTGCACGGGGCGAAGGGCCTGGAGTGGACGGCTGTCGCGCTGGTCGGGGCGCAGGAGGGAACGCTGCCCCTTTCGCTGGCCGCCGGACCCGAGCAGGTGGCTGAGGAGGCGCGGCTGTTCTACGTCGGCATCACCCGGTCCCGGCGGATGCTCCTGATCACCTGGTCGCGGTCACGTCGCGGCGGTGGCGGGAACCGTCAGCCGTCCCGCTTCCTCGACGGCATCGCCGCCCGGCCTGCCCCCGCGCCGGCCCGGCCGGGTCGTGCGCCGAAGCCGACGTCGGCAATGAGCGCCACCTGCCGGGTGTGCGGCCATCCGGTGAGCACCGGTGCGGAACGCAAGCTGAAGCGCCACGTGGACTGCGAACCCGGCTACGACGAGGACACCTACGCCCGCCTGGTCGCCTGGCGACTCGGGATCGCGAAGGAGCGCTCGGTGCCGGCCTTCGTCATCTTCACCGACGCGACCCTGATGGCGATCGCGGAGGACCGACCGAAGGACGCGTCCAGCCTGCTCGGCATCCCCGGGGTGGGCCGCACCAAGTGCGAGCTCTACTCCGAAGCGGTGCTGTCGATCCTCGCGTCCGAGGATGGCGGCTGAGCCGTCAGTCCGAGGCGCCCTGGGCGGCGGGCTGGAAGGCAGCAGAGTCGACGGCGCCGCCCGGCATCCGCAGGCTCGCGACGCACATCAGGGCCGCCATGACCGCAACGGCGACGAAGACCCAGGTGGAGGCGGACACGATCGTCGCGTAGTCGTGTTCGCCGAGCCCTGCATTGATCACGTTGTTGGCGATCGCACCGAAGATCGCCACCCCCACAGCGCTCCCGGCGGAGCGAGCGAACACGTTCACGCCGGTGACGACGCCACGCTCGTCCCAGTCCACCGAGGCCTGCGCAGCGATCAGCGTCGGGGCGGCCGTCCAGCCGAGGCCGAAGCCGATCACGAAAGCGACGGCGGCAACGGTGAACGGGTTGGGATACGGCCCGGATACAGCGAGCGCGATGGTGCCGAGGAGGGCGATCCCGCTTCCGGCGAGGATCGTCGTCCGGAAGCCCCAGCGCATGTAGACGCGGCCGGAGTTGGCGGCAGCGAGGGGCCAGCCGAGGGTGAGTGCTGCCACGGCGATCCCGGAGACCAGCGGGGGAGCGTTGAGGGCGTTCTCCAGGTAGGTGGGCACGAAGCTCGTCACCCCGATCATCAGGGCGCCGACGCCGAGCGAGACCAGCGTCGTCGTCAGGATGAGGGGCCGGGCGAGAATGGTCAGGTCGACGACCGGCTCGGCCGCCCGGCGCTCGACGAACACGAACCCGGTGAGACCGGCGAAGCCGACGGCGAAGCTCAGCACGCTGGGGACGGAGAGCCAGGCCCAGGCGTTGCCGCCCTCGAGCAGGGCGAGGATCACTGCCGTCAGCCCGACGGTGAGCAGCCCGGCGCCGAGGTAGTCGATCCTGTGCCGACGCTTCTCGACCTGCTCGTGGTACGAACGGAAGATCGCCCAGCCGGCGATCAGGCACAGCGGGATGTTGACGATGAAGATCCATCGCCAGGAGACGAACTGGGAGAAGACGCCGCCAAGGGCCGGGCCCACCACGGAAGACACGGCCCAGACGCTGGCGATGTAGCCCTGCACCAGCGCGCGTTCCTCAACGGTGTAGATGTCGCCCACGATCGTCATCGACATCGGTGCGGCCGCCCCGGCCCCGAGGCCCTGGATCACACGGAAGACGATCAGGGAGGTCATGTTCCAGGCGAGGCCTGCCAGCACGGAGCCGACAAGGAAGAGTCCGATGCCGACGAGGATCACCGGCTTGCGACCGATCGTGTCGGCGAGCTTGGAGTAGATCGGCACGGAGACGGCCTGGGCCAGCAGGTACACCGAGAACAGCCACGGGAACTGGTCGAACTCGCCCAGGTCCTTCACCACCGACGGGACGGCCGTGGCAAGGATGGTGGCGTCGATGGCGATCAGCCCGGTCGTCAGCATCAGCGCCAGCAGGACGGCGCCCCGCTCGGACCGGAAGCCGACAGTCGTGCCTCGTGTGCTGCTCACCCTGCTAGGAAGTCCCGGGCGCTCCGAGGTATTCCGCGGGTGGGTCCCCGCCTAGGGTGTGACGATGACCTCCGACTCCGCCGACTACCTCGCGATCAACCGTGCGAACTGGGACAGCAGGGCACCCATCCACGCGCAGAACTACGGCATCGAGCGCCTGCTCGCCGACCCGGCAGCCCTCTCCCAGGTGGTGACGTTCGACCAGCCGCGGCTGGGAGACATCAGCGGCCTCGACGTCGTCCACCTGCAGTGCCACATCGGCACCGACACCTTGAGCCTCCACCGGCTCGGTGGCCACCTGACGGGCCTCGACCTGTCTCCCGCGTCGCTTGCCGAGGCGCGGAAGCTGGCCGGGCAGGCCGGGGCGGACATCGACTACGTCGAGTCGGACGTGTACTCCGCGCCCGAGGCCCTGGGAGGCAGGCAGTTCGACCTCGTCTACACCGGCATCGGCGCGATCGGGTGGCTGCCGGACATCCGCAGGTGGGCGGAGGTGGTGGCCGCCGTGCTCCGGCCCGGAGGTCGGCTGTTCATTCGTGAAGGACATCCGGTCCTGTGGGCCTCTGTTGTCGTCCCGCTCGGCGCCGACCCGATCGACCGGGCCCAGCAGCCCTCGATCACCGGCGCAGGCAGGGACACGGTCGCCCTCGAACTGCCCTACTTCGAGCAGGAGCAGGGCATGGCCTGGCAGGAGGAGTCCACCTACGCCGGCGAGGAGAAGGTCGCCTCGCCGGACGTTCTGGAGTGGAACCATGGGCTGGGGGAGATCATCACGGGGCTCCTCGACGCCGGGCTGCAGCTGACATCGCTCACCGAGCACGACAGCGTGCCCTACCTCGCGCTCCCCGGATTGATGGACTTCGATGAGGCGACGGGCGAGTACCGGCTCAGCGATCGCCCCGAGCGGCTGCCAGCAAGCTACACGCTGACAGCGGTGAAGGCGCCGCACGAAACGCGCGCTGGCTAGGCAAAATTCAGCCTTGGCCGATCGCGCCTGAACTCCTAGGGTCAGGCTTGGGCGGCGTGCCCGATGGTCGTGCCAGCCGTCCTGGGGGTGGTCATGGGCCTCAAGGAAAACGCGGACTTCTACAGGTCGGTGGGCGCAACGCTCACCTCGTGGGGGTGGGACGACTTCATCAACTGGTGGCCGGGGTGGGCGACC
>JAOATP010000125.1 GCA_030158185.1 Propionicimonas sp.
ACGACGTGGCCGTCATCGGCGTGCCCAACGAGGACTTCGGCGAGGAGGTCAAGGCAGTTGTCCAGGTGATGGACGGCGTGGAGGCCTCCGATCAACTGGCCGCCGACCTCATCGAGTACTGCCGGGAGCGCATGGCCCACGTCAAGTGTCCCCGCACCATCGATTTCGCCGAGGAGCTGCCACGCCTGCCCACCGGCAAGCTGGTCAAGCGCCACCTGCGGGACAGCTACTGGGAGGGCACGGGCTCCCGCATCTAGGCGCTCACAGCTCGATTCCCTCGGTACGCAGGTCTTGTTCGAATACGCCGCGATCGGCCAGCCAGGCGCTTGCGGCCAGCTGGCCGGCTGGCGAGCTATTCAGCCGACCTTCGGTTCCCGGGGCAGGCCCAGCACCCGCTCGCCGAGGATGTTGCGCATCACCGTCGACGTGCCGCCCATGATCGTGTACGCCGGCGAATAGGCGAAGGCCCGAGCAGCCGAACCCTCGGCGGCGATGGCCCGCGCCCCGAGCACCCCGGCGGCAAAGTTGGCCACCCGCTGTTCGTGTTCGGTGCAGAAGCACTTGGTGGCGGCGCTGAAACCCAACGGTGCCTGTCCGAGCGCCTCCCGGTAGACGAGCAGCCGCCCCAGCCGGTAGCCCGCCTCCAGACGGGCGATCGCCTGGCGCACCAACGGATCATCCCGGTCGCAGACCTCGAGCGCCCGCTCGTACAGCGCCCGGTTGGACACCAGCCGATCGATGCCGCCCCGCTCGTGTTCCAGCTGGCGCATCGTCTGGCCGAACGCGTCGCCCTCGACGCCGACCAGGTTGTCGATCGGCACCCGCACGTCGGTGAAGAAAACTTCGCAGAAGTGGGCGTTGCTCGTCATGTCGACGACGGGCCGCACCTCGATGCCCGGGGTGTCCATCGGCACGACGATCTCGCTGATGCCCCGGTGCGGTGAGCCCTCGCGCGTCGTGCGGCAGATCAGGTAGCAGTAGTCGGCGACCTCGGCGAAGCTGGTCCAGATCTTCTGGCCGGAGATCACCCAGTGGTCGCCGTCGCGGGCGGCGAACGTGGCGAGCGAGGCCAGGTCGGACCCGGCTTCGGGCTCGGACATGCCGATGCACCAGGTGATCTCCCCGGACAACATGCCGGGCAGGAAGCGCTCCCGCTGTTCGGGCGTGCCGTAGGCGATGAACGTCGGACCCAGCTGCCGGTCGGCAAACCAACTGGCGGCGACCGGGGCGCCGACGCTGATCATCTCCTCGGCCATCACGATGCGCTCGATCGGGGGGCGACCTCCGCCGCCGTGCTCGGTCGGCCACGTCATGCCGATCCAGCCCTCGGCGGCCAGCGTCCGCGAGAACTCCTTCGAGTAGCCGTTGATCCACGAATCGTGGGACGCACCGTGTTCTGCCACGCCGGCTCGGGCCACCTCACGCGCCCGTCGCCGAAGCGTCGTCAGCTCGTCTCCCAGGTCAAAGTCCATGAGCCCCCGGTCTACTCGCCCGGCCGGTCCGGCCAGACGATCTCGGCCAACACGCCAAAGTGGTCGCTGGCGACGATGCCGGTGAGCGGCTCGTCGGCCACCAGTTCGGCACTCAGCACCCGGCCGGCATGACCGCGACGCACAAAGGCGTCGCCGACGAACACGTAGTCGATGCGTTTGCGGTGCACGTTGAGCGCCGCGCAGTACGGGTTGCGTCGCCAGTCGTTGGTGAAGCCTGGGCCGTCGCCGGCCGTGCGCCAGGCATCCAGGTAAAAGGTGGTGTCGCCCTCGAGGGGCGTCAGCCCGCTGAGATAGCGGATCTCGTCGCTGTCCGGTTCGGCATTGAAGTCGCCGCACAGGATCGGCGGCAACCCTTGACGACGTTCGCCGAAGCGCTGCACATCCCGCTCGCCGCGGGTTGCGGCGATGATCCGATCGATCTCGGTGACCTGAACACGCCGGTGCGCGCCGTGGCTGGGGGCGGGCGCCAAGTGGGCGGAGAACAGGTCGATGCCCGCCGTCCGCGCGTGGAACAGCTCCCACGGCACCGCATCGACGACCGCGTCGGTGGTCGCGTCGGGCACGATGCCGGGATGAGCTGTGCCAAGCCGGTGGTACCGCCACTCCTCGATCGGCCAGCGCGACAGCACCGCCGAACCAAACAGCGTCGTCGTGTCCGGCCACATGTCGGCCGGCAGGTGATCGCCGCCAAACACCCAATGCCAGTCCCGGGACGCGGCCTCGGCGATCCAGCCGGCCGTGTTTGGCCGATCGACCCCCTCGGACACCTCTTGGAAGCAGATGACGTCCGGATCGAGGCGATCGACCCAGGCGACGATCTCGTGGCGGCGCCGATCCCAGTCCGGCTCGAGCAGCGATCCAATGTTGAGGGTCAGCACACGCAGCGTCGTTTTCATGTCGTCAGGCCTGCGGGGTGATCAGCGCCTTATCGCCGGTGGCCATCCTTCCGTACCGCTTGACCATCTCGGGGTCGACGACGTCTGCGAGTGACAGTGTCATGCCATACGAGCTGGCGAACGTGGTGGTGATCTCGTCGGCGACACGCTCGCTGAGGCGGTCCCGCGTGTCCTTGTCGATCTTCTGGAGGAACGGCGTCAGCAGCCATCCTCCGATCGACCACGCCATGCCATAGCTGCGCCGCAGCATGGTCGGCCCGCGATCGAGCCCACCGTAGATGTACACCTGCTTGTGGGTGTCGGAGCCGTACCGGCTGAACTCGTCGGCTTGCTCGCTGGCCACCGTTTCCATCGCCGACAACAGCGTGTCGGCCAGTTCGCCTCCGCCGATCGCGTCGAACACGATGGTTGCGCCCGTCTCGCGAAGCGCCTGCTCGAGATCGCTGCGAAACGAGTCGGCACTCGAGTTGCACACGTGCTCGGCGCCAACGCCTCGGAGCAGATCGACCTGCTCGGAGGAACGCACGATGTTGACCAGGCCGACGCCGTCGGCGAGGCAGATGCGGTTGAGCATCTGTCCGAGGTTCGACGCGCCGACCGTGTGGACCAGCGCCGTGTGGCCCTCCGCCTTCATCGTCTCGACCATGCCAAGCGCGGTGAGCGGGTTGACGAACGCCGCCGCAGCATCGGCCGGCTCCGTGCCGTCGGACATCTCCAGGCACTGCGATACGTCGACGGTGCGGTACTGGGCGTAGGCGTTGCCGGACAGGAACCCGACCACCTTGCCGAGCAGCGCCTGGGCCTTGGAATCCGGTCCGGCGGCCACGACCGTGCCTCCACCTTCGTTGCCAGTGGGCATGGCGATGCCGACGCGTGCGCGTTGCCCGGCGACCGCGACGTCCGACACCGGGACGACCACAGCGGGAAGTTGCGAGCCCTCGGCGGCCGAGGCCTTCGACGTGTCGCCCATCGCAAACAACATCCCCATGTCCGACGGGTTGATCGGTGCGGCGTCGACGCGGACGACCACCTGGCTGCCCGTCGGCGCGACGACGTCGCACGTCGCGCTGCCGAGCGTGACCACGCCGTCGTCTGTGAGCGTCGAACGCAGCTCGAGGGCCGTCTCGGGAAGTTCCTGCTGTGTCATCTCCCCAGTGTGCCCGATGCGGGCGCGGCTCAGTCGGCGTAGGTCCAGTCGGGGCGCTTCAGCATCTGCCGGGCGTCATAGCTGGCCATCCCTCCGACCAGGTCGACGATCTTGGGCACCGGCGGCTCACCCCGCTCCGAGGGACACCAGCCGTCGAGGTGGGCCACCACGTCCTCGGGGTAGGTCCGTAGGAAGCTCGAGATCAGCTCGCGCTCCTGCACCGGCAGGTAACACCGGTTGGCATCGGCCACCACCTGGAGGCGCCGCTGGATCGTGTCGAGGTCACCGTCGCCGCCCTCGCCGTCGCGGATGCGCTCGAGCGCCTCGGTGATCGCCCCCGTACCCAGCTTGCACGGCGGGCACTGCCCGCACGATTCGACGTACAGGAACCGCGACAACATCGCCGCCACCTCGACCATGCACATCGTGTCGTCGTAGACGATGAACCCGGCTGCACCCAGCCCCGACCCGGCGGCGGCAAA
>JAOATP010000126.1:0-8550 GCA_030158185.1 Propionicimonas sp.
CTGCAGGTGCTGATCGCAGGCGAGGGCAGCCACCGCGGCTACATGTCGGTGATGAGCGACGCCGGTCACGGGGACTTCGCACGCTTCCAGCCCGGCCCGGGCCAGACGATGAGCTTCGACGACTCCAAGGTCGTCGAGGCGAAGCTGTTCCTCGAGTCGGTCCTCACGGGCCGTCAGGTGGCACCCTCCGCCGGCGACGCCTGGGCGGCCGCTGAGGCTGACGAGGCCATCGTCGCCTCCGCTGCGGACGGTGCCTGGCACAGCGTCCCCGAAGTCACCGGCACCACGTTCGGCGCCTGACCCGTCCCATCACAAAGGAGATCCCATGGTGAAGATCCTGCTCGACACGCACATGTATCACGCAACCACGTCGGTGGCCGACGAGTGCTACAAGGCCGCTGACCTGGGCTATGAGTTCATCGAGCTCTCGCCCCGGTCGGACTTCCACGAGTGGCACCACTACCCCAAGGTCAACGACGCCGACATTGCGAAGGTGAAGACGGCGATGGCGGCGTCCGGGGTGAAGATCGAGACGTTCAACCCCGTCTTCAACTGGTCCTCACCGGATGAGTGGACCCGGAAGATGCACGTGCGGAACTTCCGGCGCCTGCTCCAGATCGCCAACGACCTCGAAGTGCCGATGATCGCCACCGAGCTGTCCGGCGACCCGAACCGTCCGACCGAGTGCGAGTGGGCGTTCTTCGCATCGATCGAGGAGCTCGCCCCCGACTTCGAGAAGTACGGCATCGCCTGCACCGTCGAGGCGCACCCTTACGACTTCATCGAGACCAACGCCCGCTGCGTCGACATCGTCCACGGTGTCAACAAGGACTGGTTCAACTACGAGTTCTGCTGCGCGCACGCCTTCCACCTGTCCGAGGGTGCGGGGAACGTGCGGGAGATGCTGGAGTACGCCGGCGACACGCTCGCCCACGTGCACATCGCCGACGTGTTCAACCACCGCGCGAACATCGGCAACCGCTACATCATGAACCCGCCCGGTGTGGACGCCCGGATCCATGCGCACAACGAGATCGGGAACGGCGAGGTGCCCTGGGACCAGCTGTTCGGCTACCTGCGCGAGACGAAGTACGACGGCCGCGTCGCTGTCTCCGTTTTCGGCTGGGAAGAGGACGCGGACGCCATCCACATCCGCATGCGCGAACGCATCGAGAAGGAATTGGGCGCCTGAACATGCGGATCGGACTCGTCGGCTACGGGGCGGGCGGACGGTGGTTCCACGCGCCCTACATCGACGCGGCAGAGGGCGTCGAGCTCGTCGGGGTTGTCACCCGGTCACCGGAGCGGATCGCGGAGCTGCACGCCGAACGTCCGGGAATGCCGACCTATGGCAGCCTGACCGAGCTTCTGGCAGCAGGGGTGGACGCCGTCGCGATCACCACGCCGCCGCAGACCCGGCGTGAGCTGGTGCTCGAGGCGATCGCTTCCGGCGTGCACGTCGTCGCTGACAAGCCCTTCGCACCCAGTGCAGAGGCCGCCCTCGAACTGGGCGACGCCGCCGACGCCGCCGGGGTACGCCTGTCGGTGTTCCACCAGCGGCGACGCGACGCAGACATCCAGACCCTCAAGGGCGTGCTCGACTCCGGTGAGCTCGGTACGATCTGGCGGTTCATCTCCTCCTTCGACCTGGACGAGCCGGGCAGCCTCGAGGCCGGACCGCACGGCGGCCTGCTCCGCGACCTCGGCAGCCACCTCGTCGACCAGGCGTACTGGTTGTTCGGGCCGGTGGCCGCGGTCAGTGCGCACCTGGAATGGGTCGACCTTCCCGAGGGCCGGACGGACGCCGGTTTCGCCCTCCGGCTCGACCACGCCAGCGGCGTGGCCAGCTTCCTCTCTGCCTCGAAGCTCAACCGGCTCATCCGGCGCGGGCTCGCACTGTATGCGGCGGGCGGCAGCTACGTCGCCACCGGTAGCGACGTGCAGACCGGGGCCATCAAGGCCGGACGCCGACCCAAGGACGACCCGTCCGGCTGGGGCTTCGAACCGGAAGTGCACTGGGGGAGCCTGAGCACGGCGATGGGCACACGGGTCGTGCCGTCCGCCCGGGGCAACCATGCCGACTACTACACCGCGTTCGCGCGGGCCGTTACCGACGGCACCCCCGTACCGGTGCCGGTCAGTGACGCCGTCGAGGTGCTGCGGGTGCTCGACGCTGCCCGTACCAGCGCCCTGGAGCACCGGGTGGTCGAACTCGGCTGAGGCCTTCAGTCGGTGAGAGTGCGCAGCCAGCGGCGCAGGTGCCAGGTGGCGCGGACGTCGTCCTCGTTGTACTCCAGCACCCGGGTGCGGGCCTGCTCGCGGACGTCCCGGTTCGGCGCGTGCACGGCTTCCTCGAACCAGCGCATGCTGTTCAGGCCGCCCGGGTCGTCGTCGCGCCAGTGGAACCCCGCACCAGCTGAGGCCACCACCTTCAGCCCGAGGCCGTTGGTGCCGAAGAAGTTCTGGCGGATGGTCGGGAACAGGTCGACGAAGTGCGCGCGTGCGAAGTCCATCGCCCAGTGCAGGGCCGGTTCGCCCTTCGCGAGGCGTCCGAGCCGCACCATCTCGTAGTCGGAGTAGTGGTAGACGCGTGCCTCGCTGCTGCCGATGAGGTCACGCAGCCATGTCATGGCGTCGCCGGCCAGCGCGCGCTCGCCCTCGTCGTCCAGCTCCGTGAAGCTGCTGAACTCCTTGTAGCTGCCGCCGCCGTTGCCGTCGGCCACCCAGAAACCCCACAGGTAGACCCGGTCCTCCCGCGAGGTCTCCACGTCGATGTCGATCTCGAGGGCAGCCGCGGGTACCTCGATCGGGCCCGTCGTCGTCCGCTCGAGCTCGACGCCCTCCAGCAGCAGCTGGGAGCGGCGCTGGGCAAGGCGCAACCGGTCCTCCGCGCCGGAGCGGTGCGCCACCAGCGGCAGGTAATCGGGCAGCAGCACGTCGAGGTCGCTGGCCGCCAGCTGACTCACCGTCGCAACGCCGGCCTCGCGGAGCACGGAGATCTCGTGCACGTCCAGCGGGGACTTGCTGATCCGCAGGCTGAGGTCGTCGTCGTCCAGCTGCGGGCGGCAGGTGCCCCACCACGGGCAGTAGCCGCACTCGTAGCTCACAACGGGACGGAGCAGGGGCGGGTCGGTGACGGCTGCCGCACCGGCGGCCTCGGCCAGCTGCACGCGTGCGGTGAACTCGAAGGCATAGCGGTCGAGGGCACTGACGAGGCCGTCCCCGGACTCCTGCGCCGGAGCAGGCGCGACCACCGGCTCCGCGAGGTCGAGCCAGATCGCGCGCAGTCCCTGGTCGTCGACGTCGTCGCTGCCGACGATGCACGCCAGCGGTCTGCTGACGGCCTGGTGTCCGGTGGGGCCGAGCAGGCGCCACAGGTGGGCGAGTTGCAGGGCGTTGCCGGTGCGCCAGTGCCAGCGGTACCGCCACCCCAGGGCCGTGTAGCGCTCGGGCAGTGCTGCGACCGGCGAGAACGTCGCCTCCACCTCACCCTTGCGGGCGTCCAGCACCCGCTGGTACTTCACGAGGCCGGGGAAGTAGCCGCCGGCCGGGTCGGCGATGAGCAGGTCGGCCCTCCCCGAACGGTGGGAATCCCAGTCGCGGGGGAGCAGCCCGCCGATGATCACCTGGGTGCCGGCAGCCATGGCTGCGAGGCAGGCAGTCTCCTGTTCCTCGCTCGGCTCGCCGATCAGCGTCCGCAGGTCGACCACGGAGGCGTCGCCGGCGATGATGCGCTCGTAGGTGGCGCCGATGAACTCCGCGCTGCCGGGAAGGCGTCCGTGGCCCCCGACCTGCTCCGGACGGACCACGCCGGGGTGGAACGCGTTGTGCGTTTTCACCGGGCAGCTGCGCGCAGCGTACGGGTCAAGGGTGAACATCAGGCATGCGCACGGTGGAGTGCGACGACGCCACCGGAGAGGTTCTTCCAGCCCACACCGCGCCAGCCGGCCGCGACGAGGAGGTCGGCGAGGGCGCGCTGGTCGGGCCAGGCAAGGATGGACTCCGCGAGGTAGTCGTACGCGGCGGGGTTGGACGAGGTCGCTCCCGCAATCTTCGGCAGGGCCCGCAGCAGGTAGTTGCGGTAGGTGTCGCGGAACGGCTTCCAGGTGGGCGTCGAGAACTCGCAGATCACGATGCGGCCGCCGTGTCGCGTCACCCTGCGCAGCTCTGCCAGTGCCGTGGCAACGTCCTCGACATTGCGGAGCCCGAAGCTGATCGTCACGGCATCGAAGGCACCGTCGGCGAACGGCAGGGCGAGCGCATCGGCATTCACGAACGCGAGGTCGGGCTGGCGCTGCTTGCCGACGGTCAGCATGCCCTCGGACAGGTCGGCCGGCACCACGAGTGCACCGGCGTCGGCGAACGGACGGCTGGACGTACCGGTGCCGGCTGCGAGGTCGAGGATCCGCTGCCCGGGACGTGGCTCGACGGCAGCGACGGTCTCTGCGCGCCAGTGCCGGTCCTGGCCGAGGGACAGCAGGTCGTTGACCAGGTCATAGCGGGGAGCTACGCGGTCGAACATGTCGGCCACCTCGGCTCTTCTTCGTGCCAGGGTTGCCCGGGCCTCACTCGCTGCGCGCACGGCACTAGCCTGCCACGCTCCGCAGACACCGCCCGCCAACCCGGCGTCCCCGGAGACGGCGCAGCGCGTCCCGCGGGCGTGCATGGCGCGCGGGGCTTTCCGGATGAGGGAGAATCGAGCCCATGGCGCGAAAGACCCCGGTGCTCAAGGTCACCAACCTGATGAAGGCCTTCGGGCCTGTCGTCATCGTTTCCGGCTTCAACCTGGAGGTGGCAGCAGGCGAGGCAGTGGCACTGACGGGACGCAACGGCGCAGGCAAGTCAACGGTGCTCCGCTGCCTCATCGGTGCGGAGCGTCCCGATGACGGCACCGTCCAGGTCAACGGCACAGCGGTCAGCGAGACCAACCCGCAGATCCGCCGCGATGTTGCGACCGTCATCGACGACCTCGACTTCTTCCCCGACCTCAGCGTCGTGGAGCACCTCGACCTCTTCGCCCGCGCGCACGGCATCCCCGACGCCGACGACGCCGTCGACGAGATCCTGCACGAGGTGCAGCTGGTGCCGCAGTCGGGCCAGCTCCCGGGCACCCTTTCCTCGGGCCAGCGCCGGCGACTCGCCCTCGCTACGGCCTTCATCCGGCCGCGCAAGCTGCTGATCCTCGACGAGCCGGAGCAGCGCCTCGACACCGAGGGCGTGGAATGGCTGGCCGACCGGCTCGTCGCCGAACGGCAGCGCGGCCTCGCCATCGTGATGGCCAGCCACGACCCCACCCTCGTCGAGCGGGTGGCGACGCGCATCGTCCGGCTGGGCGACCGGGCAGAGGTCCTCGTCGATGAGTAAGAAGTCCCGCAAGCTGATCCGGGCGACACCGACGGCAGAGGACGTGGCCGCCGAGGCAGTAATCGAGGCCGTCGAGCCGACTGCCGAACGCACCTTCTTCTTCCTGCCCGATGTCGAGCCAACCGTCGTCGACGAGCGCGAACTGCACGACGAGATGAAGCTGTGGCGCCACGGCCGCGCCACCCGCACCTTCGGACAGGTCTTCCAGGACGGCTACTTCGTCCTGTTCAGCATCGCCATGATCGGGGCCATGCTGGTCTCTGTCGTCATCCGCGCCCAGGCCGGGATGGCCGGCTGCAACACCGAAGCCTGTGCGTCCGGACGCCTGCTCCTGCCCTCGGCGATGGTCCTCGCCGCCTGGGCCCTCGCACTCGCAATGGCCGCGCTGTTCGGCCCCGTGCTCGCTTCCGCCGCGGAGGGCTTCTGGCTGATGGATGCCCCGATCAGCCGCCGGCGGCTGCTGCGCGGACGTCTCGTCGTCCCGCTGGTCGCTGCCTTCGGTGTCGCCACCGTCGCCACCGGCCTAGTCGCAGCCCTCTCCGGCCTGAGCTGGGTCCAGGTCATCGCCTGGAGCGCAGCTGCAGGGCTCGGAAGTGCTGCGCTGGTCACACTGGCCGCTGCCGAGCAGCCGAAGGAGCGGACGGCCCTGCTGAAGACCCTGCAGGCGACCTTCGCCAGTGCGGCGCTGCTGTTGCTCGTCGTCGTGATCGGCGTCGCCGCCGGCTGGCTGCCGGTGTCGGTCGTCTCCGTCGCGGGCGGCGCCACCTGGCTGCTGGTCGGGGTCGCCGTCGTCGCCCTCTTCGGGATGCTCGTCCTGCTCCGGGTGGCGATCTCGCGGCTTGAGCAGATCCGGCGGGCCCGCCTGCTCTCCGGCGGCTCGCTGGTCAGCGGCATGCAGGGCGCGATGTTCGCCCTCGACTTCGGCCTGATCCGCGACATCCTCGTCGAACGCCGGATGGCGGCCATCGGTCACGTGAAGCCCACCCGGGGTCGCGGCCTCGGCCTCGCAGCACTGATCTGGCGCGACGCCGAACGGCTCAAGCGCAACCCGAAGGCCTTCCTCGGCCTCGCAGCAAGCCTGTTCGTGCCGTACGCTGCCGACGCGCTCCGCATGGTGCAGCTGAACCCCCTGATCAGCGGCCTCGCCCTCGTCGCAGGGCTGGTGCCGTTCCTCGGAAGCCTTCGCGTGCTCTCCCGCACCGGTGGGCTCGCGAGGTCGTTCCCGTTCAAGACCGCCCAGCTGCGCACGGCGTCCATGGCTGTTCCGGCGGCGCTCGCGCTCATCTGGGGACTCGCCGCATCGCCGGCCTTCATCGGGATCGCGAGTACGGGGGCCGACCACAGCGTCGCCGACGGCCTCACCGCAGCCCTGATCACGGCTGTGGCCGGGCTGCTGGGCGCTGTCCGCTGGGTGACGGCGGGCAAGGTCAACTTCCAGACCCCGATGATGGCCACGGCTTCCGGTGCGCTGCCGCCGGGCCTGATCTTCAACCTGTTCCGCGGCATCGACATGGTTGCCCTGATCACCCTGCCGCTGATCCTCGGTGCCGCGGGCTACTGGTCGCTGACCGTCGCCCTTATCGTGTTCGTCGCGCTGCGCGGCAGCTTCAACGCCGACGACCTGCGCGCAGAACAGGAACAGGCCAAGCGCGAGCTCGCAGCGTCCAAGCAGGAGTCCGCTGACCGGCAGAAGATCCCGCGCCCGACCCGCTAGGGCTGGAGCAGCGCGGGGACGGCTTCGAGGCCGTCCACCACGACATGTGCCTCGGCGAGCTGCTGACGGGTGAAGGTGCCGGCGACGCCCACCACCCGTCCCACGCCCGCTGCCAGCGCTGACGCAACGCCCGCGGGCGCGTCCTCGACGGCAACGCATCCTCCTGCAGGGACGCCGAGCCGCAGGCAGGCCAGCTGGTAGGGCTCGGGGTGCGGCTTGCCGTTGGTGACGTCGTCGCGGGTCACGACGACGGCGAAGGCGTCCAGCAGGTCGCCGAGGCAGGTGCGCGCCCATGCCGTGTTCGCCGACGTGACCAGACCCAGCGGGACGCGAGCGACGGCCAGCAAGTCCTCCGCGCCGACCGCGAGGCCCGGACGGGGGAGCGCATTCATCGCCGACAGCAGTTCGGCGAGCATCGACGGCACGTCCTCCCCGGACCACGGCCCGGGGGAGTGCGTGAGCACGTCGTCTGCCCGCCGGCCGGTGAAGCCCGCAAGGACCTCGTCGGTCGCCGTCCAGCCCCGCGAGGCGAACCAGTTGCGGAACACCTGGCGGTGGAAGCCCTCCGAGTCGACGAGGGTGCCGTCGAGGTCGAGGAGGAGTGCCGCTGCCGGTTCAGGCATCGACACTGAACAACGGCTCCCCGGCTGCCACGTCCTTGCCGAGCGCAGGGCACTCCACCGTCCCCGCCGGCCGGTCCAGCACGACGACCATCACGGTCGTCGTGATGTCGTCACCGCTGATGCCGGACGGGTCCCAGGTGACCATCGGGTCGCCGGCGGCAACCGTCGAACCCTCGGTGGCGACCAGCTCGAAGCCGGCGCCGTCCAGCCTGACGGTGTTGATGCCCAGGTGGACGAGGATGCCGAGGCCGTCGGCTGTCGCCATGGCGAAGGCGTGCGGGTGCAGCTTCAGGATGGTGCCGGCGACGGGCGCGACGACGGTGGTGCGGCGCGGGCTCGGCTCGATCGCGATGCCGGGGCCGACCATCTCGCCTGCGAAGACGGGGTCGCTGACCTCGGTGATGGGGAAGACGCGGCCGGGGCAGGGGGCGAGGACCTGCATCACATCAGGTCTTCGATGTCTTCGGCCAGGTTGTCGGCCTCCGGGCCCACGACCACCTGCACGACCGAACCGGAAGCGATCACGCCGTGCGCCCCGGCAGCCTTCAGTGCTGCCTGGTCGACGAGCGACGGATCCTTGACCTCTGTGCGCAGGCGCGTGATGCAGGGCTCGATCTCGACGATGTTCCCCGCGCCACCAAGGCCGGCCAGGATCTGCTCAGCTTTACTGCTCATCGGACTCTCCTCTCGCTGGGCCTTCGCGGCCCTCCTTGACAACGTGCCAGAACGATAGCATGATTCTCGACAACTGGTACGGACCAGTACGCACCAGTACGAACCACCAGTGAAACACAGAGGAGCAGGAGTGGCCGAACAGGTCTCCGACCGGATCACCGGCGGGCCCCGACC
>JAOATP010000126.1:8650-16900 GCA_030158185.1 Propionicimonas sp.
GAGGAGCAGGAGTGGCCGAACAGGTCTCCGACCGGATCACCGGCGGGCCCCGACCCAAGCACCAGCAGCTGCGTGAGCTGCTGATCGGGTTGGTCGTGCCCGGGGAGGCGATCCCTTCGGAACGCGACCTGATGGTCACCTACGGGGTCTCGCGGGCCACCGTCCGCAAGTCCATCGACGGCCTCGTCGCCGACGGCCTGCTCCAGCGCACCCACGGGTTGGGCACTTTCGCCGTCCGCCCCCGGCTGGAGACGCGCCTGCACCTGGCGTCGTTCAGCCAGGACATGCGTCGGCGCGGACTGCAGCCCTCAACCCGCCTGATCTCGGTGACCCTGGCACTGCCACCAGCAGAGGTCACCGACTGGCTCGGTCTCGCACCGGACCAGAAGGCCTGGCGGATCGTGAGGATCCGCCTGGCCGACAACTCACCGATCGCCCATGAGGACGGTTGGTATCCAGCCCACCTGCTGCCAGAGCTGGATCAGCAGGACCTGGCCGGGGGCTCGCTGTACGCGATCCTCGGTGAGAGGTACGGGCTCTGGGTGGACCAGGCCGAACAGACCCTGTGGGGCGAGTCGGCGGACGCGGGAATGGCGGCGGCGCTGGCGGCGCCGCTGTCCACCCCGCTGCTGGTGTTCCGGCGGCGATCCTTCGCCGGTGGCCAGCGCATCGAGCACGTGGTCTCCCGCTACCGCGGCGACCGCTACATGGTGCACATGGAACTGAGCCGCGACGACTTGTCGTCGGCCACCTCTACCCCGGAAGGAAGCACGTTGTGACCAGCAACGAAATGGCGGCCGTCGGCCGCTTCAACCTGGCCCCGCTCCAGAAGTTCGGCCGGAGCCTGATGCTGCCGATCGCATCCCTGCCTGCGGCGGCCCTGCTCCTGCGCCTCGGCCAGGACGACCTGCTCGGCAAGGACGGCCTTGGCTGGGGTCCTGTCGCAGCCGTCATCGGTGCGGCAGGTGGTGCCCTTTTCGCCAACCTCGCACTGCTGTTCGCCGTCGGTGTCGCCATCGGCGTCGCGAAGAAGGCGGACGGCTCGACTGCGCTGGCAGCCGTGGTCGGCTACCTCGTGTTCAAGGGCGTCGGGGACGCCATGTCGCCCTACATCCTTGGCCTGCCCGCAGAGGGCGGCACGCAGAAGCTGATCAACTACGGCGTCCTCGGGGGCATCCTGATGGGTCTTGTCGCCGGCTGGCTGTGGCAGCGTTACTACCGCATCTCCCTGCCGCCCTACCTTGCCTTCTTCGGTGGCCGGCGGTTCGTACCGATGGTGACCGCGCTCGCCGGCATCGTCCTGGCCGTGCTGCTCTCCTTCATCTACCCGGCCTTCAACGGTGGCCTGACAGCCGTCGGCAACTGGGTGGCGCAGAACGCCATCATCGGCGGCTTCGTCTACGGCACGCTCAATCGCCTGCTGATCCCGCTGGGCCTGCACCACATCCTGAACAACCCGCCGTGGTTCATCCTCGGCGAGTTCACCAAGGCCGACGGCACCGTCGTCCACGGCGACATCGCCCGCTTCCTTGCCGGCGACCCGACGGCGGGCACCTTCATGAGCGGCTTCTTCCCGATCATGATGTTCGCCCTCCCCGCAGCGTGCCTCGCCATCTGGCAGGAGGCCAAGCCGAAGAACCGCAAGCTCGTCGGCGGCATCATGTTCTCCGTCGCGCTGACCGCGTTCCTCACCGGCATCACGGAGCCGATCGAGTTCGCCTTCATGTTCGTCGCCTGGCCGCTCTACGTCGCCCACGCCGTCCTCACCGGGTTGTCGCTGGCGATCACCAACGCCCTCGGCGTCCACATGGGCTTCGGGTTCTCCGCCGGCCTGTTCGACTTCGCGCTGAACTGGAACATCGGCACCAACCCGTGGATCATCATCCCGCTCGGCCTGGGGTTCGCCGTCGTCTACTACTTCCTGTTCCGCTTCGTGATCCGCAAGTGGAACCTGAAGACCCCCGGACGTGAGGACGAGGGCGAGGAGAGCTCGGTCTCCCTCGACCCGACCGCCGCCTGACCCGACAACCCACCCACACCCCCGACTTGTCAGAACCTGAGGACGCCAGAGCGACCCGACGTTCTGACAAGTCGGGGAGGGGGGAACAGCCAGAAGGAAGTGCAATGGAAGTCATCATCTGTCCCAACGCCCAGCGCGTCGGTGAGGTTGCTGCAGCGAAGGCCGCCCGCATCGCCGCCCCGATCGGGCCGAAGGTCGTGCTCGGCGTGGCCACCGGCTCCTCGCCGGTGCAGACCTTCGCAGAGCTCGCCCGGCTCGTCGCCTCCGGCGACCTCGACCTTTCCGAGGCGTCCGCCTTCGCCCTCGACGAGTACGTCGGCATCCCCGAGGGCCACCCGGAGAGCTACCACGAGATCATCCGGCAGACGGTCACCGAGCCGATGGGGCTCGACCCCGCCCGCGTCCACGTGCCCGACGGCTTCGCCACGGACCTGCAGGCAGCCTGCCGGGCCTACGAGGACGCCATCAAGGCCGTCGGTGGCGTCGATATCCAGTTCCTCGGGATCGGCTCCAACGGCCACATCGGCTTCAACGAGCCGACGTCCTCACTGTCGTCCCGCACGAGGATCAAGACGCTCGCAGCGAAGACGCTGGAGGACAACGCGCGCTTCTTCGACTCGATCGACGATGTGCCGCGACACTGCCTGACGCAGGGCCTCGGCACCATCATGGACGCGCGCAACGTGATCCTCGTTGCCACCGGCACGAACAAGGCCCACGCCATCGCCCAGGTCATCGAGGGCCCGATCACGGCCATGTACCCGGGCTCGGTCCTGCAGCTGCACCCGCACGCGACGATCATCGTCGACTCCGACGCAGCAGCAGAGCTGACCCTGATCGACTACTACAAGGCGACCTACGCCAACCTGCCCGCGTGGCAGCGCCTGGACGTCTGACCATGCTGATCAGCGCCGAGCGGATCCTCTTCCCCGATGCGGACGCACCCGTCGCCGGCCACCTGGAGATCGACGGCGGCACGTTCGTCGCCGCGGCTCCGGGCCCGGCGCCGCGTCCGGCAGACGAGCACCTCGACGGCATCGTCGCCCCCGGCTACGTCGACGTGCACAGCCACGGCGGCGGCGGGGCTTCCTTCGTCACGGAGGACGCGGAGGAGGCCCGCACGGTGCTGGCGACCCACCGGCGCCACGGCGTGACGACCATGGTCGCATCGCTCGTCACCGGGGCCACCGAAGCCCTCAAGCGCCAGGTGGCGACCCTCGCCGACCTCGTCGAGGCCGGTGAGCTGGCCGGGATCCACCTCGAGGGCCCCTGGCTGGCGCTCAAGTACAAGGGCGCGCACCCACCGCTGCTGCTGTCCGATCCGCAGCCGGACGCTGTCGCGGAGCTCCTCGACGCCGGCCGCGGCGCGGTGCGGATGGTCACGATCGCTCCCGAGCGGACCGGGGCACTGGAATCGATCCGGCTGATGACGGCGCGGGGCGTGATGGCGGCGATCGGCCACACCGACGCCGACTACGACACCTCGCGGGCTGCCATCGAGGCCGGCGCCCGCGGCGCGACCCACCTCTTCAACGCGATGGCGCCGCTGCGCCACCGCGACCCGGGACCCGTCCTCGCCCTCTGGGAGGACCCCCGGGTGCACCTCGAACTGATCATGGACGGCGTCCACGTACGTCCCGAGCTGGTCGCCTTCGTGATGGCGACGGAACCGCACCGCGTTGTGCTGATCACCGACGCCATGGCCGCTGCCGGGGCAGAGGACGGCGACTACGTGCTCGGCGAGCTGCCGGTGGAGGTGCGCGACGGCGTCGCCCGCATCGCCGGGACGGAGACCATCGCCGGCTCGACGCTCATCCTCGACCGGGCGGTGCGCAACTGCGTCGCAGCGGGCGTTCCGCTGGCGCAGGCCGTCCGCGCTGCCACGGCCGTCCCTGCCGACTACCTCGGCCTTGCCGACGTGGGACGCCTCGCTGCCGGCAAGCGCGCCGACCTCGTCGTGCTCGACGACGACCTGGTGGTGAAACGGGTGATGCAGCGCGGCGCCTGGATCGGGGCCTGAGGAGGCGCCCCGCCCGCGGCGCAGCCGACGCCGTCAGGGCCAGGGCATGCGGGCGCGCCGCGCCAGGGCGGCTAGGGTGGGTCGGTGATGGTAAGCGATGCGCCCGTAGTGGCACGGCAAGGGGCGCGTTGGGCGAGCGTGCGCTGGTCACGGGTCGGGCTGTTCTACGGCATCGCCTTCGGGTGGTCCTGCGTGATCGCCGCTGCGCTCTTCCTGCTCGGGGAGCGTGATCTCTCCGGGACGGCTGGGCCGACGCTCGCCACCACTATCCTCGCCGTGCTCTACATGCCGGCGCCGCTGGTCGCCGCGCTGATCGTCGAGCGCCTCGATCACCGGCCCGCCCTGATCCGGAGCACCTTCACCGGCTTCCGCCGCGCGCTGCCGAAGCTCTTGCTGGTGGCCGTGCTCGTGGTGCCGGCCGTCCTGCTGACCATGATCGGGGCCACCTGGCTCGCCGGGAACGTCCTCGGCATCACAGGTCCGGGAAGCGTCCTGTTCGGGCAGTCCGACCTCGTCGCCAACGCCCTGACCCTCCTGCCCGCACAGAACGCGGAACAGGTGGCGCAGCTGAGTGCTTCCATCCCGCCGTTCTGGGGCCTGATCGCGCTCGCCGTCGGCGGCGGGCTCGTCGCCGGCTTCACGATCAACGGCCTGTTCGCCTTCGGCGAGGAGTACGGCTGGCGGGGCTGGCTCGCCGACGAATTGCGTCCGCTCGGGGCCTTCTGGGCGAACGTCATCACCGGCGTCCTCTGGGGCCTGTGGCACGCCCCGCTGATCCTGCTGGGCTTCAACTACGGCGCCTACGGACGGATCGGCACGGCCTTCATGATCGCCCTGTGCATCCCCTTCTCCTTCCTGCTCTGGCGGGCCCGCGAGGTGACCGGGTCCCTGCTGGCACCGGCCATCCTGCACGGGGCCTTCAACGGTGTCGCCGGCCTCTTCGCCGTGCTGCTCGTTGACACGAACCCTCTGGTCGCAGCGCCGGCCGGCCTGATCGGGGCCGGCGCGCTCGCCGTGGTCGCCGCGCTGTTCTGGCTGCTCACCCGAGGACTCGTCCGACACCCGGGGGCCGGTCGCGCTTGATGAGCGGTGCAACGTATCCGGAATGGGTCGACCACCTCAGTGAACGCCGGCTGGTGGAACTGTTCGGCGAGGTCACCCTCGCCCGCGGGCAGGAGTACGTCCGGCAGGGACGGGTCGGGCACATCGCCATGGGCTCCGGCACCGGTGGCAGCCTGATCCAGGCCCAGGTGCGCGGCACCGGCGTCCGGCCGTACCAGACGGTGGCCCGCTACCAGTCGGGCAGCGGTGAGATCAGCACGTCGTGTTCCTGCCCGGTCAGCTCGAACTGCAAGCACGGCGCGGCCCTGTTGTGGCACATGCGGACGGTGAACCTGCACTCGCACGTGCCCGCGTGGCAGCGCGCACTGGCCCAGGTGACGGCCGAGGCGCCGGCGAGGGGCGGTGGCCAGCCGCTGGCGATCCGGGTGACCCGTGCACCGTCGGGAGCGATCCAGCTGCGTCCCATGGTGTGGAGCAAGTCCGGACGCTGGGTGCGCACCACCATCACCTGGGAGACCGTGCTGCACCAGTGGGGTGGGGACTACCTCGAAGAGCACCGGGCCCTCGTTGCCGGGCTCGCCCGCACCCGCGAGCAGCGCACCGGCTACTCCTTCTACGCGCAGCGCTCCGACCTGATCGAACTCGGCCAGCTGGACGCTTCCGCCTGGACCTGGCTGGCACGCGCCGTCGACGCCGGCGTCGAGCTGGTGCCCGGGCAGGAGACACCGCCCGTCCGCCTCGTCCCGGAGCCTGCACGGATCACCAGCCGGCTGAGCAGTACCCCGGACGGCCTGCAGCTGCGGACGTTCGCAGCGTCCGGCGACCGCGACTGGCCGGTGCTGAACGCGAACCTCGTCGGCACGCCACCGCACGGCCTCGCCATCACCGAGGACGGCGAACTGCTGCTCGTGCCGTTCGAGGAGGCGCTCAGCCAGGGCCAGCAGTCGCTGCTCGTCTCGCATGCCCGCCTCGACATCCCCTCGGCCGACCTCGCGTCCTTCGCAGCCCAGTTCCGGCCGACGCTCCGGCGCCTCGTCGACCTCCACGTCGACGAGGATGTCGACCTGCCGGAGACCGCGCCGCCCCAGCTGAAGCTGGCCGTCGAGTTCGCCCCCGACCACGTCACCAGCCTCGACTGGTCGTTCACCTACAGCATCGGCAACGACGCGCTCGAGGTCGAGCTCTACCGGACCGACGAGCAGCAGGCCTTCCGTGATGCAGCGGCAGAGGAGGCACTGCTGGGCGCCATGCCCGCGGGGCCCTGGCCCATCCGCGGTGATCGCGCAGGGGTGCAGCCCAAGGCGACGGCAACCCTCACCGGCTGGGCGACGGCCGACTTCGTCAGCAACTGGCTCGACCCGCTGCGCAGGCTCGGCGTCATCGTGACGGTCAAGGGGAAGCCGCAGGCCTACCGGCTCTCCGCCGCTGCCCCGGAGGTCGGACTGTCCGTCACCGACGCCGGGCCGGGCTCGGACTGGTTCAACCTCGCCGTCACGGTGAGCATCGAGGGCGAGCCGGTGGAGTACCGCGAGCTGTTCACGGCGCTCGCCACCGGCCAGACGCACCTGATCCTGCCGTCCGGCACGTGGTTCAGCCTCGACCGCCCCGAGCTGGAGCAGCTGCGAGCCCTGATCGAGGAAGCCGGCCAGCTGACGCCCAAGGACGCCGACGGCCTGCAGCTCCGCGCCGTCCACGCCGGCCTCTGGGACGACCTGCGCAACCTCGGCGTCGTCTCGCAGCAGTCCGCGGCGTGGACGTCGGCGGTGTCGGCGCTGCTGGAGTCCGACGAACTGCCGCAGGTGCCGGTTCCGGCCGGCCTGAAGGCGACGCTGCGTCCGTACCAGGAGCTGGGTTTCCGGTGGCTGCACTTCCTGCACCGCGCCCGGCTCGGCGGGATCCTCGCCGACGACATGGGGCTGGGCAAGACGCTGCAGGTGATCGCCCTCGCTGGTGCGCTGGCAGAAGAGGGACGGCTGACCGAGCCGATCCTCGTCGTCGCGCCCACCTCGGTGCTGGGCACCTGGGCAGCGGAGGCAGCCCGGTTCGCCCCCGACCTGCGGGTGCGGCTGGTCGAGCAGTCGTCGAAGAAGCGCCCGCTGTCCGTCGCTGCCGTCGCGCGTGACGCCGACATCATCGTCACGTCCTACACGCTCCTGCGGCTGGACGCGGAGGAGTACGCCGCCCAGGCCTGGTCGGCGGTGTTCCTCGACGAGGCGCAGTTCGTGAAGAACCGGCAGGCACGCGCCCACCAGGCCGTCCGCAAGCTGCGAGCCCCTGCGAAGTTCGCCGTGACCGGCACGCCGCTGGAGAACAACCTGATGGACCTGTGGTCGTTGCTGTCGATCGTCGCGCCGGGGCTGTTCCCCGACCCGACATCGTTCACCGACACCTACCGGCGTCCGATCGAGTCCGGCACCGACTCGACGGCGCTGCCAAGGCTGCACCGGCGGGTGCGTCCGCTGATGCTGCGCCGCACCAAGGAGGGCGTCGCCGCAGAGCTGCCGCCCAAGCAGGAGCAGGTGCTGCGCGTGCCGTTGTCGCCGGGCCACCGCCGGCTGTACGACAAGCAGCTGGCAGCCGAGCGCAAGAAGGTGCTGGGGCTGGTCGACGACCTCAAGCACAACCGCATCACGATCCTCTCCTCGTTGACGCTGCTGCGGCAGCTGGCGCTGTCCCCGGCGCTGGTGATGCCCGGCCACGCCCCCGTCTCGGCCAAGCTCGACGCCCTTGTCGAGCTGGTCACCGAACTCGCTTCGGAAGGGCACCGTGCCCTGGTCTTCAGCCAGTTCACCGGCTACCTGGGACTCGCGCGCGACCGGCTGACCGAGGAGGGCATCGGCACCAGCTATCTCGACGGCCGCACCCGTGACAGGGCCGCCCGCATCGAAGCCTTCCGTTCCGGCACCGACCCGGTCTTCCTGATCAGCCTCAAGGCGGGCGGCTTCGGCCTGACGCTCACCGAGGCCGACTACGTCTTCATCCTCGACCCCTGGTGGAACCCGGCGGCCGAGCTGCAGGCGATCGACCGGACGCACCGCATCGGGCAGGAGAAGCACGTGATGGTCTACCGGCTGGTGAGCGAGGACACGATCGAGGAGAAGGTCGTCGCCCTGCAGGAGCGCAAGCGCGACCTGTTCGCGATGGTGGT
>JAOATP010000127.1 GCA_030158185.1 Propionicimonas sp.
GGAGGTGGCGACGCCCTGGTTGATGATCGCGACCACTTGGCGGATGCCGCCGTCCGCTGCTTCGATGCCCACGCGCCAGCCACCGTCCGGGGCCGGCCCCGCGGTCGCGATGTCGCCACCGAGGTTCACGAGGAAGCCTCCCGGCAGGGCGGTGCTGAGGAGCCGCGCGATGGTGTCGGCGGCGTGCGCCTTCGCCGTCGCGCCGAAGTCGAGGACGGTGCCGCGGGGGGTGGAGATCCGTCCGGCGCCGCCCCGGACGACCTGCTCCCAGCCCGGTCCCTTCACGGGATGGGCGGGCGGGCTGTACCCGCTGCGGGCGCGGACGATATCGAGGTCGGCGTCATAGCCGGACGCGATCACGGCCGACCCGACGGTGAAGTCGACGAGGCCGCCGCTGATGCGTGCGGCATGCCTGGCGGCTTCCAGGTGGTCGTTGAACAGGCGGGAGCCGAAGTACCAGGCCTCGCCGGTCTGTGCCATGCGGGCTAGCCGGCTCACTTCGGAGTCCTCGCGGAAGCGTGAGACGGCCTTGTCGAGGGCTGCGAGGTGTCCCATCGCGATCTCCAGGGCCGGCGGCAGGCTGGAGCCGACGGTCACCAGGATGTGGTTGGTGGTACCGATGGCTGCAAAGGACGCCGTCAGGGGCTCTGTGGCCTGCTGGCCGGTCATCGTGGTCCGTCCCTGGCCGGTGATGTCAGGAGCCCGAACTCTTGGTGTGGCTCGGTCCCGTGGTGGCCGTGGGCCTGCTCGCGGGGGTGAAGCCCTGGCCGGTGGCCGTCGGCTTCTGCTGCTTGCTCTGCCGCGTCTTGCTCTGCCGCGTCGTCGATGCCGGTGATGTCGTGCCCCCGGCGGCAGTGTTGGCCGTGTCGCTGTCGGTGGAGTGGTTGCGGGACAGTGCCAGTACTCCCGCGAGGCCGGTGGTGGCGAGGGTTGCCGTTGCCATCAGCATGCCGAGGGCGATCCTGGTCTTCGAAAGGGCTGGAGAACTCATGTCTCGACTCTTCCGCGCCCACCTGTGGATCACCTGTCGAGGGTCCCAAGCGGCCCTCAAACCGACATCAAGTCCTTCTCAAGCCGTCACGATCCGTTGGCCGTGGTCTGCGCCATGCCTGCAGGAGACGCGCAACGGCCCCGGGAACCAGGGGGGAGAAGGTTCGCGGGGCCGTCGACGCGGGGGAGGGTGCTGCGCCTTAGGCGCAGGTCCAGGGGCTGGTGCCAGCCTTTGCGTAGTAGCGGTTGGCTACCGTGATCTGTTCGGCCCTGCTGGCCTGGTGGGGGTAGGCGGCGAAGTCGCGTCCGCCGTTGGAATTCCAGGAGGCCCGGTTGAACTGCAGCCCACCGTAGTAGCCGTTGCCGGTGTTGATGTGCCAGTTGCCGCCGGACTCGCACCGTGCGATGCGGTCCCACAGGGCGGCCCGTGCGAGGTTGATGCCGACGCCGTTGGACGAGGTCTTCGTGCCGACCTGCAGCACCTGGGTGACGGCCTTCCTGAGCACGGTCTCGCTGACGACGACCTTCTTCGTCACCTCGCCGTTGACGACCGTGATGCTGTAGGTGCGCCTTGCCTTGCCGCTCTTGCCTGCGGTGAGGACGCGGGTCTCGCCCTTCCACAGGCTCGTGTTCTTCTTCTGCACCGTGGAGTACTTCACGGACTCCGTCTTCGTCGCGGTCTTCACGACGACCCGGTCGAGGGTGATCTGCTGTCCGGCGGCCACAGCGGTGGTGAGCGCGGGCTTGACGACGTCGGTCGCGGAGAGGAAGAGGTTCTGCTCGGCCAGCAGGTCGGCGACGGTGGTGGCCGTCGAGGTCACGTCGACACTCTTGCCCGCGACTTTCAGCTCGACCTGCTTGGGGGTGCTGACGATGACGCTGAGGCCTGCGCGGGGAAGCGGCGAAGCCGGATCCACCGACAGCCAGGCCGTGCTGAGGTCGTGGACGGCCGTCTGTGCGAGGACGGTGCTGAGCGTGGAGGCCGTTGTCTCGATGGTCAGGGGGGTGCCGTCGACGTTGAGGGTGACCGGCTTGTTGTACTTGACGTTCACGATCGTGCCGTCGGAGACGGTTGCGTCGAGGGCCGGGCTGACCACGTCCTTGGCTCCCAGGGTGACTCCACGGGCGGCGAGCACGTCCGACACGGTGAGCGCGAACGCGCCGACACGCTGGGTCTGCCCGTCGATGCTCAGCTCGACGTCCTTGTACAGGCCGGTGGCGGTGGCCGTGCCGCCGGTCAGCAGAGCTGCTGCCAGCGCGGTAGCGGTGATCGCCTTGTTCAAGACAGAGTCCCCCGAGGGTCTAGGAAGCTTTTCTGAGAAAAGCCTCCCTCATCCTGAGAGATCGGTCAAGTTCTCTCAGGATTTGTACCCCCGGGGGACCCGGTGTCGTGCCGCTGGATCAGAGGATGTCGGCCGCTCGTGCCTTCGCGAGGCGGGACGCCACATCGGTCCAGTTGACCACGTTCCACCAGGCGGTGACGTAGTCGGCCTTCACGTTCTTGTACTGCAGGTAGAAGGCGTGCTCCCACATGTCGAGCTGCAGGATGGGCAGCTGGCCGACGGGCAGGTTGCCCTGCTGGTCATAGAGCTGGTTGATGTTGAGGCGCTTGCCCAGCGGGTCCCAGACAAGGAGTGCCCAGCCTGAGCCCTGCAGCGAGTTCGCCGCTGCGCCGAACTGGCCCTTGAAGCCTGCGAAGGACCCGAAGAACTCGTCGATGGCCGCAGCGACGTCACCGTCGGGCTCGCCGCCGCCGTCGGGCGACATGTTCTTCCAGAACACGGAGTGGTTGATGTGGCCGCCCAGGTGGAAGGCGAGGTCCTTCTCGAGCTTGGGGACGCTGGTGAAGTCGCCGGATGCCCGTGCCTCTGCCAGCTTGTCCAGCGCGGTGTTCGCGCCGGCGACGTAGGCGGCATGGTGCTTGCTGTGGTGGAGCTCCATGATCTCGGGAGCGATGTGCGGGGCAAGTGCTCCGTAGTCGTAATCGAGGTCCGGCAGCGTGTAAGCCATCAGGTTTCCCTTTCGCAATTCGGTTGGTGCCATTCTCCTACCCCCAACCTGCCCCCTGCACCCCCTATTCCGCCAGAGGCGCGGTACTACCGAGGGGTACGAAAGCGGCCTGGCGGGCGGTCCTGCGGAACAGTCGCAGGAGCGGTGCGCCGAGCAGGAAGACCAGCACTGCGTTGGTCAGGGCACGGCCGAGGTTCCACCCCATTGAGGTGGCGAGGTTGAACAGCACGAACCGGTGCAGGTTCTCCCACGGCGAGGCGGACGGGTCGAAGGACAGCTGGGTGCCGTCGCCGATCGCGAACGGCCAGAAGGAGAAGTCCATCAGCCACCCGTAGGTGAAGGCCGACACCATGCCGTAGGTGGCGAGGATCAGGAGCTCTGCGCGTCCGGTCGCCTTCGGCAGCCAGCCTGCGAAGAGGCCGACGAAGCCGGCTGTGAGCATCTGGTAGGGCAGCCACGGCCCGACCCCGGAGGTGATCAGGGCGGACGTGAAGAGGGTGATCGCACCGAGGGCGAAGCCGAAGCCCGCCCCGAACACGCGCCCGGCAAGGATCATCAGGAAGAAGATCAGCTCGAAGCCGGCCGTGCCGGCACTGAGCGGACGCAGGATGGTGCCGACGGCTGCCAGCACGCCCAGCATGGCGAGCGCCTTCACGTCCATGCGTCCACCGGCCAGTTCGGACAACACGATGGCAAGCACGAGCGGGAGGACCAGGGCGAAGAGGATCGGGGCCTGGGCTGCGGAGATGCCCGACTCGGGACGGAGGAACAGCGGCCAGGCGAACGCGACGACGCCGGCGACGAGCGCGACAACAAGGGCTGCGGACACGCGGCGGTCGCTGCCGGTCATCGCAGTCCTCTCGCGACGTCGTCGGGCGTGAGGACGGGAATGGGGGCGAACACCTTGGACATCTGCGGCGCGTAGGCGGGCGATGAGGTGAGCAGGTCGGCGGTGCGCCCTTCCGCAATGAGCTCGCCGTCGGCCATCAGCAGCGTCCCGCGGCTGGCGAGGGCGGCGAACTCGACGTCGTGGGTGCTGATCAGGACAGCCATCCCGCGCGCGGCGAGCCGGTCGACGATGCGGTGCAGGTCGGCCTTGGACCGGTAGTCGAGGCCACGGGTGGGCTCGTCGAGCAGCAGGACGCGCGGCCCGGCCGCCAGCTGGATGGCAAGGACGAGGGCAAGTCGCTGGCCCTCGGAGAGGTCGCGCGGGTCGCGATCGGGCGGCAGCTGGATGCCGAGCTCCGCCAGCAGGCCGGCCGTCGTGCCCGCGGGTGCTTCGCTCTCCCTGTCGGCCTGGTCGCACTCTGCGCCGACGGTGGCCAGGTAGAGCAGGTCTGCTGCGGTCTGGGGAACGAGGGTGACCAGGCGGCGGGCCTTCGCTGCGCCAAGACCGCGCGGGTCGATGCCGGCGATCTCGATGTGCCCAGCGCACGTCAGGGCGCCCTGCAGGGCCCACAGGAGGGAGGACTTCCCTGCGCCGTTGCGTCCCATCAGCGCCTTGACGCTCCCGGCCCTGAGTTCCAGGTCGACGCCGCGGACGGCCGTCACATCACCGAAGCGCACCTCGACGTCGGTGGCCCGCAGCACGATGGGGGCCGTCTCGGTGGCCGGGGGGGCCGGCGGCGTGGGCAGCAGGCCCTCTGCGAGCGCGCGGCGACGGGCCTCACGGACGCTGAGCGGCACCTCGGTCCAGCCGACGGCGCGGGCGAGCGCTGCCAGCGGCGGAGTGATGCTCGCTGCCGCGAGGACCTCGCGGGGGTTCCCGTGGACGGCGCTGCCGTCACCGGGGAGCCAGATCATCGAGTCCGCTGCCTGCATCACGCGTTCGAGCCGGTGCTCGGCGAGGACGACCGTCAGCCCGACCTCGTGGACGAGGGTCGCGATGGCGGACAGCACGTCCTGGGCAGCGGTGGGGTCGAGCGCAGAGGTCGGCTCGTCGAGCACGAGGACCCGTGGCTGCGCTGCGAGGACGGAAGCGATGGCCACCCGCTGCTGCTGGCCGCCGGAGAGCTCCGTCAGGGGCCGGCGACGCAGGTCGGCGATGCCGAGCAGGTCGAGCGTCTCCTCCACCCGCTTGCGCATCGCCACCGGGTCGATGCCCAGCTGCTCCATGCCGTAGGCGATCTCGTCCTCGACGGTGTCGGTGACGAAGCCGCGAAGGGGATCCTGGCCGACGTAGCCCACGACCTCGGCCATGTCGCGTGGACGGTGCAGTGCTGTGTCCCAGCCGTCGACGACGACACGGCCGCCGAGCGTCCCGCCGGTGAAGTGCGGCACGAGGCCGTTGATGGCGCCGAGCAGGGTGGACTTGCCGCTCCCGGTCGCGCCGATGACGAGGCAGAGGTCGCCCTCGGGCAGCTGGAGGGACACCTGGTCGAGGGTGGGGACGTCCGCGTCGGCGTACCGCACGGAGACCCGGTCGAAGGTGATCACCGCGAGGCCAGTTCCTGCTGGACCTGCGGACGCAAGGACCGCACCCGGGTGTCGTGCCGGACGGAGGCGACGGTCTGCAGTGCGCGTGCCCGTGTGAGGAGCAGCGGGGCAAGGGTAAGGGCTGTGACCACCAGCATTGCGACAGTCAGGTCGGGCCACTGCAGGGGGTCAGTGGACGGGTGGAGCGCGCCACCGGACGGGTCGAGCCAGCCCAGCGCGAGCACCAGGACGGCTGCCCCGATGCCGGATACTCCGACGAGGGTCTCCCGCCAGCCCCAGGAATCGGGACGGTGGGCGGTCACCCGGAGTGCGCGCCCGGCGCGGTGGAACCCCCACGCCGTCCCGAGGAGTCCGGCGACAAGGAGGCTGCTCGCCAGCAGCCACCACGTGGAGCTCAGCAGCAGGAAGAGTCCGAGGACGGAGCAGAGGACGGAGACGAGCATCAGCGGAAGGGCGCCCCGGATGGGCAGCCCCCGGGTCCGCGCGAAGCCGCGGGACTCCATGCCCGCTGCCAGCGAGATCGACCGCTCGATGGCGTCGCCCAGCACGGGCATCGCAACGGTGGAGAGCATGCCGAGCCCCTTGGCCGGCTCGCCGCGCAACCGTCGTGCCCTGCGCACCCGCTGCGCGCTCTCGATCAACTGGGGAGCGACGCTCAGGGCGACGACGACGGCAACGGAGGCCTCGTACAGGGCTGCCGGGACGGACCGGAGGGCCCTGCGGGGGTTGGCCAGTGCGTTCGCCGCACCGATGCAGAGCAGCATCACAGCGAGCCGGAGGGCGTCGTAGAGGGTACGGACCAGGCCTTCGGCCGTCACCGGGCCGCCGAGCCGGATGCCCGCCGCCCATTCGGGGAGCGGGATCTCGGGAAGGGCGAAGAGGACGGTGTCCCCCGAACCGCTGCCGATCAGCACCTGGAAGAACACCCGCATGCCGATCACGAAGAGCGACAACAACAGGTAGGCCTTCACCGACCGCGCCCAGGGGGCGCTGCTGCGGCGCAACATCACGACCACGACCATGGCGGTCGCGATGAGTGCGAGCAGCAGCGGATTGGTGGTGCCGCTAACGGCGATCCCGATACCGATCGCCCAGCACCACCAGGCCCATGGGTGCAGTGTGGTCAGCGTCGTCGTCCCTTCAGGAGCCACCAGCCGCCGACGCCCGCGCCACCGGCGAAGACGAAGCCTGCGGCAACGAGGGCACCGACAGGGCTGCCGCCCTCGCCGGATGGCTCGCTGTTGCTGGCCTGTTGCTGGCCCAGTTCGGTTGCGTCGTTACTGGGAGAGATGGTCGGGGTGGCGATCGTCGGGGACGTGGACGCCGAGGGAGTGGACGCCGAGGGAGTGGACGTAGAGGTCGGGCTCTTGGCGGGCGTTGCCGTTGCGCTCGCCGTCCGCGTGGAGCTGCTGGCCGGGGCGCTGGCCGTGGGCTTCTTGGTGGCCGTTGGCTTGGCGGTCGCGGTTGGCTTGGTCGTCTTGCTGGGAGTCGGGGTCGGCTTCGGGGCTGCCTCGCCCTTCGGCGGGGCTGTGCCGGGCGCGACCTTGCCGGCCGAGAGGGGCTGGTATCGCCAGCCCTCCGCGTTTCCCTTGGCGGGGTGGGAGCTGGTCGCCCCGAGGTTGGAGTAGCTCCAGCCGGAGTAGCTGCCGTCGGACTTGAGGGTGGCCGTCCAGTAGGACCAGTAGTCCTTGTTGATATCGGGGTTGGACGGCTTGCCGGAGATCTTGGTGATCATCCCGTTGTCCAGCGTGGGCCCGAACCCGGCACTGACCAGGGCGGCCTTCCCGGTGGCGTGGCTGCCCGCGCACTTTGTGCTGATCCCTCCGAGCGAGCCGTAGTCGACGACCACCCACACCCCGTTGCAGGAACTGGTTGCCGCGGAGGCCTGCGGGACCGTCCCCACCCAGCCAAGGGTGAGGACGGCCATCAGCAGGCCCCAGTGGAGCCCCCTGTTCACGGCCGGACGGACCTGGTGGCCTTCGAGAGCTCGGTCACCGTCTTGAGGCCAATGCCACCGGCGGTCACCTTGACGCGGATCCGCTTTCCCTTGTCGGCGACCGTCAGCGTGTAGGTGGAAGCGGTGGCACCGGCGATGACCTTGCCGGAACGCAGCCACTTGTAGGTGATCACGGTGGGACGCGGCGACCAGGTCCCGACCTTCGCCGTCAGGGTGCTGCCGACCTTTGCCGCCCCGGAGATCTTCGGGCGCGGCGACTTGGTGTAGCCCTTCAGCGGATAGGTGAAAGTGGCCAGCGACTTGCCCGTGAGGAGGTACATCGCAGTTGAGGTGGCAAGCAGGTTGGGGGTGGAGGTGGAGGTCCTCAGCTCGCCGGGGAAGCCACCGTCCTTCAGTTGCTGCGTGCGCAGCCAGCTGGAGGCCTTGCCGGAACTGCGGTGCACCAGCTTCAGCGCGGAGGCCATCAGAGACGTGCTGTCGACGGGTGAGTAGGCCTCCCAGTAGCCCTTCTTCGTCTGGGTGCTCTTAGCCCAGGCCACGGCCTTCTTGATCTGTGCGCTGTGGCCACCGAGGAGGTGCAGGGCCTGGATCGACAATGCTGTGCTGTCGGGATCGGCGACGAAGCCGTTGAACTCGTAGCCGAAGGCACCGGTTGCGTCCTGGAAGGTCAGCAGCGTGGTGACCACGCCCGCGGGGACTGGCTGCTTGGCGCGCTTGAGCGCGATGATCGCCAGGGCCTGGCCGTAGGCCGAACCGAACGAACCCACCTGTCCGCTCGGGTCGATCCCGTCGAGAAGCTCCTGGACGAGGTCGGCGCCGCCGAAGCTCTTCGGGTTCAGGTGCATCGCCTTGACCAGGATGGCGAGGCTCGCGGCCGCGCCCGGCTTGCCGTCGACGGCGGTGGCAGCCTTGGTCTGCAGGGCTGCAATCCTTGCCCGCATTTCGGGGGCATTCCTTCGGGCAACGGCGAGGGCGGTGGCGGCCGCTATCTCGCCGCTGATCCCGTCATCGACGGTTGCGGGGTTGGCCGCGAGCCAGTTGGCGGCCCTGGTGACCGACCGCGAGCTGACGCTCGCCTGCGCGGTCGGTGCGGGGCCGAAACTCACGAGCGCAACGGCTGTCGCTGTCCCGACGGCCAGCAGTCGCTTGAGATTGGGGAACATTCTGGATCCTTTCGCGCGAGGAACTCGGGCTTCGGATCCCGGCCAATGGCGCGATTTCCGGCTCCACCCGCGTACCTCGACGGGTCATTAGTTGAGCCAGAACTTTGTGCAGGCAGTCCGACTTGCCGGCTTGCGCCGACTTCACGGTTGCGGGTCAGTCCCGGACTCTCACCGGGTTCCCCTGCAAAGGTTCAGGTGGGTTCACCATAACCCACCCAGATGGGCTTGTCAGAACCTCAACCAAAACGTGCAGGGCACCCGCCCGGGGTGCCCTGCACGTGATCGATTTGTGCTACGCGGTCGGTGCCGGCGGCTCGGTGGGGGCGTCGCCGTCCACCAGGTTCTTGACCGAGGCGACCGTGTCGTCGGTGACCTTCTTGGCGTTCTCGGGCAGGTCTTCCGCGAAGCCCTTGACCGCTGTGACGGTGTCGTCGGTGATCTTCTTGGCGTTCTCGGGGAAGTCCTCTGCGAAGCCCTTGACCGCTGTGACGGTGTCGTCGGTGATCTTCTTGGCGTTCTCCGGCAGGTCCTCTGCGAAGTCCTTGACGTGCTCGATGGCGTCCTCGGCCAGGTCCTTGGCCTTCTCTCCAAACTCCTTGGCCTTGTCGAGCAGGCCGCCGAGGAAACCGCCCTCGGCCTCAGGCGTCGTGTTCTCTTCGGTCATGTGATCCCTCTTCTGTGTGGGTGGACGTGCACCCCAAAGCCTAGGACCCAGCCGGGGACAAGGGCAGGGCTAATCCGCTTTCCGCGCTGACCTCGAACACCCGGAAGCCCTTGGCGCTGGCCACCCGCTCGCAGCGGTAGCCCGAGGCGATCAGCCAGGCCTGCAGGGAGTCGGCGCCGAGGTTGCGTCCGACGACCAGCCGGGCGACACCGCCGGGAGCCAGTCGCGGGAGCCATTTCAGCAGCAGGTCGTGCAGGGCGGCCTTCCCGATGCGGATCGGGGGATTGGACCAGATCTCGTCGTAGCTGACGTCGGCGTCCACCTGTTCGGGAAGCGCAGGGACGACCCGGTCGGCGACCTGGTGGTCGGCAGCGTTGGTCGCGCACAGGGCGAGGGCCCGTTCGTTGGTGTCGACGGCATCGACGACGGCCTCGGGGCAGGCCGTGGCGAGGGCGACGGCGAGCACGCCGTAGCCACAACCCAGGTCGAGCAGGCGCCGGGCACCGCTGGGTGGGGCCGACTCGCGCAGCAGCACGGCCGTGCCGAGGTCGAGCCCGTCACCGGAGAACACCCCGTCTGCCGTGGTGAACGTCCAGTCGGTGTCCCAGAACCGGGCCTTCACCGTGCGACGGTGCTCGGGGCCGGTGGGGGTCTGGAAGTAATGGCTCACTCGCACTCCTCGGTCAGGCTGCCCTCGGTCATTGTGCGCCGCGCGCGCGATTCGCGCGCCCGGTGGGCGAGCTGGTCGTCCGGCGGGTAGCCGACCTCCTCGAGCACCAGCCCGCGGGCAGCCATCACCCGGATCTGGCCGCACCGCCGGTCGGTGTCGGGGAGGGCTGCCAGCCAGGCGATGTCCCGCTTGCCCGTGCCGACCTCGACCAGTCCGCCGACCAGGGAGCGGACCATCGAATGGCAGAAGGCGTCGGCGCGGACGCCGATCTCGACGCGGCCGTCGGGCAGGCGTTCCGCGTGCAGCCACTCCAGCCTGCGGATCGTCGTCGCGCCGGGCCGGGAGCGGCAGAATGCAGCGAAGTCGTGCAGGCCCAGGAGGGTCTGCGCCGCGGTGTTGACCAGGTCGACGTCCAGCCGTCCGCGGATCACAGCGGTGTCCAGGCGGTCCAGCGGGTCGACGTAGCCGTCGGTGAGGCGGTAGGCGTAACGCCGCCAGATCGCTGCAAAGCGGGCGTCGAACCCTGCGGGAGCAACCTTGACGCTGCGCACCGCGACATCCTGCGGCAGGGCGATGCGCAGCTTGTGGGCGAGCTTCTCCGCCACCAGCGCCGGGTCGGGAAGATCGAGGTCGAGATGGGCCACCTGGCCTCGGGCGTGCACGCCGGCGTCGGTGCGTCCGGCGCAGAGCAGCAGCGGCTGGTGCGGCAGTCGCATGACCCGGGCGATCCAGGTCTCGAGCTCCTCCTGCACCGTGCGCAGGCCCGGCTGGGTGGCCCAGCCGTGGAAGGCGGTGCCGTCGTAGGCGATGTCGACGCGGTACCGGGTCATCGGCGGCCGAAGGCGAGGTCGTGGATGGTGCGGCCGGCGTCCAGCCCGCGCTGCTCGTACTTGGTGAGCGGACGCAGTTCGAAGCGTGGCGCCCAGCCGTCGTGACGGTTCACGAGGCCGGGTTCGGCCTCGAGGGTTGCGAGCATGGCCTCGGCGTAGTCGTCCCAGTCGGTGGCGAGCCGCCAGGTGCCGTCGGCTGCGAGGCGGGACGCGGCGGCGCCGGCGAACTCCGCGCTGACCAGGCGCCGCTTGTGGTGGCGGGCCTTGTGCCACGGGTCGGGGAAGAAGGTCCACAGCTCGGCGATGCCTGCCTTGTCGAAGACCACCGGGAGTGCCTGCGCGCCGTCGGCGACCACCAGGCGCACATTGGTGACGCCGTGGCGCGCCAGCCGGCCGAGCGTGGAAGCGACCGCGGGCATGAACACCTCGAACGCGACGAGGTTGGCCTCCGGGTGGGCGAGGGCCAGCTCCGTGATGGCGTGACCCGTGCCCGAGCCGATCTCGACCATCAGGGGGGCCTCGCGGCCGAAGACCGCCGTCCAGTCGACGCGGGCCGACGCTGCGACGGACGTGTCACGGGCGCCGGCGTCGAGCGGTACCACCCAGTTCCCGTTGTGGAGGTCCCAGGCGCGCTGCTGGGCCGTGTTCATGCGGGCACTGCGGCGAACGTAGGAAACCACGTCGCGATGGATACGTTCGGCGACGGGCATGGGCGACATTCTAGGGAAGCGTGGCCGGGGTGGTGTCAGGGGCCGCTCAGGGACGCCACCACTGGGGAATCGCCGGTTCGCACGGTTACATGGAGGAGGCGTCGAACAAGGAGAACAATGCGCGCGATCCTCAACATCATCTGGCTGGTCTTCGGTGGCTTCTGGCTGGCCGTCGGCTACGTCGCTGCCGGCATCGTGGCCTGCATCTTCATCATCACGATCCCGTTCGGCATCGCGTCGTTCCGCATGGCCGGGTACTGCCTGTGGCCCTTCGGTCGGGCCGTGATCGCCAAGCCGGGGGCCGGTCTCGGCTCGTCGGTCGGCAACGTGGTCTGGTTCCTCGTCGCCGGGCTCTGGCTGGCGATCGGCCACGTCACGACGGCGCTCGCGCAGGCCGTCACGATCGTCGGCATCCCGCTGGCGATCGCGAACCTGAAGATGATCCCGGTGACCTGCTTCCCCTTCGGCAAGGACATCGTCGACGCCCGCTCGATCCCGTACGGCGCGCGGCCGCTGCACAGCATTTGATCCATTTCTGACGGTGCCGGGCTGATTCGCCCGGCACCCTTCGGCAGCAATACGCTGGTGGTGTGGACCAGTTCTTCGACGTCGAGCTGTTCCTCACCACAGCCGTAACGATCTTCGTGATCGTCGATCCGCCAGGCCTGCTGCCGGTCTTCCTCGGTCTCACCCGGTCCCTGGGGTCACGCCAGCGACGACGCGCCGCCGACCGGGCCTCCTTGGTGGCCCTCGGGGTGATCGCCGTCTTCGCGATCTTCGGCAAGCAGATCCTGGACTACCTGCAGGTCTCCGTCCCGGCACTCCAGGTGTCCGGCGGACTGCTGCTCCTCCTGATCGCCCTCGAACTGCTGATGGGCAAGGGCGAGGACCCGGTCGCCCACGACGGGGTGAACGTCGCGATCGTCCCGCTGGGGACGCCGCTGATGGCCGGCCCCGGCGCGATCGTCGCCACCATGCTCGCCGTGCAGCGCGCTCCCGGGCTCGCCGGCTACCTGACAGTCGCGCTCGCCCTTGTCACCGTCATGTTCCTGGTCTGGGTGTTCCTGCGCTACGCCGGCCTGATCCGGGCGATCCTGCGGGAATCCGGCACTGTGCTCGCTTCACGGATCGCAGGCCTGCTGCTGTCGGCGATCGCCGTCCAGATGGTTGCCGACGGCATTTTCGGCTTCATCGCAGCGCACTGATCGCTGATCGAGCTCGTCGAGATCAACGTCTCGACAGGCTCGACGACCGGTTGTCCTCAACTTCGTCCCACACCTGACGCAGGGCCTCGTCGAAGACCTCGGCCGGCTGCGCACCCGAGACGCCGTACTTCTCGGCCAGCACGAAGAACGGCACCCCGCGGATACCCAGCTGTGCTGCCGCGTCGATGTCGGAGGTCACCTCCGCATCCCGCTCCGGTGATTCGAGGGCATCGGTTGCCATGTCCGCGTCCAGTCCCGCTGCGACGGCGAGCTCGACGAGGGTTGCCGGGTCGCCGATGTTGCGCCCGTCGGTGAAGTGGGTCTTGAACAGGGCGACCTCGAGCTTCCACGCGGTGCGTCCGGATGGGTCGGACTCTTTCGCCTGTTGCAGCAGCCGGTGCGCTCGCCGGGAGTTGGCGACAACGAGCGTCTCGAAGTTGAGCTCCACGCCGTCAGGCGCGGCCGCGGAGCGGACCCGAGCGAACATCTGTTCGACCGTTGCCGTGTCCAGCCCCTTGCTCGCCGCGAGGTACGCCGCCTCCGTGCCGGGATAGGAGTTGGGGAGCGTGGGGTCGAGCTGGAAGGAGTGCAGCTGCACCTCCACCGCGTCGGAGTGCTCGAACCGGGCAAGGGCGGCCTCGAGCCGCGTGAGGCCTACGTAGCACCACGGGCAGGCGATGTCGGACCAGATGTCTATGCGCACGTGGAACCGAACCCCCACTCGTCGTTCGGCATTCCCCGCCCCCACAAGCCACAAGCTGTGAGTTGGGCGCCGACATCGGCGGCTAACTCACAGCTTGCGATGGGTTGGGGTCAGTTGGCCTTCGCGTACTTCTCCATCAAGGGTGTCGGGAGCAGCTCGTAGCCGTGGAACTCGCGGGTGAACGTGCCGGAACCGTGGGCGATGCCGCGCAGGTCGATGGCGTAGCGGGAGAGCTCAGTCTGCGGCACGAGGGCACGGATGATCGCCTTGTGGTTCTCCGCGTCCGAGCCCAGCAGCTGGCCCCTGCGTCCGGTGAGGTCGGTCATGGCTGCGCCGAGGTACTCCTCGCCGACGATGACCGTCACGAGGTCGAGCGGCTCGAGCAGCGCGACCGTCTTCGGCGTCGCCGCCTCCTTGATGGCCAGCGAGCCGGCCATCTGGAAGGCCATGTCGGAGGAGTCCACCGAGTGCGACTTGCCGTCGAACAGGGTGACCCGCACGTCGACCATCGGGAAGCCGGCGAACACTCCCTTCTCGAGCTGGTTGCGGACGCCCTTCTCGACGCTGGGGATGAACTGGCGAGGCACGGAGCCGCCCACGACCTTGTCGACGAACTCGAAGCCGCTGCCGCGGGGGAGCGGCTCGACCTCGATGTTGCAGACCGCGTACTGGCCGTGGCCGCCGGACTGCTTCACGTGGCGGCCCATCGCCGTCGCCTTGGCGATGAAGGTCTCCCGCAGCGGGATCTTCAGGTCCTCCTGCTCGACCTTGACGCCGTAGCGCTCGACGAGCCGGGCGATCAGAAGGTCGGCGTGGGTCTGGCCGGTGGTCCAGAGCACCAGCTGGTCGCTGCCGCCACGGTCGAGACGGACAGTGGTGTCCTCGACGGCCAGGCGCTGCAGGGCTGTTGCGAGCTTGTCCTCGTCGTTGCGGGTGGCGGCACGGATGGCCAGCGGCAGCAGCGGCTCCGGCAGGTTCCACGGAGCCACGATGGCCGGGTGGTCCTTGGCCGAGAGGGTGTCGCCGGTCTCTGCCGTCGTGAGCTTCGGCACCATCACGATCTCGCCGGCGATGGCAGTCGGACGGGGCTTGAGCTCCGTGCCGACGGCGGCCTGGATGAGCCCGACGCGCTCGTCGTTGTCGTGGTCGTGGTCATGGGCGTTCTCAGCGGCACCCGCGCGGACCCGGTGGCCGGAGACGTGCACGACGTCATCGGCGTGCAGGGTGCCGGAGAAGATGCGGACCATCGACAACCGGCCGGCGAACGGGTCGGTTGTGGTGCGGATCACCTGGGCCACCAGCGGCGCGGAGACATCCGTCGGCGGGTTGGGCAGGTCCTTGCCGTCCAGGCCGGTGGCCGAGGGGTTCGGGTGCAGCGAGGGGGTCGGGAAGCCGTGCTCGATCAGCCGCAGCAGTTCCTCGACGCCGACGCCGGTGTTGGAGGCGACCGGCACCACCGGGTAGAGGTTCGCGGTCGCGACGGCCTTGCGCAGGTCATCGAGCAGGTAGTCGGTGTCGAGCTCCTCACCGCTGAGATAGCGATCCATGAGCGAGTCGTCCTCGGCCTCCTGGATGATCGCCTCGATCAGCGGGCCGCGGTAGGTCTCGACGTGGGAGTCGTCAGCGGTGAGCTTGCGGTTGACCACGTCGCCGCCGGAGTAGTCGTGCTCCTCGAGGCTGAGCAGGCCGATGTTCCCCGAGATCACGCCGGGCGAACTCTGCGTCGGGACGTGGGTGGGCAGCACGCCCTCGCCGAGCTTGTCCTGCATGTCGGCGATCGAGCCGTCGAAGTCGGCGTGGCCGGCGTCCAGCTTGGTGAGGGCGATGATGCGCGGCAGGTTGGCTGCGGTGCATTCCTCCCAGAGTGCCTGGGCTGCGCCGTCGATGCCGTCTGCTGCGGAGATCACGAAGATGGCTGCGTCGGCTGCTCGGATGCCGGCGCGGAGCTCACCGACGAAGTCGGGGTGGCCAGGGGCGTCAAGGAGGTTCACCAGCACGTCGCCGGTCACCAGCGATGCGAGGTAGAGCTGGGCCGCGCGCTCCGCGTCCTCCTTCTCGCCGCGGTAGCCGGCGATGCGGGCCTTGAGGAGCTGCTCGAACAATGAGGTCTTCCCCGAGCCGGCGTTTCCGATCAGTACGACATTGCGGACGTCATCGGGACTGGTCACCTGCATCGAGGCAGCGCTCATCTTTGAACTCATGGGGAATACCTTGCCACGCAGGTGCGTCCTCGCAAGGGGCAACGCAACTTTTCAGCCGCGCTCCTCCATGGGGACGTAGCCGCGGGTGCGGGCACCGGTGTAGATCTGCTTGGGCCGCATGATCTTCTGCTCCGGGTCGGTGATGAACTCCTGGTACTGGGCCGCCCATCCCGAGGTGCGCGGGACGGCGAACAGCACGGTGAACATCTCGGGCGGGAAACCGAGCGCCTCGTAGATCAGGCCGGAGTAGAAGTCGACGTTCGGGTAGAGGCGGCGGCTCACGAAGTAGTCGTCGTTGAGGCCGTAGCGCTCCAGTTCCTGGGCCACCTTCAGCAGGGGGTTCACCCCGGTGACCTCGAAGACGTCCTCGACCGACTTCTTGATGATCTTGGCCCGCGGATCGTAGTTCTTGTAGACCCGGTGGCCGAAGCCCATCATCCGTACCTTGCCGGCCTTCACGCCCTCGATGAACTCACCGACGCGGTCGACGGTGCCGATCTCGCGCAGCATCTTCAGGACCGCCTCGTTGGCACCACCGTGCAGCGGCCCGTGCAGGGCCCCGATGCCGGCGGACGCGGAGGTGTACAGGTCGTTGCCGGAGCTGGCCACCGAGCGGACGGCGTTGGTCGAGCAGTTCTGCTCGTGGTCGGCGTGCAGGATGAACAGCACCTCCATCGCGCGGACGAGGCGCGGGTCGGCGACGTAGCGCCGCTCGTTCTGCTTGAACAGCATGGCGAGGAAGTTGTGGCAGTAGCCGTAGTTGTCGTCGGGGTTCACGTACGGACGGGCCTTGCCCTTGCGGTACGCGAACGCTGCCAGCGTCGGCATCTTGGCGATCAGCCGGGTGATGTTGAGGTCGCGTGCCGCGGGGTCCTCGAAGTTGCGTGCGTCCGGGTAGAACGAATAGAACGCCGCCACAGAGGCCATCAGGATCGTCATCGGGTGGGCGTCGTAGGGGAAGCCGGCCAGCACGGTTTTGAGCTTGTCGGGCAGCATCCTGTGCTCGGTGACCGACAGTTCCCATTCGGCCAGCTGGGCGGGGTTCGGCAGCTCGCCGTGCAGCAGCAGGTAGGCCACCTCGAGGTAGGTCGACTTCTCTGCCAGCTCCGCGATGGGGTACCCGCGGTACTCGAGGATGCCGGCCTCGCCGTCGATGTAGGTGATCGACGAGCGGCACACGGCCGTGTTCATGAAGCCCGGGTCGAAGGTGGCCAGGGGCTCCTCGCCGATCCGGAATTGCCTCAGGTCCGGAGCCTTGATGGTGGCATCGGTGATCGCCAGCTCAGCCTCGACGCCGGTGGCGGGGTAACGAATCTGGAGCATGTCTGCCATGGACGCACGATAGGGC
>JAOATP010000128.1 GCA_030158185.1 Propionicimonas sp.
GACAGCAAGGGCAACCCGTGGGGCCTGCCGCAGCGCGGCCGGCTGGACTGGACCCGCGGCCTGCCCTTCGCTGTCCCCGTCGTCGGCAAGGACATCGACAGCCTCGACGGCATCGACTACCTGCTGTGGGTCGGCTGCGCCGGTGCCTACGACGAGAAGGCGAAGGCCACCACCCGCGCGGTGACGGAACTCCTGCACCTCGCGGGGGTCAGCTTCGCCGTCCTCGGCGAGGGCGAGAGCTGCTGCGGCGACCCCGCCCGGCGTGCCGGCAACGAGGCCACCTACCAGGCGCTGGCCATCCAGAACATCGAGACCCTCACCGACCTCGGCGTCGACAAGATCCTGGTCACCTGCGCGCACTGCCTGAACGCGCTCTCGCGGGAGTACGCCCAGCTCGGCGGCACCTTCCGGCTCACCCACCACACCCAGCTGCTCAACCGGCTGGTCCGCGAGAAGCGGCTCACCCTCACGCCGCCGGAGGCGGACGAACGGGTGCAGCTGACCTACCACGACCCGTGCTACCTGGGTCGCCACAACGGCGAGTACGAGGCCCCCCGCGACCTGCTCGCCGCCCTGCCCGGCACGGACCTGGTGGAGATGGAGCACTCCCGCTCCACCAGCATGTGCTGCGGCGGGGGCGGCGCCCGGATGTGGACCGAGGAGAAGATCGGCACCCGCATCTCCAGCGCCCGCCTCGACGAGGCCGCGGCGACCGGTGCCGCCGTCGTCGCGACCGGCTGCCCCTACTGCTCGATCATGCTCGGCGACGCCGCAGCAGCCACCGGCACGGCACCAGAGGTCCGCGACGTGGCCCACCTGGTGCTGGCCGGCGTGAAGAGAACCCCGAAGGAAGGCTGACTTCTATGCGAATCCTCGTGTGCGTCAAGCATGTGCCGGACCCCAGCGACGATGCCGAGTTCGAGGCAGACGGCCGGCTCTGCCGGACCGGGTCCTCTGGTCTGCTGTCCGAGCTGGACGAGTACGCCATCGAGCAGGCGCTCGTCCTCGCCGGTACGCTTCCGGACGCGACCGTCACGGCCCTCACCGTCGGCCCGG
>JAOATP010000129.1 GCA_030158185.1 Propionicimonas sp.
CTGGAGCGGATGACGGGAATCGAACCCGCACTGTCAGCTTGGGAAGCTGATGTTCTGCCATTGAACTACATCCGCCTGCGGGCGCTTCCGCGTCCGCGCGAGAGGCAGTCTAGCCGGAGCCGGCTGGAGCCTGCACGCCGGGCCCGAGCACGCGACGCGGTGACCGACTGGGGCGAAACCCTGCCTGTATGGGCCCTGTGTCTGCCAAACTGCTTAGTGACAACCACCGAGGCCACATTCTTCGGCCGGAGCAGGAAGCGGGGAGCGAGCGGGTGACCAGAGAAGACCGGGCCATCAGCATCGTCGACCTCATCTCGCAGGCCATGGCGGTCATCGATGACGGGGAGCAGGCGGAGCAGCTCGTCTGCAACGCCCTCGCGAAAGCCACCGGAGCAGACAGCGCTGCCCTCCTGGGGGTCGACCTCGGGCGACGGCTGCGCGTGCACGCAGCGTTCCCGAACCAGCGCCACGCCGCCGTCCTTGCCGACGCGGCCCTCCACGGCGGACGCCGTTCCGAGGGGACGCACCTCCAGGCCGGCCAGCACCCCGTGCTGGGCGAGATCGTGACCATCGGCCCGGAACTCGTCGAGCAGGTGCCCGGCCAGGATCGCGTCCGCGTCGTTGCGCTCGCCAAGCGGGGCGGCTTCAGCCCGGAGGCGCGTGCCCTGCTCGCAGAGTCCGTCGCTCCGCTGCAACTGCTGCTGCCGCACGTCGCGGACGCCTGCCGTCGCGCCCAGCAGGTGCGCACAGCCGCCGACGCGGCCGCTGCCCTGAACCTCACTGCCCGCGAGGTGGAGGTGCTGCAGCTCCTTGCCGAAGGCCTGCTGGCCCGCACGATCGCCGCCCGCCTCGGACTGTCACCACGCACCGTCCACAAGCACCTCAGCAACGTCTACACCAAGCTCGGCGTCCACGACCGGCTGGTCGCGGTCAGCATCGCGAGGGCCCAGGGCCTCATCGCCGCCTGACGCGTTCAGGCCTTAGCCTGCAGGGCCTTCGTCACCTCGTCCAGCCGCCCTCGCGCCATCGCGAGGCGGTCCAACAGGTCCGTCACCTCACGGTCGGTCAGCCCGTCGACGAGCACGTTGCGCTCATCCCCGGCAAGGTCGGCTGCCAGCGCAGCCAGCCCGCTCCGGGCCGTCCTCGCCTTCGCTAGCTCCCGCGCGGCTGCTTCGCGGTCGGACGACTCCAGAGAAAGGCCTGCGATCGTCGCCTCCAGCCGGCCAAGCCTCCCGGGCACCGTGCACCCCGTGGACGCGTGCAGGCCCACCCCGGCGGTCGCAGCCACCTGCTGGGCCGCCCGCACCGGCGTGATCAGGTCCACCTGGCCGTTCACAACGAAAGGTGCAGCAAGCCCTGCGCCGACCAGTTCCGCGTTCACCAGCCGTCCCCCGGTGTCGTGGAGCCCGCCGAGCGTCCGCCCGAAACGGTCCTTGCCGTAGGTGGAGAGCTTCAGCTTCTTGCCCTTGCCGGCCACCTGCGCGAGCCACTTCGAGGCCTCACCGGAAAGGCATTGCGCAGTGCTGCCGTCATGGCCGGCCTCGGGTGCGTCGACATTGAGCAGCCGCACCCGCACGGTGCGGCCACCAAGCTTCACGTCGAGGGTGTCGCCGTAGATCACCCGGACGCCGGTGACGGCGACCGTGCTCGCCGGCACGGGTTGGGGACTCACTGCGGGGGCCGGCACAGGAACTGCCGCCGGCACGAAGCGCGCAACGGCGAAGCCGCCCAGCACCACGGCCGCGATCACGGCGAAGAACACAAGGAATCGCCGCGGCACAGCCGAAAGTTATCACCGGGGCGCGCTGCGCCGGTGCCGGGCTCAGGGTTGGCCCCCACGCCACCCCCAACCGACCCGCGAACGGGTTCCACAGGGCATCAACGAGGCTTAGGTTCGGACCATGAGCAATCCTCTCGAACCCAGTGACGTCGGCCCGGTCGTCGGAGGAGACCTGACCGCTGCCGACGCCGATCGCGACCATGTCGTGTCCCTCCTGAACGCCGCGCACGCCGAGGGGCGCCTGACCGCAGCGGAACGCGACCAGCGCATCGCAACCGCACGACTCGCCGAGACCTTCGACGACCTCGTCCCGCTGACCCGCGACCTTGTCGGGCCGGCGTCCACGCGTCCAGCCGTCAGCTACGACGAGGCCAACGCGACCGAATCCGCAGACCAGATCGTCGCCATCTTCGCGGGCGCCTCCCGGAAGCACGCCTGGCGGGTACGCAAGCACACATCGATCCTCACCGTCTTCGGCGGCGCGGAGATCGACCTGACGCAGGCGATCTTCGAGGCCCGCGACGTCGAGGTGACCGTGTTCTGCCTGTTCGGTGGCATCGAGCTCACCGTCCCGCCCGGCACCGACGTCAACAACCAGGTGATGGCTGTGCTCGGCGGCAGCGAGGTCGGCAAGCTCGCCCCGCCCGACCCGTCCGCGCCCCGCATCACCATCAAGGGGTTCGTCGGTTTCGGCGGCGTCGAAGTCCGCAACCCCAAGACGAAGAAGGACCGGGGCTAGATTCATTTCATGACCGACCTGTTCACCCCTGCCGCCCACTGGCAGCGGTTGCCCGACCGCTACGTCACGGTGCGGAGGCTGGGGGCGCTCACCTACAACCTCATCAGCACCGTCATCGTCGCGCTGACCGTGGGCTTCATCTTCGAGTGGCTCTGGGCCGGCGCGCTCGCCGTCGTCGGCCTGGCCTGGACCGGCTGGCGCGTCTACCGGGCCGGACGCTGGGTGCGCACCTTCGGCTACGCCGAGCGCGAAGCCGACCTGCTGATCACCCATGGGCTGTGGAGCAAGCGGCTCACCGCCATTCCCTATGGCCGGATGCTGTCGGTCAACGTCGAGTCCGGCCCGATCGATCGGTCCTGGGGACTGGCCCGGGTGGAACTGGTCACAGCCAGCGTCCAGTCGGCCGGCACCATCCCCGGTCTCGAGCAGTCGGACGCCGCCCTGCTCCGGGACCGGTTGATCGCCGCCGGAGAGGCACAGGCACTCCCGCTATGACCGCCGACTCCGGTCCGGTCGGCTTCCCGCCGCCGGACGCCCAACCGACGGACGCCCAACCGACGGACGCCCAACCGACGGACGCCCAACCGGCAGCGAAAGTGACCGAGCGCCCGCACCCGCTCACCCCGTTCATCCGCGGCTGGGTGGTGCTGTTGGCGCTGGTGATCGGCATCGGGCGAGAGTTCGTTCCCAACGGCGAAGGCCCGCGCCCAATACCCCCGCTTGAGATCATCCTCGCCGGCGTAGCGGCGCTTGCCGTTGCGGCAGGAGTGGCCGGCTACATCTCCTGGCGGTTCACCCGGTTCGTCATCGACGCAGACGAACTGCGCGTCGACACCGGCGCGATCTTCCGCCGCTCGATCCGTGTCGCCTTCGACAAGGTGCAGTCGATCGACGTGGTGCAGCCGTTCGCTGCCCGCATGTTCGGGCTGGCGGAGCTCCAGATCGACGTCGGCTCCCAGGAGCGCTCCAAGCTGCGCTACCTGTCGCTGGGCCGTGCCTACGCCCTGCGCGACTACCTCCTTGCCCGTGCCCGCGGCCACCAGGTCGATGCCGCGAGGTCGACCAGCTCCGTCTCCGTACTCACCGACCTGCAGGAGGACGACGAGGTACTGGTGCAGGTGCAGCCTCAGACCCTGCTGCTGGCCGCGGTCACCTCCCACGAGTTCTGGAGCATCGTGCTCGGCGGCGTGCTGTTCGTCTCGGTCGGACTGGCGATCGGCCAGTGGTGGGTGCTGCTCGCGGCCGCCATCCCCACCATCAGCGGACTGTTCGGGTTCGTCAGCCGCCGGGTCACCGGCCAGTTCAACTACACCCTGTCGCGCCGCGAGCACGGGTTGCGGATCTCCCGGGGCCTCACCAGCCTCACCAGCCAGTCGCTGCCGGCGCGGCGGGTCCAGGCCGCGCAGGTGAGCCAGTCACCGGTGTGGCGGCTGCTCGGGCTCTACCGCATCGACATCGAGGT
>JAOATP010000130.1:0-41057 GCA_030158185.1 Propionicimonas sp.
CCTAGCCACGACGCCGGCCGCTACGCCGGCAGCTGGTACCCCGGCGTCGACTTCGAAAGCGCGACCTCTTCCTCGGTCATGTCGGCAGGGATGGCGTCGAACAGCGGCGTCGACATGTAGCGCTCGCCGGTGTCGGGGAGCATGCACAGGATGACCGCGCCACGCTCGGCCTTCTCGGCCACCTGACGGGCGACGGCGAAGCTGGAACCACCGGACGTGCCGGTGAAGATCCCTTCGGACCGCGCGAGCTGCTGGGCCCACTTCATGCCCTCTGGGCCCGCTACGGGGATGAGCTCGTCGTAGTAGTGGCCGTCGATGGCCTCCTGGAGCACCTTGGGGATGAAGTCCGGCGTCCAGCCCTGGATCGGGTGCGGCTCGAAGGCCGGATGGCTCGAGGCGGGGGCCCCCTCGGGCGTGCGTTCCTGCGGCGTCCCGCTGCCGATGAGCTGGGCGTTGGCAGGTTCAGAGAGGATGATCTTCGTCTCGGGGCGCTCCCTGCGCAGGACCCGTCCCACACCTGCGACGGTGCCGCCCGTCCCGTAGCCGGTGACGAAGTAGTCGAGCCGGGAGCCGGCGAAGTCGTTGATGATCTCGCGGCCGGTGGTGGCCTCGTGGATCGCAGCGTTGGCCTCGGTCTCGAACTGGTGGGCGAGGAACCAGCCGTTGGCCTCAGCCAGTTCGACGGCCTTGTTGTACATGCCGAAGCCCTTCTCGGCGCGCGGGGTGAGGACGACCTTCGCGCCGAGCATGCGCATCAGCTTGCGCCGCTCGATGCTGAAGCTGTCGGCCATCGTGACGACCAGGGGGTAACCCTTCTGCGCGCAGACCATGGCCAGCCCGATACCGGTGTTGCCACTGGTGGCCTCAACGACGGTCTGGCCGGGCTGCAGGGTGCCCTGGCGTTCGGCCTCCTCGATCACATTGATCGCGAGCCGGTCCTTCACGGAGGAGAGCGGGTTGAAGTACTCCGCCTTCACGTAGATGGTGACGCCGTCGACGCCGATGTTGTTGATCCTGACGACGGGGGTGTCCCCCACTGTGTCGAGGATGCTGTCGTACAGGCGTCCGCGTCCCTTGGTTGTCCTGATCGAGTCCGGTGTAGCCATGAAGTTCTCCTCGCACATGCTCCGGGAGGCCCCCTGCCCCTCGCGGATGCGCCTCCGCTCAAGCTACGAGCCACATCAGCGTGGCTCCATGCGCAGGGTTGCGCACCTCCGGGATGGCCGCGCCCCCGAGAGTCTCTCGTACACCTGTTCCATTTTCTCATCATACTTTCAGGTTCACTAGGGCTTTTGCCAGCGGCTTTGGCAAGGAAGTGTCAGAGGCGGTGTCTAACGTTGATCCATGGAAACGACCACCGGGTTGATCTCGACCAGCGAAGCGCTGGCCGAGATCGAGCGCCTGCTCGGTGCCGTCGACCACTCCGGCCGCGGCCTGGCCACCGACGCCGAGCGGCTCGAGCTGCTGCAGACCGCCGTGCGCGTGACGGGTCAGGGCACGGCGCTCGTCCAGCAGTTGGCGGGCGAGGTCGTCGCGACGGAGGCTGCAGAGCACGCACACGGCACGAGCGCCGGCTCCTGGCTGGCCGAGACCACGCAGCTCACCCGCAAGGAGGCCTCGGCCCTGCTGTACGCCGGACGCGATCTGTCGCGGTTCCCCGCTGTGGCGTGGGCGACCATCGATGGCCAGGTGCTGCCGCAACAGGCGCGGGCGATCACGCGGGTGCTGGCCGACCTGCCCGACGACCTGCCCGCCTCGGTGATCGGCGACGCCGAGCAGCTGATGGTGGAGTACGCCGGGCAGTTCAACTCGGCGGAGCTGTCGCAGCTCTCCCGCCACCTGCTGGAGGTCCTTGCACCCGAGATCGCAGAGGCCAGCGATGCCGAGCGGCTGGAGCGCGAGTACCAGCAGGCCGTGCGCAACCGCCACCTCGATTTCCAGCACGACGGTCATGGGACCACGACTTTCAGGGGCGCCTTGCCCACGGTGGATGGCGAAGCGCTCATCCGGCTGGTGGATTCCTATGCGGCACAAGAGAAGCGTGCGCTCGAAGCGATCGACCCGCTACAGCCCATACCGACACGCTCCCAGCGGCAGGCCGACGGGCTGATGGCGATCGTTCACCACCACGCGCAGGAGGCGCTGGCGCCCAACCACGGCGGCGACCGTCCGCGCGTGGTGGTGATGGTCGACTACGAGAAGCTGAAGCAGGACTGCATCGATGCCCACCTGTTGTCGCTGGGTGAGTCGATCAGCGCGGCTGCCCTGCGGCAGCTCGCCTGCGACGCCGACCTGCTGCCAGCCGTGATGAACGGCCCGTCCGAACCGCTCGACGTGGGTCGCACGCAGCGGCTGGTGACCGGTCCGATCCGGGCGGCCCTCGAACTGCGCGACCGCGGTTGCGCGTTCCCCGGCTGCAACAAGCCGCCGAGCGCCTGCCAGGCCCACCACATCATCCCGTGGTGGATGGGCGGGGTGACAGCGCTGTGGAATCTGGTGCTCTTGTGCCCACATCACCACAACATCGTCGAACCCAGCCGGCTCCCCGGAGCCGATCGCTGGACCATCGAGTTGCGCCCCGACGGCATCCCACAGGTGCGGGCACCCTCGTATGTGGATAGAACCCGGGCACCCCGGATCCACACTCGGTTCCTGTCGGCTTAGGACGCCCAGCGTCCACTGAAGAACAACCAGGCCCAGGCGCACTGCACCACGATCGCCGCTGCAACCAGCACGCCGATCAGCACAGCCCGCCAGCGCGGCATCTTGCGGCGGCTCTCACCGATGCGCCCCACCATCGTCCACAGCGGGAACCACAGCAGCACCGCCCGGTTCACGCTCATGAACCAGTAGGACACCGAGAACGCCGCCACCTGCAGGCCCACCCAGACACCCTCGGCCCAGCGCCGGCGGAACAGGCAGGCGATGGTGACCACCAGCCCGATCGCCATGCTCACCACCTCGGCCCGGAAGACCCAGGCCCACTCGGGGTGATCGGCGTAGGCGCCGGGAGCGAAGGCATCGAAGGTGTGTCTCAGCGAGTCCCAGGGATAGGTGAACCCGCGCGCCCACCCGGCGGCCTGCGCGTCGTACCAGGCCGTCCACGACCCGGTGAGGAAGAACAGGTAGCCGGCGTAGGCCGCCACGACGGCGACGGGGAGCGCCAGCCACAGCACCCGCCGGCCACGCACCTTCGAGCTCCCTGCCTGCGTGAGTGCCAGCACCACCAGCGCGACGATCAGGAACACACCCGACACCCGGACGGCTGCAGCGAACGCCGCCAGCACGGCAGCCGAGCCCCACTTCTTCGCCGTCGCCCGCTCCCACGCCCAGAAGGCGGCGGCGCAGAACACCGACTCGGTGTAGGGCACCATCGTGAACACGGCCGTCGGTGCCAGCAGCCACGCGATCGCTGTGGGCGCGCCCCCGATCCGGTACAGCGCTGCAGCGGCGAACCCGGAGGCCAGCAGCGCCAGGATCGTCCCCACCAACAGGGTGGAGATGCCGGTCATCGAAGAGATCCGCAGCAGCAGTGGCCAGCCGGGGAAGAACGCGATGTCCTGGGGGTCGGCGTACCCGTTCTCCGCGATGGCGACGAAGTGCGCCACATCCCAGTTGCCGAACAGGTCCTTGAGGCCGCGATGATCGGTGAACATCAGCCAGACAGCGACGAGACCCATCAACAGCCGGGTGCCGAGCCACGTCTGCACGACCAGCCGGGCGTCACTGTGCGGATCGACCCAGCTGCCTGCTCGGCTCACCTGACCGCCAGGCGCTGGTTCAGCCTGGCCACCCAGGGCGTGTCCGGCGCCTGGTCGAAGATCCCGCCGTCCGGGTCGTCGAGCCCGCCGGCCCGCACGATGTCGCGGCGCGGGGTGAACATGTCGTGCACCACCCGTCCGCACAGCCAGAGCTGGACGCCGATCCGCACGTAGACGGCCCACCAGTAGAGCCGTTCCTGCCCGGAGCCCATCGCGAGGGTGCCGTCGAGGTGCGCCCAGATCGCGACGAAGTAGATGGCCTCACCCACGGCGAAGATCGACCAGTCCAGCCACCGTGGGCGGGCCAGCACCAGCAGCGGCAGCAGCCACAGCACGTACTGCGGCGAGTAGACCTTGTTGACCATCAGGAACAGCGCCACCATCAGGAACACGCCCTGCGCCAACCGCGGACGCCGCGGCGCGAGCAGCAACATCCCGCAGATCGCCAGCGTCCCCGCCACCATCAGCGCTGCCACCAGCTTGGAGACGTCGGGCACGTCCACCTGCGCCATGCCCAGCACGTACCAGATCGAGCCGAGGTCACCGCCGCGGTCGACGTTGAACGTCCAGAAACCCATCCACCCCTCAGGCGTGGCCAGGTACACCGGCAGGTTCACCGCCACCCAGGAGGCCACCGTCGCCCCGACCGTGATGAAGAACGGACGCCACTTCCCCGTGCGGACGCAGAGCACGGCCAGGGGCACCAGCAGCAGGACCGGGTAGAGCTTCGCCGCGATTCCGAGTCCCAGCCAGACGCCTGCCCACACCGGCTTCTTGCGCGCCCAGGCCAGCAGCGCAAGCGAGGTCAACGCAACGACCAGCGCGTCCCAGTTGATCAGGCCGGTCGTCCAGATCGCCGGCGCGGCGGCGATCATCATCGCGTCCCACGGCCGGTGCATCTTCAGGTGCGCCCAGATCAGCACGCCGAACAGCGCGAACAGAAGGACGGCGTTGATCCCGAAGTAGAGCCCCGCCGCCTGCGTCACTTCGTCGCCGCTGAGGCCGGGACGGCTCTGGCCACCCAGCATCAGCAGGATCCGTCGGCTGAACTCCATGAAGGCGCCGGTGAGCACCGGGTACTCCACATCGGAATCCAGGTACGGCACCTGGCCGTCCTTCAGCCCCCGCCAGTAGTACAGGACGGTGATGTCGGAGTAGCACATGCGAGGGAACTTGTCGCCGGCGGGGATGCAGGGCAGTTGGCGCAGCATCAGCACGAGCCAGGACACCGTGAGGGTGAGGAACGCCCATGCTGTCGGGTTGAACCAGATGCCGCCCCGCCGGGCATGTCGGCCGATGGCACCGCCCAGGAACGTCGACAGCGCCGGTGCCGTGTTGCTCACTGGACGATCCTAGGGTGCCTTGGGTGTCCCTGTATCCGTCGGTGGAGCCGTGGTGGGCGGTTCCGTGGCCGGGGGAGCCGTTGTCGGAGGATCCGTGGGTGGTGCGGTCTCGGTCGGCGTGACGCTCACCGACGGGGTCGGGGTCGGCGTCACGGTCGGCTTGGGCTTGGCCGTGGGCGTCTGCGTGGACGTGCGGTGCGTCGGCGGGTCGAACGCGAGCCGCTCCTTGCCGTGCATCGCCACCCGCATGTAGTCCAGCCAGGTCAACAGCGGGAAGCCGGAGCCGTAGGTGCGGCCGAGGTCACCCGTGCCCTCGTCACCCTTCACGTACACGACGGCCGTGGTGATCTGCTTCGTGTACCCGACGAACCACACGGCCCTGGTCTCACGCACGATGCTGGTGTAGGTCTGCTTCCCGACCTTCCGGGTCTTCTCGACGCCGTAGCCGACGGTTCCGGTCTTGCCCGCAACGGGGTAGCCGAGAGCGGCAGCGCGGGAGCCGGTGCCGTCCTGGGTGACCTTGGTGAGGGCGTAGGTCACGTCGTTGGCGACGTCGGCGTCCATGGTCTGCTTGCCGGCGGAGTCGCCCTTGAAGAGGCTCTTGTTCGTGTTGTCGAACACCTCGGCAACGACATGCGGGTTGTGGCGGACGCCCAGGTTCGCGAAGGTCGCGTACGAGTTCGCCTGGTTCACCGGGCTGACCTCGGTGTTCCCGAGCGGAATGCGGTTGCTCAGGTCCCACTGGCTGTTCACCGGCACTCCGGCCGCCTGTGCCATCTGCTGCACCTTCGCGGGACCGTTGGAGATCTGCGAGACGAGGTCGACGAACGCCGAGTTGATCGAATGCGTTGTGGCCTGCTGCAGCGTCACCGACCCGTGGTTGCCGTCCGCGTTGCGCACCGGCGCTGAATCACCCCTTGGGGTGAACGAGTTGCCGTTCAGCCGGTCGTTCAGGGTCCAGCCGTCGAGCAGACCGGCGGCGACCGCGTACGGCTTGAAGCTCGAACCCGTCGGACGGGGATTGTTCGCCCAGTTCCACTGGCTCGCCAGGAAGTCCGGGCCGCCGTACAGCGCGAGGATGCCGCCGGTGGCGTTGTCGACCGATGCCAACCCGGCGTGCAGCTTCTTGGCAGCCTTCTTGTTCCCCGCTGCCATGGCGAGCGTGTTCTTCTGGGCGGAGGCAACGGCCGCGTCCTGCGCGTCCGCGTCGAACGTGGTGACCACCTTCAGCCCGCCGCCGTTCACCTGCTCTTCGGTGAAGCCGTTGGCCGCGAGTTCACGCTCCACCATGCTGAGGAGGAAGCCCTTGGGCCCGCCCAGCCGTGAGTCGTTGGTCGCCTTGGGGAACTTCGGCAGCTTGGAGTAGATCTCGCTGCGCTCGGCTGCAGTGATGTTGCCGAGGTCGACCATGCCGTTCAGCGTGTACTGGTAGCGCTCGAGCAGGTCGGCAGCCTGCTGCTTGCCCTTGGCGGGGTCGAGGTTGCCCGGCGAGTTCAGGATCGCTGCGAGGGCGACGGACTGGGAGAGGCTGAGCTTGGAGGCAGGTATCTGGAAGTAGGCCTGCGCGGCCGCCTCGATGCCGTAGGCGCCGCGTCCGAAGTAGACGGTGTTCAGGTAGCCGGCGAGGATCTCCTCCTTGCTGACCTCCTGGCCGATCTTGGCAGCGAGCAGGATCTCCTTCGCCTTGCGCGTGAAGCTCTTCTCCTGGGTCAGGTACATGACCTTGATGTACTGCTGGGTGATCGTCGAGCCGCCACCGGTCGCGGTCACGTCCGCGGGAGCGAGGCCGATGAGCCCGAGGGTCGCGCGGAACAGTCCCGTCGCGGAGATGCCCGGGTCGGTCCAGAAGGTGCGGTTCTCCGCGGCGACGACAGCGTCCTTCACGTCGGCGGGGATCTTGTCGTAGTCGATCGACTGCCGGTTCTGCACCTGGAACGAGCCGATCTTCGTCTTGCCGTCCGCGTAATAGACGAAGCTCGTGTTCGTCTGGAAGTCGGAGTTCGGGTCGGGCAGCTTGATCATCGAGTACGCAACGGCGATGGCGCCCACGCCGATGATGCCAAGCGAGAGCAGGATCGACACGACCCAGATCAGGGCGCGCACCCAGGGGTTGGTCTTCTTCCTTCCCCCCAAGCCCTTGGTCTTGGGTGATGCCGAACGTTTGGGGTCAGCCATAAATATCCTCTACGGTCTGCTGGCGGCGCGGTGGCCGGCGGCGGACGCCGTCACCGAGCAGGTAAGAAGTGATCATGTGGTTCCAGCCACACTCGGGGCAGACCTCGACGACGCAGACCTTGAACTCGCCGAATTCCGACTGCATCTCTTCGAGTTCAGGGGTCGACTTGATCCGTCCGGAGTACTGGCCGAGCTGCTCGCCAAACACGTAGTTCAGGTTCAGCAGCCGCTTCGCAGGACACACCGGGCAGTGCACCTCCGACTCCTCGCCGTGGTGCAGTGCTGCGCGGACGAGAAGCGGGTCCGCATCGCAGACATCGCCCCCGTCAATGACGCGCTGGGGTCGGTGCAGCGACTGCAGCGTATGACGACGCTGCAGGGCGTAATCGACCTCTTCCCGCTTGGACCACATGGGTTCAAGGGTAGTTGGCCCCCTCGAATAGGTCGATTTCCCCGCTCCTGGCCCGCTCCGGGCCCGCTCGGGGCGCCGGTTTTGGCCGGGCGCGGGGTGGATGCGAGAATGTCGCAGCGCGGGGCATTAGCTCAGTTGGTAGAGCGCAGCCTTTGCAAGGCTGATGTCAGGGGTTCGAGTCCCCTATGCTCCACTCCGTGTTAATTACCGTCTGACTAGGTGTGATAGTGCAGGCTAGGAAAGCCGGAAGAGGTGGCGTGCACCATACGTGCCCTTCAGTAACCGTGAGCACGGCTCGCCCCGAAGCTCTCCCTCAAGTCCGTGAGTGCCGTTCCCCCCGCGTGATGCATGAGGTTTGTTCGACTTCGAGCTTCCTTTGGACGCGGTTTCGCGCCGCCTTCAGCGGGCTTGCTCGATTGTTCGGTTCCAGACTTCGACGAGGCGTCGCATGGCCGGAGTGAGGGTCGGCAGGTCCCTGCGATAGATGCGTCCCTGCGCCAGCCGAGTCGAAAGCGCCTCAAGGACAACCACCCAGTCTTCGGCGGTCCGGGGCTCGACGGGAACCGGGATCTCTACCGTGCGGATGGTCGGCTTCTCAACCTCGACGGTGCGGGTGACAACTCGAACGTCCGCCGGTTGTTCGCGGACCGCCCGTCGTGCTTCCCAGGCGCGGTGCCTGCACGATGAGGAACACCACGACGGAACGCGGCCGCGGGCCGGCACTTCGACGGCTCGACCGCACCAGCCGCATTCGACTGTTTGCCCTAGCCGTCGGTGGCCCGAACCCGGGACCTGGCCCTGGCTGTGAGTCGTGTCGGCTTCAGCCATGTTGCACCTCCGCTTTTCGTGCCAACGACTTTACGTCCCACCGGAAATGCACATTGTGTGTTCGGTTGGGAGGGATGTTCGGAGGGACGTTGAGGGCAAGGGAGGGACGAGTCTCGGATGGGACGAGTCTCGGATGGGACGAGAGGAGCCGGGGCGGGGTGATGGCGAGGACGGAGGATGGGGCTGTGGATGCGGGCAGTCGGTGGGGAGGGGGTTAGCGGCGAGATGAGGTTCGACGTCCCTTCCAACGTCGCGCAGCGACGTCGACGCCATGATCGTGCCAGCTCCGGATTCGTGCCAACGACATTCTGAGGTCCCGATTGCACCGGGTGTACGGCAGATGGTTGTCGAAGTTGGGTCTGCCGAGTGACGTTCGACGGGTTGGTCTTCGAGCAGCGCGAGGCGAGATGGATTGTGCGGTGGGTCGGTAACAGGCTCGGAGGAGATGGGCCGCCGGTCAGGCCAAGCATCCTGGCGGCTCCGGCAGCTCAGAGCGTCTGGGGTATGAGATGGATCTCGGCGTTGTGGCCGCTGGTGGCGAGCTTGGCGTCGCAAGTCCACAGCGGCGCTTGCAGGGCCTCAGCCAGGGCGAGGTAGCTGGCGTCGTAGCTGGTGAATTGGTGGCGCAGCTGCCAGATCCGCTCAGCCAGCGGTGCGGTCTCGTGGCGGGTGATGGTGAACGCGAAGTGGTCGCGTCGCGCCTGCTCGGCATCGTCGTTGCTGAGCTTGCCGCCGCGGAGAAGTCCTCGGAGGACGGAAAGCACCTCGACGTCCAGCAGGTGGGGTGCGTCGAGGTCGCCCCCAAGGGTCTCCAGGAGCTCCTGGTCTGCGTTACGCCCGACAAGTGCCTCAACCATGGCCGAGGCGTCGATCACGATCACCGACGGCCGGCCTCAACTGCGGCCACGATCTCCTCGGTGGTTGGACCCTTCGAGCGATCCCTTGCACGCAGCCTTGCCGCGATCTCCTCGTTGGTGGGCCGTTCCGCGATCCTGGCCAGTTCTGCTCCGACGTAGGCCGACAGCGACTTGCCCTGGGCTGCGGCCCGCTCCTTCAGCGTTTCCGCGACCGACTCAGGGACCTCACGAATGTAGAGCGTTGTCATGAGGCCATGCTAGCACTCTGCAAGCAGGTGGCTTAGTTAGTGCAGAGCGCCGATGACGCCCTCAACGCTCTTTCGGCGCCCCGAGTTCCCACCAATCCACGAATTCGCGGTCGCCGTCGCGGATGAGTCGAGCGACGAATTCTGGATCGCTCATGTTGCAGAACTTCCACAGTTCCTTCGCCGCCCGCGCGTACTGGAACAGGACCTGGTCAACATCGAAGGCATCCATCTGACCGCTCCTGAAGCCGTCCACCGCTGAGCCGACGTGTGCAACCAGCCCGGCAAGCTCAGCCTCGTGGAAAGCCGCCACAGCCTCGCGGGCAGCTTGGCGGTCAGACTTCGACGTCACAAATAGGAGGCTAGTCGGCCGCCATCTGCCGCGCGACCCGCGGCAGAAGTGCGCGCCTTTTCTGGATGGCAACCATTCAGGCGCGTGATTCGGGCTTCGACCCACGACGTTTCACCAAGACGGCGCCAGCAATAAGCAAGCCGGCCGAGACGATCGTGATCGTTTCGCTGACGATTATGTCCACGGTGGCCAGGCGGACCATTTCCGGGGTGGTGTCTGTGAAGCTGCGGATCCCCCACGGGTCGAGCCAGTCGTCCACCAGCCTCCAAGACCAGTTCGCGACCAAACCGGCTCCAATCATCACCAACGCGCGCCGACCCGGCCGTTCCTCCTTGGGCCAGCACACCATCAGCAGGACGGCGAGGGCGACGCTGGTCGTGACAAGCGACCACCACAACACCCAGCCTGACAGGGACGCAACTTCGGTGAACCCCTGCACGTTGCTGGGGGCGAAGATGTCGTACAAGGGTGTGAGGGCATAGTTCCAACCGACAAGGAAAACGAGCAGCCCGCCAACGATCCATGCGAGCACCGCCAGCCACGGACGCAGCTGCACCCACCACCGGTCCCGACTCACCAGCTCAACAGGTGCTCTGTCATCCATTCCCTCATGATGGCGCGCAAGGACTGGGGCGGTGCGAAAGTGGGGAACTTCGTACGGACGCATGAAGCGTGCGTGAGCCGCAGGCGAGCGATTCGCGAAGTCGGCCTACCCCTCGTTCGAGCCGTCTCAGACATGTCGGTCTTGAGGCACTTCCTAAGCGCAGCTAACATCCCGCATTCGGCACGTGCAAACCCACGCACCGCGGCATTGAGGATGTTTTGGTCAGGCTGTCGTGCCGGCCTGCGAGCTGCGGTTGTCGTGAACAACCAGACGCTCACACCGGTGACGCGCGGCACCGGGTTCGATGGCAGCTTGCTCTCGCAGCCTTACGACGCACCGCCCGTCATACGGCGTCCCAGTCGCTCGGCCAGGAGCTTGTCGCGGCCGCTGGCGGCGTGCTGGTAGATCATGGCCGCGGCCGCGGTGGTGTGACCCAGCCGGGCCTGCAGCTCCGCGATGGTGGCGCCCTCCTGCGCGGCCATGACAGCGCCCGTGTGCCTAAGGTCGTGGAAGTGGAGGTCGGGCCTCCCAGCGGCCAGCCTTGCCTTGTTCCAGGGCTTGTAGAACGAGGACGGCTGGATCGGCCTGCCCGACGACGACGGGAACAACAGGCCGTCCTTGCCCCACTGCCCATGCTCCGCGATGTGGTCGCGGATGACCTGTTCCATGTTCGGGGGGTAGGCCACATTTCGGGAGCCGGCCGCGGTCTTGGGCGGTCCCGACAGCGTCTGCCCCTTGAGCCACACGGCGCCGCGGCGCACCTTGAGCACGCCGGCCGCGAAGTCGATGTCCGAGCGACGAAGCTCGGCGATCTCCCCGTAGCGAAGCGCGCACCAGCTGCCGAGCAGGATGGCCAGTCGGAGTCTTGGTGGCATCGCCTCCACGATCGTGGCCAGCTCCTCGAGCGTGGCTGGCTCGATCGCACGCGTTCTCTTGGTGGCGCCGGCGCCGCGGATCTGTGCCGGGTTGATGGCGATCTCCTCCTCGTCGACCGCTGTGCCAAGGATCGTGCGCAGCAGTGAGTAGGCCTTGGCGTTGGTCCTCGGGCGCGACGGGTCGAGCTCGGCCCACCATTGGCGCACGTCCGCCCGAGTGAGCTTGCTCAGCGACTTGGCACCCAGGCCGGGCACGATCACGTCGTCGGCCAGGTGCCGGTAGTCTCGCAGGGTGCTCGCCCTGAGCTTGCGCGTCCGAAGCCACTGCTCCGCGTAGGTCTGAATGGTCAGCGTGTCCTGGCGCCGCTTGGCCGCAGCGCGCACGGCCGGCGGCGTCCACTCCTCGCGCTCGATCAGCTGTCGCTCGTTCTCGAGCCACTTCTCCGCGTAGCCCTTGCCTTCGAAGGTGACCGGCGCGACGTGCCGCTGGAGGTCCGGGCCGGCGTAGGACGCCTGCCACCGCCGGGACGGCAATTGCCGAAGTTTCCCGAAACTGCGGCGTTTGGTCGACACGATCTGGCTCCTTTCGTGCACCCCGCGTGCCCCCCGCGTGCACTAACGGTGCCCATGTTAGCCCATAGGTGTCTACATGAAACAGCGCCTGACAAGGTAAAACAGTGTCTGACTAGCACCCCTCGATGGGATCGAGTCCCCTATGCTCCACCCCGCGATGAGTCGCGACATGGGTGACATCTGAGTCCCAAGACGCGCACGCAGCGACCGAATGAGCAGCAACCCGGGCACCCGGAAGGCTATCCGCACCCGCAGAGCCCGAATGAGCCCCGAATTGCCCGGTATTCGGGCGCTGCGGGCGCATCGTCCGGTGGGGAGCAACCAGGGGGCCCGGATTCGGGCGCTGCGGGCGCATCCGCTCCACTCCTCGCGGGTGGGCCGGTAGCGTTTGGCTATGCAGCTACCGGAGAACTACCCCGACGCCCTCACCGATGAGCTTGCGCCCTACGGCTTCGAGTTCGCTTCGGTTTCTGCAGACGACGAGGGTGGCGCGATGGTGCTCTTCGTCGCCGAACCGGAGTCGTTCGTCCGCTCCAACCCAGGCCTTGGCATCGAGGAGTCCTACGGGACGGGCTGGCCGCCGGCGCACCTGCGGCTGCAACTGTTGTTCGACCGCTTCGGCGACCCGTTCCACATCGACTTCGAGACCATCGACCTGATGTCCTGGGCGGCTGCCGCAGCACCCGAACTGCACGCCCGGCTGAGCAGCATGGCCGACCCGGAGGATCAGGCGATCGCCGTCGGCGAGGCGCTCGAAGCTGCCCTGCAACCCGAGCGTGCGGACCCCGACGAGTACCTGGAGTAGCGGGGTCAGTCGACCGGATCGGTGCCGGCAGCCCACGCGTCAGCGTTCGCCTGGTTCGCCGACTGCCAGTACCACCATGCGACGCCGGCAGCCGTCACCAGCAGGACGACGGATTGCAGCAGCCTCTTCACACCGACGAGCCTAGCTGCGTCAGCGCGTGGGCTGTGGGGACGGCACCTGCGCCTGCTTCATGATCGTGTCCGCCGGCGGGAACGAGTCGGTCGCCAGCGCGTCACGCAACCTCTGGAGGGCTGTCGGATCGGCCACGGCACCCTCTGCCGTCCGCATCGTCGAAAGCGGCCAGGTGACGATCTCCTCCGACTGCACCCGCGACTCCATCATCGTGTCGCGGATCTCGTCCGCGGTGAGCCCTGCGTCGACGGTCACGCACGGGACGATCGCCGTCATCACCTTGTCGAAGCTCGCGGGGTCGGTGATGGCCGACCCCATCGATGCCCTCGCGAGCGCCGCCCGTAACAGGTCGGCCGTGCGCTCCGAGCGTGCCAGCGGGTCGCCGGCGAGGTAGTCGACGACCTGTGCCCCCGTCAGCCGTCCGCCGGGCACCTCGAGACCACCCAACGAATCGACGACCGACCCGAACAGGTCGGCGTCGAGGTGCACCTGGTGGTCCATCCGGGAACCGGTCAGGGCTTCCAGCGCCCGCGCCGTGCGCAGCGGGTCGGCCCGGTAGCTCGTTGCGAGGCTGCCGGTGCCGTCGGGGGCCATCAGGTCGGGCGGCACAGCGATCAGGGTGAGGTTGCGCCGGGAGGCCGACAGGTGGGCGACCAGCACCGCGGCCAGCGTCCCGTCCTCCTTGGTGGTCATGAGCAGGTAATTCACGGCGTCGACGCCGTCGATGGCGACCTGCGTGGGGCGTCCCTCGTAGGACGGCAGCGGGTCGACCTTCTGCAGGACGGCTGCGGTGTCCCCGATCCGGTCGAGGTAGATGGTGAGCAGCGTCACGCCACCGACGGTGACGGTGACGATGCCGACGAGCAGGACGATCGCCATCCGGTCGACGAGGCCACGTTTCCTGGCCGGCGGTTCCGTGATCGGCTGCATCCCACCCCCTTCGTTCCCAGCTTCGTTCCAGCTTCATTCCCAGCGCCCAGCGTAGGAGCCCGGGCCAAGGCGCGCCGATGTTCCTCGGGCCGCTGGCGCGTCCCTCGACTTCCGCCGGTCCAGACTTCCGCCGGTCCAGCCGCTGGCGCGGCTGGAACCGACGCGCGTCTACTCTGTGGTCATGGCAGAAGAGAGTCAGCGGCAGACCGACGCGCGACGGCGGCACGAGCTGGCTGCCGGGGCGGCGCAGGCAGAGGCGCAGGCCGCCCAGCAACAGCTGGACGCGTTCGTGGCCCGGCTGCGTGAGCTCGGTATCGAACCGGAGCCCCTGCAGGCCACCCTGCTCAACGGGTCACGCGTGAAGACGGACACGACCGGCTGGTACCTCAACAAGGCCAGGACGCTCGCCGTAGCTGCGGACGGCAGCTACTACCAGCTGGTGACCGCAGGCACCGCTCTGGCGCGGTTCACCGGGGTGAAGCTGCAGCCGAGCCAGCCGACCCTTGTGATCGGACGGGGTGGTCGCGACGGCGAGACCGGCGACCTCGCCGACTTCCTCGCCCGCGCCCTCGAGGACTACACCAACCGCTGAGCCGGACCACATCCGAAGGCCTGAGGGCCCCGGAAACGGCACCAGGGGGCCGCTGGATATCCGAGCGTCCCCCTGGGCGAATCTGATGACGGAACGGCCGTCAACCCCCTGTGATGAGTACGCTCTCATCGTACGAGACGCACGGCCGGGTCAATCGGTTTTTCACGCTTCGATGCCGGATTGTTAGAAACCGTGCACCAAGGGGTATCCAGCGCCGACAACAGTGCACGCCCTTCGGGCAACACCTGCGGCAACACCCGGTGGCCAGTGTCGTCGGCATGGCAGCGAGACATCCGGCGCTGAGGGCGCTGAACAGCGAGTGGCAGGTACTGCTCCCCACCTCCGTCGGGCAGCTCATGGAATGGGCGCTGACGGAGCCCGTCCTTGCCGGCGCCGACGACCTCGACGGCGTCCTCGACCTGATCCGGCAACACCCCGACGACGCGCTCGCAGCACTGCTGCGGCTCGGCGCCGGCGGCCGGACCCTTGCTCACCGGGTCGTGCTCCAGACGATGCTCGGCATGGTCGCACGACTGTGCGCCGGCCGGCCCGCCCTGCTGCCGGAGGCGATCTCGGAACTCTGGCTCGCCATCGTGGACTACCCGCTCGATCGGCGTCCACGTGCGATCGCAGCCAACCTCGCCTGGACGGTGCGCCGCTCGCTCCACACCGCCACACCCCCGCCACCGCCACCCCCGCAAACGCGCGATCCCGATGCGGCGTCCGTGCTGGCGGACGCCCGGCGCCTGGGGCTGATCGACGAAGTCACCCACCGCACCCTGTGGACGGTCTACGTCGCCGGTCTCACCAGCCAGCAGGCAGCGGACGTGCTCGGCACGACAGCGGGAGCCGTCCGCTGGCGCTGCAGCAACGCGCTCCGGAGACTGGCGGGGAGGGCGCGTCTCCTGGCTGCCTGAAACCGGAGTTTCTTGATCATCGACCGCCGAGTAGTCCCGACTGGGGTAAACGTGCGTCACAATGGCGGACGGACGAAGGAGACAATCGGGTGACTGAGCCGGGGACGAACAGGTATTCCGCCGCTGCGCCTGCAGCCGCACGCCTGGTCGCGCAGCACCTCGTCATGAAGCCGTACATCTGGTCGTCCCTCTCCGTGCACACGCACGGGATGCGCAACCTCGACGGGCTCAAGCCCCCGTTCGTCGTTGTCGCCAACCACTCCAGCCACCTCGACGCCCCGCTGATCTACGGCTCGCTGCCCCGCCGGCTGTCGAAGAACCTCGCCGCCGGCGCAGCGTCCGACTACTTCTTCGACTCCTGGTACAAGGCGTTGCCGACGGCACTGTTCTTCAACTCGTTCCCCGTCGAGCGGCAGGGCATGCGCGGACGGCGCGGCATGGCCGGCGTCCTGCTGAACGAGGGCATCCCGCTGCTGCTGTTCCCCGAGGGCACCCGCTCCCGCACCGGGGCGATGGCCAACTTCAAGCCGGGCGCAGCAGCCCTGAGCATCTCCCGCAACGTGCCGGTCCTGCCGATGGCCCTGGTCGGCGCCTACGCTGCCATGCCGTACGGCGCGACGGTCCCGGTGCCGGGACGTCCGCACGTCCATGTCGTCTTCGGCCGCCCGCTCCGCGCGGCCCCCGGCGAGATCGCCCACCAGTTCTCCGACCGGCTGCACCGCTACGTCGTCGAGATGCACGACACCACGGCACGCGCCTACGGCATGCCCACCCAGGCCGACTTCGCCCGCGCCGTAGCGCTGCGCGCAGCTGCAGCGCAGGCCGAGCGGGACGCCGACGCCGAGGTCTTCGCACCGGTCGTCGAGACCGTCATCGAGCCGGTGACCGACACCGAGCCGCCCGCCGTCGACGGGCACGCGCAGGCCAGCTGACTCAGGATCAGCCGGCGGCCAGTACCGCCGAAAGGGTCGTTGTGCGCCGACGGGCCACGGCGATCGAGCTCGCCAGCACCCCCATCAGCAGCCACCCGACGAGGGTGAGGGTCGACGTCACGGCGCCCGAGGATTCCGTGACGATGGCGCGGACGGCGTCCAGCGCCGGCGTCAACGGCGAGAACGGACGCAGCGCCGCGAACAGTCCGGGAGCGGACCCCACGAGCGCCGCCGCAGCCGTCAGCACGGCGAACACGACAGAGACCACGCGCCCGATCCCGTCCAGCCAGGCCACGAGGGCATGGTTGATGACGACGAAGGTCAGCCCGGCGATCACCAGCACGCCGGCCACCGCGAACCACTTCTGCAGCGACAGGTCCAGCCCGAACTGTCCGAGCCCGGCCACCAGCACCGCCTGCACGGCGATCACCACCGCACCCGGCAGCAGGGAGCGTGCGATCAGCAGCGCCGTCGGCTCCGAGGAGCTGAGCAGCCCGGCACCGACAGCCTTCACGACCGCATAGAACGCGAGGGCACCCAGCCAGAGCGAGAGGACGAGGATCAGGCTGATCCAGCCGAGGTCGGGGTTCGCGAGGCCGTTCAGGTCGCTGGTGTCGATCGGGGCTGCGACGACCGTCGAGAGGTTCTCCCTGTCCGAGCTGGAGAAGCTCGGGATCTTGTCCTTGCCCTCCGCGATGCCGTCGGCCATCTTCCGCATGCCGTCGGCGAGCTTGGTGCTTCCCGTGTGCGCGTCGATCAGGCCGGCGCCGAACGTGTCGATGCCGGTGGCGAGCTGGGCGGAGCCGTCAGCCAGCTTCGAGATGCCGTCGGTGAGGGCCGGGATGCCGTCGGCGAGCTTGTCCGTGCCGCCGGCCAACTGCTTGCCGCCGGCGGTGAGCTGCTTGAGCTGCGCGATCGTGTCCTTGTCTGTCGCTGCGGCCTCAAGGCCCTGCCGGAACTGCGTGAGGCCGCCGGTGAACTGCGTGACGCCCTGCTCCGCCGCCTGCCCGGCAGCGCCGACGCCGACGGTGGCGCCCACCTGCGCGCCGCCCTTCAGCCCGGCCTGGAACGCCTGGCACATCGCGGCCTGCGTGGACGGGTCGCCGAAGTCCGGGCAGGGCACCTGGGTGGCTGCCTGTTCCGCCGCGGCGGTCGCGCCCTGCACGAGCTGGGAGTTCGACGTGAAGTTGCCGAACTGCGCACCCATGCCTGCGGCGCCGTCCTCGAACTGCTTCACGGTCGCGATGATCGTCTGCTGCCCTTGCGCCGAGCCCGCGACGAGCTGGTCGACACCGTCGACGTACTGCGCGGCGCCGTTCGCCAGCTTGCGGACGTCCTTGGGCATCGACTTCGTCTTCGCGGCGAGCTGGCCAAGGCCGTCGGAGAGCTGGCTGGCGCCGGTGTAGAGCTGCTTGCCGCCGTCGGCCGCCTTGCCGATGCCGTCGGAAAGGGCCTCCGTCCCGTCCGCGAGCTGGCCGGAGGCGTCGGCGAGGGTCGCGAACTGCTTTCCGGTGTCGTTGAAGCCGATGTAGATCTGCTTCAGGTAGCTCTCGGTGAGGGTCTGGTTGAGCGTGATCGCAGCCTCGCTGGCCACCAGCTTGCCGAGCGTTGCGTCGGCGACGCCTGCGACCGGAGAAGTGCTCACCTCGATGGTGGCCTGCTCCGCCTGGTCGGCGTCCTTGCTGAAGGACGTTGCCGCTGCGGAGAAGTTCTGCGGGATCACGACCATGGCCGCGTAGGTCCCGGTGGCCAGCCCGGTGCGCGCGTTGGTCTCGCTCTCCAGCACCCAGGTGAGGTTCTCCTGGCGATCGGAGTCGACGAGGTTGGCTGTCAGCTGCCGGCCGAGCGGGGTGTACTGCCCGTTGATGGTCACCGGGTCGTCGAGGTTCACGACCGCTGCCTTCACGGTGTGGGTGCGTGCATCGGCGTTCACTCCCGCCAGCAGGAACCCGCCGGCGACGAGCAGCGGCACCAGGAGCAGGCCGAGCAGGGTGTACCAGCGAGCCGGTGTCGAGTTCAGGTGCTCGAGATTCATCAGATCGCTCCTTCCAGGACGAGGTGAGAGGGCAACCGGATGAGCTGGTAGGCCACCGGCAACTGGGCTTCGAGGTCGGAACCGGGCATCACGCCGAGCACCCAGGTGATCGGGGCTTCTGCGTCCGGCTCGGCGCTGAGCGCGCGCCGCAGCGACCGGTCCTGCACGTCCTTGAGCTCGTCTGCACTGTCGACGCAGACGAGGCCGCCACGCTGGCGGCTGAGCACCCGTCCGAAGTGGGGCACGGAGGGGCCGAGCACGGGGGCGAGGCCGCGGACGACGGGTCCCTCCTCCGGCAGTACGTGGCCGAGGACCTTCAGGGTTCCCTCCGTCAGCTTCACGCGTCCGGCAAGGGCGAGCAGGAGGGCCCGCCGCTGGGCGTGCTCGCCCTCGACGACCAGCACCTGTCCCGGCTGGACGCTGAGGTCGATGCCGCGGAACAGCGTGCGCCCGCCCGCCTCGGCAGTGAGTCCCTCGCCGACGATCGCCGAGGTGTCCTCCGGCGTCGGCCAGCTGGCAAGGTGCACCTGCCGGGTGAGCGATTCGCCTTCGATGTCGAGGGACGGCAGCCGCGCGTCCAGCCACTTCGGCAGCCACCAGGCGTGGCGGCCGAGCAGCTTCATCACGGCGGGAACCAGCGTCATGCGGATCACGAAGGCGTCCAGCGCGACGCCGACGGCGAGGCTGAACGCGATCGGCTTGATCGCACCCTCACCGTTGGGCACGAAGAAGGCGAACACGGCGAACATGATCAGGCCGGCCGCGACGACGACGCGCGCCGAGTGCACGAACCCGTCCTCGACGGAGCGTTCGGTGTTGCCGTGCACGAACTCCTCCCGCATCCGGGAGACGAGGAACACCTCGTAGTCCATGGCGAGGCCGAACAGGATGCCCATAAGGATGATCGGAAGGAAGCTGATCACCGGTCCGGTCTCTGGCAGGTTGATCAGCTGCTTCGCCCAGCCCTTGTTGAACACGAGGACCGTCGCCCCGAAGGCGCCGAGGACGCTCAACAGGTAGCCCAGCGCTGCCTTGATCGGCACCCAGATCGAGCGGAAGACGATGGTGAGCAGGATGAGCGACAACCCGACGACGAAGATGCCGAACGGCAGCAGCGCTGCCTGCAGCTGGTGCGTGACGTCGATCTGGATGGCCGTGAACCCGGTGACGGCCGTGGTCACGTCGTAGGCCTGCTTCCACTCGTCCTCGCGCTCACGGAGCCGCTCGACAAGGTCGGCCGTCGCCGGGTCGTCGGGCCCGGTGGTCGGAATGATCTGCACCATGCCGGTGTCGACGTTCGCATTCGGGGTGGACGCGGCAACCATGTGCACGCCCGGCATCTTCTCGATGTCGGCCTTCAGCCCGTCCAGGGCCTCGATGGGGTCGTCGAGCTCGACGATGTCGACCGTCATGATCAGCGGGCCGTTGAACCCGATGCCGAACGTGCTCGTGATCTCGTCGAAGGTCTCACGGTCCTGCGTGCCGGGCAGCGAGTGGCCCGACGTCGGGAGCGCCATCGACAGGTCCTTCGCCGGGTAGGCGAGTGCGCCGATCCCGACCAGCACGACAACGATGGTGAGCACCGGCCAGGCCGTGACGAGCTTGACCCACCTCGAAGCGAAGCCGTGGGCATCCTTGGTCTCGACAGGCTCGACCACCGACGTGCGGGTCGAGCCCCTGACCTTCCGGACCTTCTTCGGCTTCGGACGCAGCCGCTCACCTGCGAAGCCCATGAAGGCCGGCAGGAGCGTGAGGGCGAGCAGCACCTCGAAGGCGACGGTGAGGGCGCCGAAGACGCCCATCACGGTGAGGAACGGGAGCCCGGCGATGCTCAGCCCGACGAGCGCGATGACGACGGTGAGGCCGGCGAACACCACTGCGGAGCCGGCGGTGCCGACGGCGCGGGCTGCGGATTCCTCCACCTCCATGCCGGAGGCGAGCTGGTCGCGGTGCCGGGAGATGATGAACAGCGCGTAGTCGATGCCAACGGCGAGGCCCAGCATGATCGCCAGCATCAGGGTGGTCGAGCTCACGGAGATCACCCCGGCGGCGATCTGCACGCTGAGGACGCCGATGCCGACACCGGCGATCGCCGTGCCCACCGGCATCATCGAGGCGACCAGCGACCCGAGGGTGATCACGAGGACGATGATCGCGACCCCGAGGCCCAGCGCCTCGACGACGGTGATACGCGGCACGTGGATGGAGAAGATCTCGCCACCGATCAGCACCGTCGAGCCGGGCAGTGTGGTCTCGAGCGTCCCGGCCGCCTCGGTAAGCTCCTCGCGCTGCACGTCGGTGATGGTCGATGAGGTGCCTTCCACCCGGATCATGGCCCGACCGCTGGTGCCGTCTTCACTGATCAGGCCGTCGATGTTCTCGTTGTAGGGGTCGATGACGCCCTTCACCATCGGTACCTTCTCGAGTTCCTTCGACCAGTCGGCGATGGCGTCCTTGACCAGGCGGTCCTCCATCTTCGCGCCACTGGGTGCCGTGATCAGCACCGTCGCGGTCGCGTCCGCCGCCTCGGGGAAGGTCACCTTCAGCTGGTTCAGCGCCTTGGTCGAGCTGGCGCCGGGCACCTCGAAGGTGTCGTTGAAGTGGCCGCCGATCGTCAGTGCGAGACCGGCGAACAGCACGATCACCACGGTCCAGCCGATCAGCACCCGGCCACGCAACCGGTAGCACGCACGTCCGAGGCGGTAGAGGAACGATGACAAGGTGCTGCCTTCCGGAGATGCCGCACACGGCGGTTCGATACAGTATCGTATTCAATACAGCTCTGTATTCAAACTCGGAGGGAGGCGACATGGCCATGACCACCCTTACGCCTCGCCGCACCCAGACCCGCGAGAAGCTGATGGACGCTGCGACGGTCCTGTTCGCGCAGAAGGGCGTGCTGGCGGCCAGCGTCGAGGAGATCTGCGAACGCGCCGAGTTCACCCGCGGAGCCTTCTACTCCAACTTCGCCGACAAGGACGAGCTCTGCCTCGCCGTGCTGAACCGGCAGGCCGCCCGTGAACTGGTCGCCACACAGAAGGCCGTCGCAACCCTGAGCGGTGACGTCCTCGAGGCCAACACCATCGACGGGCTGGTCGAGTCGGCCCTCAGCGTCTTCCTCGCCGCCCAGCCGCGCAGGAGCGAGGACCTCCTCGCCGCGATGGAGCTGCGGTTGCACGCGATCCGGAATCCCGCCCTGCGGGCGCCCCTCCTCGCGCTCAACGACGAAATGGTCGACCAGATCGGGACCCTGCTGGTGACAGCGATCGGACGGGTCGGCGCGACCCTCACCGTCCCGGTCGCCCAGGCGATCGACCTGCTGCACGCCGTGTACGCCCACAGCGGTGGCACGGCCCTCCTGCACGGCCTCGAGCCCGACGACCGGTCACGCAGGGAGCAGCTGACGGCCCTCATGCGGTCGCTGGTGAGCGAGGACTGCAAGCCTCGGTAGGCTTCTCCCATGACTTCCCCGAGCGTCGAGAACGCCAACCTCGCCAATTCGAAGCTCAGTGTCGTGGGTGCCGGGTCGGTCGGAACATCGATCGCCTACGCAGCGCTGATCCGCGGTTCCGCCCGCCAGATCGCGCTCTACGACATCGACACCAAGAAAGTCGAGGCGGAGGTCCACGACCTCGCGCACGGCACCCAGTTCACCCCCACCTCCGTCGTGACCGGCGGTTCGGACATCTCCGTCGTGAAGGACTCCTCGGTCATCATCATCACGGCCGGCGCACGGCAGAAGCCCGGGCAGACCCGCCTCGACCTGGCCGGGGTGAATGCCGGCATCATGACGAAGCTGGTGCCCGACCTGCTGGAACAGGCACCCAACGCCGTCCTCGTGCTCGTGACGAACCCGTGCGACGTCCTCACCGTCGTCGCGCACAAGGTGAGCGGGCTGCCGGTCAACCGGGTGCTCTCCACCGGGACGCTGCTGGACACGTCCCGCCTGCGCTGGGCGATCGCGCAGTGGGCGGGCGTTGCCCTCTCCAACGTGCACGCCGCCATGTTCGGCGAGCACGGCGACACCGAGTTCCCGATCTGGTCGTCCGCCTCCATCGCGCAGATCCCGATCCGCGAGTGGACGGACGCGAACGGCAAGCGCAGCTTCTCCGAGGAGGGTCTGGCCCAGATCGCCCACGACACCGTGCACGCCGCCTACTCGATCATCGAGGGCAAGGGTGCGACCAACTACGCGATCGGCCTTGCCGGCGCGCGGCTGGTGGAGGCCATCCTCGGCGACCAGCGCAAGATCTGGCCACTCTCGAGCGTGCTCACCAACTACCGCGGCGTCTCCGGCGTCGCCCTCTCCGTGCCAAGCCTCGTCGGCCCTTCCGGCATCCAGCGGACGTTCGAGTTCCCGATGGACGCCCACGAGATCGGCATGCTGAACAAGTCCGCTGCGGCCATCCGGGCCACCCTCAACGCGATCGGCTTCTGAGACCGTGTCGGAGCTGGCTGCCGCCCAGGCCGCCTACGCGGGTTTCGCCTCCGCGGGGCTGAAGCTCAACATGCAGCGCGGACAGCCGTCGGACGCCGACTTCGACCTGTCGAACGACCTGCTCGGCGCCGTCGGGCCCGGGGAGACCTCGCTGGACGGCATCGACCTGCGCAACTACCCGGGCGGGGTGGCCGGCCTTCCGAGCGCGCGGGCGCTGTTCGGGCGCTACCTCGGGGTGGACGCAGCCAACGTCCTGGTGTGGAACAACTCCTCCCTCGAGCTGCAGGGCCTCGTGCTGGCCTTCGCGCTGCTGCACGGCCTGCGTGGCTCACAGCGGGGCTGGGTGCACGAACGGCCGCGGATGATCGTCACCGTCCCCGGCTACGACCGGCACTTCCTCCTTCTGGAGACCCTCGGCTTCGAACTCGTCGCCGTCGACATGCAGCCGGACGGCCCCGATGTCGAGGCGATCGCCGCGCTGGCGGCGTCCGACGAGCGGGTGAAGGGTGTGCTGTTCGTCCCCACCTACTCCAATCCCGGGGGCGAGACGATCAGCGCGGAGAAGGCGGCCCGCCTCGCCGGCATGGCGACGGCAGCGCCCGACTTCACGATCCTCGCCGACGACGCCTACCGTGCCCACCACCTCGGTGCCCCGGTGGAGACGGTGAACTTCGTCGACGTGTGCGCTGCGGCCGGCCATCCCGACCGGGCGCTGGTCTTCGGCAGCACGAGCAAGATCACGTTCGCCGGCGCAGGCCTGGGGTTCGTCGGAACGTCGACGGACAACCTGAAGCTGCTGGCCACCTACCTGGGCGCGCAGAGCATCGGGCCGAACAAGCTCGAGCAGGCACGGCACGTCCGGTTCCTCGACGCCTACCCGGGCGGTATCGAAGGGTTGATGCGCGCCCACGCAGCCCTGATCGCGCCGAAGTTCGCGGCCGTCGACGAGGTGCTCGCGGCCGAACTCGGTACCGACGGGGCCTACGCCACCTGGACGACGCCGCGCGGCGGCTACTTCAGCTCGCTGTTCACGACGGAGCCGGTGGCTTCCCGGGTGGTCGAGCTCGCCGACGCGGCCGGGGTGAGCCTCACTCCCGCCGGTGCCACCTACCCCGGCGGGGTCGACCCGGCCGATCGCAACATCCGGCTCGCGCCCACCCGTCCGCCGGTCGACGAGGTTCGGACGGCCATGCAGGTGACTGCTGCGTGCATCAGGCTCGCGACCGCCGAGTACCGGGCGTCGCAAGGCTGAGCCGTGGACGCGGACGAGCCGCTGGCCGGCGGGAACATGGGCCCGGTCAGCCGGCTCGGTGACGAGGTCCTGCGCACCGCAGGACCGTGGACGCCGAACGTGCACCGGCTGCTGCAGCTCTGCGCGGACAGCGGCGTCACGGGGATCCCCCGTCCGCTCGGCCACACCGGGGACGGCCGGGAGCGGCTGAGCTACCTGCACGGCACCGTCCCCGTGTACCCGATGCCCGCCTGGGTGTGGACCGAGAGGGTGCTCGACGACGCGGCCCACCTGCTGCGCGAGCTGCATGACGCCTCCCTCCCGCTGGCCGGGGTCACGGAGGGCTGGCGGTCGCCGGTGCGCCAGCCCGTAGAGGTGGTCTGCCACAACGACTTCGCCCCGTACAACCTGGTCTTCGACGACGGCCGGCTGGTCGGCGTGATCGACTTCGACTACTGCTCCCCCGGATCACGGATCTGGGACCTCGCCTACCTCGCGTACCGGATCGCTCCGCTGACGGGGGCGCTGGACACCGGGCCCTTCACGACGAAGGAGCGGGAGGGCCGCATCGAGCGGCTGCTGGCCACCTACGGGCTGGACGCCGAGGTCGAGGAGCTCCTTGCCACCGTCGTGCTCCGGCTGCGCGACCTCGCCGACTTCAGCGAAGCGGCGTCGGTAAGGCTTGGGAACCCCGAGCTCGCCGACCACGCGGCCGGCTACCGCGCGGATGCCGACCGGATCGCCCAGGGACGCCTGCGTCCCTGAATGCCTCGGCGTGGAGGTCGGAGAGGACTCGCCGCCCCTCGGACTCGCTCACGCCCGTGAGGTTAGTAGGGTTCGGCCCATGGCTCACGTCCTGGTCACCGGAGGGGTGCGCAGCGGCAAGTCCCGCTACGCCGAATCGCTGCTCTCCGTCGACGATCCGGTGAGCTACCTGACCCCCGGCTACCCCGCCGACCCGGCGGCGGACGCAGAGTGGGCTGCCCGCGTCGCCGCGCACCAGTTGCGCCGTCCTGCCTCGTGGCTGACGGTGGAGACGCTCCACCTCGCCGACGCCGTTCGTGGTGCGGAGGGCCCGGTGCTCATCGACTGCCTCGGCACCTGGATCACCCGGCTGTTCGACTCCTGGCACGCCTGGGACGCAGAGGAGGGCGAGTGGTCGGGACTGCTGAAGACGGAAGCGTCCGCCCTTGTCAGTGCGATAACGGCACATGGCGACGACGTGGTCGTGGTCACCAATGAGGTCGGCTGGGGCGTGGTGTCGGAGTATCGCTCGGGACGGATGTTCGCCGACAATCTCGGAAGGCTCAACCAGCAGGTGGCAGCCGCCTGCGACCAGGTGTTCCTGATGGTGGCCGGCCGCCCGTTGTCACTGTGACCAACGACCGCAGTCGGGCGGTGAGGGCTACTCCATCGCAGCGCACCTTCAGCGGCCTGGAGGCCACGCTGTCGCTGTGACAAGCAGGACGGTCGCGCACACCTCGACAAGGGCACCGAGCACGTCGCCGGTGATGCCGCCGAGACGGCGGACACAGCGCAGCACCAGCCAGACGCAGGCCAGCACAGCCAGCACGCCGCCGACGGCCGGAGCCCAGAGCGCCTGACCGGTGAGTGCAGCTGCCCCCGTCACGGCTGCGAGCCCCACCAGCCAGCTCAGCACGGCAGCCGGCACCCCCACGCTGCCGGCCACCAGGGCGCCCAGCCCGTCGGGACGGGCGGCGGGCACGCCTGCGACGCACCCGAACAGCAGCGCTGCACGGGAGAGGCAGACCAGCACAACCAGCTGCAGCCAGCCGAACGGATGACTGAGCAGCGCTCCGGCGGCAACGGCCTGCATCGACAGCGCCAGCACCAGTGCGACGGTGCCCATCGGACCGACGTCACCGCGCCGCATGATCTCCAGCGCCCGGTGGGTCTCCTTGCCGCTGCCCAGCCCGTCGGTGGTGTCGGCGAGCCCGTCGAGATGCATCGCCCGGGTTCCGAAGGCGAGCACCGCCACGACGACGAACCCTGCGACCACCGGCGGCACCCCGGCCACCGTCGCGCCCCACCCCACCAGTCCGGCCGCGAGCGCGACCGGCAGCACCGCGAAGGGCGCAAGCAGCATCGCCGCGCGGGCCTCACGCCGTCCGATCGTCTCCGGGGGACGCACGGGAACGATCGTCAGCAGCCCGACCGCGAGCCGCAGCCCGGCGAACCGGCTCATGTCAGGTCGGAGAGCTGCGCGATCCCGTTGAGAGCAGCCACGGCGGAGCGCACCATCGGGACGGCGAGCACGGCGCCGCTGCCCTCACCGAGTCGCATCGAGAAGTCGACGAGCGGCGTGAGCCCGAGCCGGTCGAGGGCGAGCGCCTGGCCGGGTTCCGTCGAGCGGTGGCCTGCCTGCAGCCACGCCTTCGTCCCGGGAGCGAGGTCCTCGGCCACCAGCGCCTCGGAGACCGCGATCACGCCGTCGAGCAGCACGGGGACGCCGCGGCGCGCCGCGCCGATCATGAACCCGACGGCAGCCGCGAAGTCCGCTGCGCCGAGGGCGGCGAGGCGTTCGACGGGGTCTGCGACCCGCTCGCCCGCGCGGGCGATGGCCGCCTCGATCAGCGCCGTCTTGTGGGCGAGGGTGCCCTCGTCGATCCCGGTGCCGCGACCGGTCACCGCTGCGGCGGGGACGCCGAGGCTTGCCGCGATCAGGGCGGCTGCGATCGTGGTGTTGCCGATGCCGAGGTCACCGGAGATCAGCAGCTGCGCACCCGCGGCGATCTGCTCTGCCGCGATCAGGTCGCCGGCGGCCAGCGCCTGCTCCACCTGCTCGCGGGTGAGGGCGTCGGTGAGGTGGATGGCGCCCGAGGACTGGCGCACCTTGAACCGGCTGATCTCCGCCGGCAGGTCGGGGAAGTCGACCGCGACGCCGAGGTCGTAGATCGACACGGCAACGTTGTTGGCCGCGGCGAGTGCCGACACCCCGGCATGCCCACCGGCGATGCCGTACACCATGGCCGGCGTGATCTCCGTCGGGTAGGCCGACACCCCGTCCTGCGCGACGCCGTGGTCACCCGCGAACACGACCACTCGCACGTCGTCGAGCTGCACCGGCGGGCACTGGCCCTGGCAGGACGCCACCCAGGCGGCCAGCGTCTCGAGGTCACCGAGGGCGCCAAGCGGCTTGGCCTGCCCGTCGCTGTGGGCTCGCGCCGCGGCGTACGCGGCGTTGCTGGGGGCCTGGACGGGGGTACTGACGAGGTGCTGGATCACGCGTCAACCCTAGCCACGACAGGACGTGCGGCCCGCCTTGGCAGACTATTAGACGGTGTCGTGCAACAGAAGGACAAAATCGTGCTGCAACTGCTCGTCGGACTGGCCATTCTCATCGGACTGGTCGGGATCGTCATCCCGGTACTGCCGGGCTCCATCCTGATCGGGCTCGCCGTCCTGGTCTGGGCCGTCGTCACGGGGACGCCGGCCGCCTGGCTGGTGTTCGCGATCTGCGCCGTCCTGCTGGCCTCGGGCGCCACCATCACCGTCATCATCACGACGAAGCACACCCGGGCGGCCGGGGTGCCCCAGCGCTCGCTGGTGGTCGCAGGCCTCGCCGGCATCGTCGGCTTCTTCGTCGTCCCGGTGATCGGCCTGCTGCTGTTCTTCCCCGCCGGCCTGTACGTCGCCGAGTACCTGCGGCAGCGTGACGGCGCCCTTGCCTGGAGCTCGACGAAGGTCGCGCTGCGGGCCACCGGCATCGGCATCCTGAGCGAGCTCGGCCTGGCCCTGCTCGCCGCCGCCGTGTGGCTGGTGGCGGTGCTCAGCGGCGTCTGAGGCGACGCGCGGCGGGGTACAGCATCCTTCGACACCGATGACCTGAGTCGAAGAGGAGCGAGGAGATGGCCAACGCCACACGCAAGACCAGAAGCAAGTTCACCCTGCCCGGCCTGTCCACGGAGGAGGGCAGCAGGATCGTCGCGATCCTGCAGGAGCGGCTCGCCTGCTACAACGACCTGCACCTCACCCTGAAGCACGTGCACTGGAACGTCGTCGGCCCTCACTTCATCGGCGTCCACGAGATGATCGACCCGCAGGTCGAGCTGGTCAGGGCGTTCGCAGACGAGGTCGCGGAGCGGATCGCCGCGCTGGGGGCTTCGCCGAAGGGGACGCCGGGCGCGATCATCGCGATCCGCACCTGGGAGGACTACCCGCTGGGCCGCGACACCGTCGAGAACCACCTGCACGAGCTCGACAAGGTCTACGACGGGGTCGTCGAGTCCCACCGGACGGCCATGGAGGACCTCGAGGAGCTCGACCTGGTGACCCAGGACATCCTGGTCGGTCACACCGCGGAGCTGGAGAAGTTCCAGTGGTTCGTCCGCGCCCACCTGGAGAGCGCCGCCGGCACCATCCCCACCACCTGACCCGACCCCCTCTCCCGACTTGTCAGAATCTCAGGGCGCTATGGCGCCCTGAGATTCTGACAAGTCGGGAAGTGCTGGGGTCAGCGGCGGCTGGCCCGGGTCCGGACGAACAGCTTGCGCGCTTCCTCCACCCAGAGGACGACGGAGGCGCAGGCGAGGCTGAGCAGCCACTGTGCCGGCGTGAGCGCGGCGGTCTGGAACGCGACCTGCAGCCAGCCGACCTGCGTGATGGCCACCTGCAGCAGGATGGCGAGACCTGCTGCTGCCCACAGCCACCGGTTGGCGAACAACCCACCGAAGGCCGAGGCCGTCATCGATCGGGCGTTGACGGCGTTGAACAACTGGGCGAGCACGAGGGTGGTGAACCCGACGGTCCTGGCGACGGTGAGGGAAGACGTGCCCTCGACGAGCCCTCCCGGCAGGCAGAAGTCGATGCTGAAGAGCGTGACGGCCCCCATCACCATCCCGATCCAGATCACCCACGCCCAGGTCGTCGCGTCGATCACCGGTGCTCCCGGACGGCGCGGTGGCCGCGCCATCACGTCGTCGGCCTCCGGGTCGACACCCATGGCGAGGGCCGGACCGGAGTCGGTCACGAGGTTGATCCACAGGATCTGGGTGGCAAGCAGCGGGAGGGCGATGTCCTCCGGCCCGCCGGAGGTGAGCCCGAGCCAGCCGGCGAGCACCACACCGCCGAACACCGTGCAGACCTCGCCGAGGTTGGAGGAGAGCAGGTAGCGCAGGAACTTGCCGATGTTGTCGTAGATCAGCCGGCCCTCCCGGACCGCTGCAACGATCGTCGCGAAGTTGTCGTCGGCCAGCACCATGTCGGCGGCCTCCTTGCTCACCTCCGTACCGGAGCGGCCCATCGCGACCCCGATGTCGGCGGCCTTCAGTGCGGGCGCGTCGTTCACCCCGTCCCCGGTCATCGCAACGACCTGGCCGCCGGCCTGCAGTGCACGGACGAGTGCGAGCTTGTGCGCGGGCGCCACCCGTGCGTAGACCGAGGTGCCGGAAACCTTCGACCCCAGCCACTCCGGTGAACCGGCGTCGATGTCCGCTCCGGTGGTGACGGCGGCCCCCGGATCACAGATGCCGAGGTCGGCGGCGATCCGCGCTGCCGTCGCGGGATGGTCGCCGGTGATCATGACGACCCTGATGCCCGCCCGGTGCGCTTCTGCGATGGCCGCGACGGCCTCTGCCCGCGGCGGGTCGATGATGCCGACAGCGCCGGCGTAGACGAGTCCGTGCTCCAGCCCGCCTGCGTCCGCGGTTCCCAGCCGGTCCATCACAGAGGGCTGCTCTTCGGAGTCGAACCACGCGTACCCGACACCGAGCGTCCGGTACGCGTCGCCGGAGAGGCGCTCGATACCGGCAAGGATCCGGGCGCGTTCGCCGTCGGTGAGCGGCACGGCCGCGTCCCCGTGCTGGACGGCGTCGCAGCGGCCGAGCAGGACGTCGGCAGCCCCTTTCGTGACGATCCCCAGCCGGGCGAGCGGACGGTGCCAGTGCACGGCAGACATCAGCCGGCGTTCCGCGGTGAACGGGATCTCGCCGCGGCGTTCGAGCTGGTCCAGCCGTTCCTCGAGGCCGGCGACCTTGCGGGCGGCGACGAGGAAGGCCGCCTCCGTCGGGTCGCCGTGCACCTCGACGCCTCCGGCCGACTCCGTGACGACGGCGTTGTTGGCCAGCGCCCCGCCGAGGGCCACCAGTTCCACCTCCGCAACGAGATCGGGGTCGTCCAGGCTGCCGGAGACGGCCTCAGGAGCCCCTACAGCCCGGTAGCCGGTGCCGGTCAGCCGCACCTCGCCGGACGCGGTGAGCACCCGCTGGACGGTCATCTCGTTGCGCGTAAGGGTGCCGGTCTTGTCCGAGGCGATGACGGTCGCGCAGCCCAGCGTCTCCACCGAGTGCAGCCGTTTGACCACTGCCCCCCGCCCGGCCATCCGCTGCACTCCGATAGCGAGCACGACGGAAAGGATCGCCGGCAGCCCCTCGGGAACGGCCGCAACGGCGAGCGACACTCCCAGCAGCAGGACGGTCACGGCGCCGGTGAGGGTGTGGACGCCGTTGGTGACCGCCGTCACCACCATCACCACCACGGCGATCACGATCACGGTGAGGCCGAGCAGCCGGGAGACGACAGCAAGGTCCCGTTCCAGCGGACTGGGTTCGGTTGCCGTCGACTCCAGCAACTCTGCGATCGTCCCGACCTCCGTCGCCATGCCGGTGGCCGTGACGACGGCACGGCCCGAACCCTCCACCACCGCCGTCCCCCGGAACACCATGTCAAGCCGGTCTCCGATGGCCGCCGACGCTGGAAGTGGCGCCGGATCCTTCGCCACGGCCTCGCTCTCCCCGGTGAGGGCCGACTCCAGCACGCGAAGGCCGCTGACGCCCACCAGCCGGCCGTCAGCGCCGACGGCGTCGCCCTCGCTGAGCTGCAGCAGGTCGCCGGGCACGAGGTCCGCCGCAGGAACCTGCTCGAGCCGGCCGTCCCGGACCACCGTCGCTGTCGCCGCCGTCAGCCGGGCGAGCGCAGCGACGGCATCCTCTGCGCGACGCTCCTGGGCGAGCCCGATCGCCGCGTTCAGCAGCAGGACAGCGATGATCACGATGGCGTCGACCGGCACCCCCTCCGCGCCCTCGGCGAACCAGGCGACGACGGAGACCCCAACGGCCACCAGCAGCAGGTAGACGAGGGGGTCAGCGAACTGGTGCAGCGCCTTGCGCCACCACGGGCGCACCGCGTGCCGGACGAGGACGTTCGGGCCGTGCGCGGCCAGTCGGCGAGCGGCCTCCGTTGCGGTGAGGCCACCGTCGGGATCCGTGCCGGGCACCTCGGCAACGTCCGCCGCAGGAATCGTCGTCGGGTCCATGCGCACTCACCTCGATGAATCCACTATGCCCCTTGGAATCACACGGCGAGCAAGGCCGTCGCAATCAGCGCCACCGCCAGCCCTGCCCACTGGACGGGCGCGATGCGCTCCTTCAGCACGGTGGCTGCCAGCAGGATCGTTCCGGCCGGGTACAGCGCGGTCAGCACGCCGATCACCGACAGGTCGCCGAGCCGCACGCCGAGCAGCAACAGGGAGTTGGCGATGGCGTCGACGACACCGCCGAGCATCGCCAGCCGGACGCCGCCCGTGCCCAGCTTCCGCAACCCGCCGGCAAGGCCCGTCCCCCGGGAGCGCAGGAGGAGGAACCCGATCGCCCCCAGCATGATCAGGCCGTTGACGCCGCGGTTCATCAGCAGCGGCACGAGCCCGGAGTCGTCCGGCGCGAGATCGATGAGCACAAGGAAAGCCCCGATCATGGCGCCGGACCCGATCGCCATCAGCACCCCGCGGAGCGTGGGACGCACCGCGCCCACCTCCCGCACGAAGCCCACCAGCACGACAGCGACGAGCGCCAGCCCGAGCCCGAAGAAGCCGAGGGTGCCGAGCTGCTCCCCCCGTGCGAGGCCGAAACCCAGCGGGACGAGGGCGGAGATCACGGCGGTCAGCGGGGAGAGGATGCTCATCGGCCCGATCGCAAGGCAGGCGTACAGCAGGGCGATCGCGAGGCAGCCGGCTACCCCGGACAGCCCGCCCCAGAGCACGGCCTCCGGCGACCACCGTCCGGGCACGAACGGCAGGAACACCAGGAGCGCCGCGAGGCCGGTGAGCGCGACGACGGCGGTGACCAGCACAGGGTGGGAGCGGCGCGAGGCGACGCCGCCGACGAAGTCGGCTGCGCCGAAGACCAGCGCTGCGAAGGTCCCGATGGCGGCGGTGAGCATGGCCAGAACCCTAGCGGGGTGCCATGTAAGCGCTTGCTCTGAATTGCGTACGATCACGGTCCCGCCCCGCCTTGGGGACCCTTCCCACCCACCTGGCGGCGTTTGCCAACGGCGGAGATGTCTGCGAGTGTCGAGGAGTCAGAGCGGTCAAACCACGTGCCGACCCTGATGATCTGGCTCCTTGAAGGAGAAAGACGATGGCACGTGGGAACTCCCCCGTCACCGACGTCACCACCCGCGAACAGCGCACCGATGCGCTCCTCGCCCAACTAGCCGAAACCGTCTCGGAATCCGGGCGCGAAGCCATCACCGCCGAACTCGTCGAGTTGAACCTCGGCCTGTGCGACGCCCTCGCCCACCGCTACGTCAACCGCGGCGCCGATCGTGACGACCTCGTGCAGGTCGCCCGGATGGCACTCTTCATGGCCGTCGGACGCTTCCGTCCGGAAGCAGGCCGCTCCTTCGCAGCGTTCGCGGTTCCCACCATCACGGGGGAACTGAAGCGCTACTTCCGTGACCACTGCTGGGTGGTCCGCCCGCCGCGTCGCATCCAGGAGCTGCGCTCCCGGGTGAGCCGCCAGGGCCAGCAGCTCGAACAGACCCTCGGTCGTGCGGCGACCAACGCGGAACTCGTCGCAGAGCTCGAGGTCGACGAGGACCTGCTGCGCGAATCACGGGTGGCGGACGGCAGCTTCCGGCCCTGGTCGCTGGACGCCCCCTTCGACGCCAGCACCGACGGCTCCCTCGCCTCGACACTTGCTGACGACGACGAGGCCATCGACCGGCTCACCGACCGGCTCGCGCTGCAGCGGGCGCTGTCGGGCCTCAGCACGCGCGACCAGCTCGTCCTGCGGTGGCGCTTCGAGGAGGGCTGCACCCAGGGTGAGATCGGACAGCGTCTGGGCATCTCCCAGATGCAGGTGTCCCGGATCATCCGGCGCATCCTCGACGAGGCCCGCCGCTCCCTCACGGAGCCGGAGCCGCTGGCCGGCTAGGTGGGCTCCTGTGAGCACGAGCGGGGCCCGCGGTAGCGGGTCCCGCTCAGGCGTTGTCGGGGTCCAGCCCGGTCTCGATCACCCGCTGTGCGATCTCGCGCAGCCGGATGTTGCGGTCCTGGGACGCCCGTCGCAGCTTCTGGAACGCCTCTCCCGGCGTGACGCGGTGGCGCTCGACGAGGATTCCGACCGCCTGGCCGACCGCCCGATGGCTCTCGATGGCCCGCTCGAGGTTCGCCTGCCGGTCGGCCAGCTCGTCGACAGCCAGCACCCGGTCGAGGGCGAGGGCAAAAGCCTGGGCCAGCAGGTCGGCGACGATCTGCTCGTCCGTGCTGACGATGCGGGGGGCTGCGAACTGCACCCACGCACGGGTACCGCTCGCTGCGCTCTGCGGCAGCAGGAGGATCCCGTCCACCGGCAGCGCTGCATCCACCGGCCCGGCGAGCGGCGTCCCGGCGAGCCGGACGGTGATGTGCTCGGGCAGGCTGTCGGTGGCAACCGGGCCATAGGCCGTGAAGGTCTGGGTCGTGCCCGCCCCGTCCACCTGCACGGTGGAGTCGCCGTCGAACAGGGTGTGCAGGCCGTCGACGGCGATGCTCACCAGCTGGTCGAGCGCCTCAGCCGTCGCGAAGTCCGAGACCACCCGTGCAGCCGCCTGCCGGCGCTCCAGCGCCACGTGCTCCCGCGTGACGTCGCGCAGGGTCTTCAGGATCGCCGTCCGGCTCCGTCCGGGCACTTCGACAGAACTGCCGTAGGCGGAGACCCAGAGGCGGCGACCGTCGCGGTGACGGACCTCGAACTCGCCCTGCAGCTGGTCGCCCTGCACCAGGGCCTCCTGCGCCCGGCTGCGGAGTGCGAACGCCTCCGGATCCGTCGCGGGGTCCGGCCACCACGGGTACGGCGGACGCAGCGGACCGTCGTCCAGCGACCACCCGACGATGCGGGTGAAGGCCTCGTTCATCTCCGTGACGAGGCCGTCGGAGTCGGCGATGAGCACGGCCTCCTGCATGGAAGCGACAACGGCACGTCGCCAGCCGGCGTCCAGGCTCCGGTCGGAGGCCCTGCGCAGGTTGCTGGCGAGACGGGCGCGCAGGTCGGCGAGGTCGAAGGGCTTCACGACGTAGTCGTCAGCGCCCCGCTCCAGCCCGGTGACGGCAGCCTCCTGCCCGGCACGTGCCGACAGCATCACCACCGGCAGGTCCTTCAGCTCCGGGTCGCTGCGGATCTCCGCCACCAGCGCGAACCCGTCGAGGCCGGGCATCATCACATCGGTGAGGAGCACATCGGGACGGCGTGCCCGTGCTGCTGCGAGGGCCTGCAGGCCGTCGGCCACCGACTCGACCTGGTAGCTGTCGGCGAGCACCTCGGCGAGGTAGCGCGCCATGTCCGTGCTGTCCTCCGCGATCAGCAGGCGGGGACGCGGGGCGGCGTCCGCTGCTCGCTCCACAGGGGCGATCGGCCTCTCCCAGCCTTCCACCTCTGCGAGGAAGGCCTCGACGCCGCGCGGGGTGATCGACCGGGCGCCCTCCGCAGCCTGTGGGTGCTGTGGCGGCCGGTAAGGCAGCTGGACGGTGAACGTGCTGCCGCGCCCCGGTGCTGACCGCAGGTCGACGGAGCCGCCGAGGAGTTCCGTGAGCTCCTTCACCATGGCGAGGCCGATGCCCGCACCGTCGGAGCTGCGCGACTGGGAGCGGCGTGCCAGCTGCTCGAAACGGGCGAAGACCCGGTTCTGGTCGCGCACGGCGATGCCCAGCCCGGTGTCGGTGACCGCGACCTCGAAGCCGTCGGGCAGCGCCGTGAGTTGCAGCCGCACCGAACCCCGGGGGGTGTACTTGAGCGCGTTCGAGAGCAGGTTGAGCACGATGCGCTCGACGATGTCGCGGTCCAGCTGGCCGAGCCGGGGCAGGTCCGGCAGGTCGACGGTGAACTCGAGCCCTGCCCTCTCGATCGCGGGGCCGAAGCCGGCGGCAAGGGACCGCAGCAGCGCGGCCACGTCGACCTCCGTGAGGTTGGGCACGATGCGCCCGGCCTCCATGCGGCTGAAGTCGAGCATGGCGTCGACCATGCGGCGCAACCGGACGACGTTGCCGCGCACCAGCACCAGCCGGTCGCGCGCCGTGCCTGCGACGGTCTCGTCGGAGAGCACCTCCTGCAGGGGAGCGGAGATCAGGGAGAGCGGTGTGCGCAGCTCGTGGCTGACGTTGGCGAGGAAGGCCGACTTCGCGGCGTCCAGCTCGCGCAGGGTCTCGGAGTGCTGGCGTTCGAGGGCCAGCTCGCGCAGGCCGCTGAGGCCGGCACCGATCAGGCCGGCAGCGAGCTCGAGGTAGTCGGCGAACTCACCGTCCGTGCTCAGCTGGCAGGTGCTTCCCACGACGAGGACCAGCGATGGTGCGTCCTGGCCGGGTTCGACGATCGGACGGGCGAACAGCTCTGCGATGCCCTCCGGGCTCGTGACCGCCAGAACCTCGAGGCGGCCGGAGCTCGTCGCTGCGACGGCGAGCGCGTGGGCCTCCGCTGCGTGGTGTCCGGTCGGGTCGGCCACCGGGCCCGACGTCGAGACCGAAGGGCTCAGCTCGCCGTAGCCCTGGGAGAGCACCTCCAGCAACCACACCAGTGGGGTGTCGGTGTCGTTGTGGCGCAGCACCGCCGCCGCCCGGGTGGCGACCTGATCGGGCGCCTCAGCGAGGGCCACGGCGTCGGCAAGCCGAGCGAGGATCCCCAGCCGCAGGGACGCCGCCTGGGTCAGCTCCACGTTTGCTGCTCCTTCGACGCGGGTAGGTGATGAGGGTACATATCAAACCGAAGCAGGAGGATCACATGGGTATCGACGACAAGGTCAGGAATGCCGCCCAGGAGGCCAAGGGCAAGCTCAAGGAGGGTTTCGGTGACCTCACCGACAACCCAGAGCTCCAGGCAGAAGGCAAGGCCGACCAGGCCGCTGCGAACGTCAAGCAGGCCGGCGAAGACATCAAGGACGCGTTCAAGAAGTAGGAAGAAGGGAACAACCGATGGCAACCCTCTTGTGGATCCTTGCAGCAGTGCTTGTGGTCTCCGGCATCTTTTCGCTGGTCAAGGGCCAGATGTTGTGGGGCATCGTCCTCATCGTCGTGGGCCTGCTCGTCGGCCCCGGGGGCGTCAGCGTCTTCACCTGATCCCCTGCAGTTCGCACCCGTCGCCGGCTTCGCCGGCGGCGGGTTCTGCATGCAAGGGGCAAATACTCACTGCCGATCGATCGCCTCGATGACCACGCCGAGAACATCGGGGTCCCAGGTGAGCGCACGTTCCCAGGGAAGTCCGAGAAGGTTGCAGAAGAACACCGAATGGGCATCGGGGAACGTGTGCGTGACCCGGTGCGGCAGCACCGCGGGGGACACCTCCTGCGCAAGGGCGCTCACTGTCGCAACGAGGCCGTCGTTGGGGCTCACCCTCGGCCCGGCCGACCAGGTGAGGGCGTCGCCGGCCAACAGTGTCACCTCAAGCCCGTCGAGCACGCCCGCCTGGCGTTCGTTCCAGCCGGCGGGCCCGGCAAGGTAGCTGTGCGTCACCTGGTCGGCAGCGCTCTCCCTCGGCAGCCCGGACGCCTCGTCGGCAAAGCCGGCCAGCAGGGCGTCCACTCGCGCGTCACCACCGATGGCTTCCCTTGACAGGTCGCCCCGGCGGTGGTCGGCGGGGAAGGCCCCCGTCCACGGGGTGCCGAGCGTCGTGAGCGAGCGCACCCGCAGCGGCGAGCCGGCCAGGGCGAGCTCGCGGATGGCCGCGCGGCTGAACAGGCCACCCATCGAGTGCCCCACCAGGTGGAACGCTGCGTAGCCGTACCGCTCGGAGAGGTGGCCGAGGAACCGGGCGACCGAAGCCCCGGCGTCATCGATCGAGCCGAGCGGGTTGACGGTGAGCTCCGCTGCCAACACCTCCGGTGGGCCGGAGAACCCGGCGAAGCCGGCATCGGATTCTGCGACACCGTCCGGGCTTGCCGGCGAGGTGAAGGTGGCGAAGCCGGCGTCGAGCAGGCCCCGGCGCAGGAAGGTGTCACTGCTGCCAGCCGCCTGGCCTTCTGCGCAGCCGGCCTCGGGCGTGGTGAACGGGCTGATCGCGCTGCCGCCGGAGACAATCACGACAGCGGTGGTCGGGGAGGTCATGACGTGAGTGAGATCTCCACCATGATCTCCGCGGCCAGCTCCTCGAGGTCGGCGCGCACCGCCGCGAGGTCTGCGTCCTGCGGCACCCGGGCGACGACTTGCGCCTCGAACAGCCGTCCGCCGGCCATCGGGGCGTCCCTCGTCTCGCTGGAGAAGTCGTCGATGCTGATCAGGTGACGGCTGAGCACGGCGGAGATGTCGCGCACGATGCCGGGATGGTCGTTGCCGAGGACGCCGAAGGTGAGCCGGGCGCGTTCGTCGACCGCCGGTTCCGCAGCACCGGCGTGGACGGTGACCTTGAGCATCCCGTCCAGCAGGTCGAGGGCCTCGCGGAGGGCTGCGACGCGGTCATCGGGCACCGAGACCACGACGATGCCGGCGAAGGTGCCGGCGAGTTCTGCGAGCTGGCTGTGCTCCCAGTTGCCGCCGTGCGCGGAGACGACTTCTGCAAGGGCGGTGACGAGACCGGCGCGATCGTCGCCGACGACGGTGAGGACGAGACTGGACACGTCCCGCATGCTACCGGCGCGACGCCACGAACTACGAGGGCCCACCCTCCGCGCGTTCCTTCAGGGTGAGCAGCATCTTGCGCGTCATGAGCCAGGTGACCGGGGCGCCGAGGGTCGTGGCCGCCCGTAGCACCGCCTGGCCGACGCCGGGGTTGCGGTGGGTCCGCGTCCGGGAGACGAGGCGGCACAGTCCCGGGCCCACCTCGCGGATGGAGAAGGTCCACACCCCGCCCCACGGGTCCTGCGGGGGTCCCTGGCGCAGCACCAGCGTGTGCGGGGGCTCCACCAGCGAGACCCGCAGCGCGTAGCCGTCGGGCAGCGGTCCCCAGCCGGGAGGGACGAGCCGGACGCGGTCGTCGGGTTCGAGGTGCTGCCAGGCGGGGTTGATCGTCTCAGCGGAGTGGATCTCGAGGCCGACGGCCTGTTCGAGGCCGTCGTAGCTGTACATGCCGCCACGGTCCTGGCCGATCTGCACCAGCCAGCTCCAGATGACCTCTGCCGGCGCTGCGATCGTGACCGCCATTGTCGTCTGGTCTGCGGGAGACTCGATCAGCTCGTCGCCGGGATAGCCGGCTGCGATCTCCTCCTCACTGGCTCCCCAGTGGCTCATCCACCCGATCAGCTGGTAGCCGGCTGTGCCGGCAACTACCGCTCCCAACAGCACTTTCGACGGGCGCATCGGCGTCCCCTCCTTCCTCCGCGGCCAACGCTAGTCTTCCGCCGGTGGCCGCGGACGCCGCGCACGCCGAGGCGGTGATTAACTGGTCCGGTGCCCAGAGCCCGGAGCCTCCTGCTGACCAGCATGCTGGACCTTCGCGGCAACGGAAGGGCCTGCGTCTACACCGAGCCCATGTGGGGCCTCTCGATGATGCTGGTGCTGCCCTACGCGTCGGTGTTCATGCTGGCGCTCGGCGTCAAGGACCAGCAGATCGGGCTGCTGGCCACCATCTCGATGTTGTCCCAGGTGGTGTTCGGGCTGCTCAGCGGGGTGCTCACCGACAAGCTGGGACGCCGCCTGACGACGGCCGTCTTCGACATCGTCGCCTGGGCGATCCCCTGCCTGATCTGGGCCTTCGCGCAGAACTTCTGGTGGTTCCTCGCAGCGTCCGTCATCAACGGCGCCTGGCAGGTGACCCAGAACTCGTGGGACTGCCTGCTGGTCGAGGACGTCGACCGCGGCGAGATCACCAAGGTGTACTCGCTGGTGAAGGTGGCCGGTGAGTTCTCCGCCCTCTTCGCGCCGATCGCAGCGCTGCTGGTGTCGCAGTTCGGGCTCGTGCCGGCCGTCCGGGTGCTGTACCTGAACGCCTTCGTCATCATGACAGCCAAGATCGTGCTGCTGTACCGGCTGACGACGGAGACGGCCGTGGGGCGGCTGCGCCGGGAGCAGACACGCGGGGTCAGCGCGTGGCGGCTGCTGGGCGAGTACCGGGGAGTCCTCCCGCTGATCCTGCGGTCGAAGGGCACCCTCTTCTCCCTCGCCATCGCGGCCATCGTCGGGGCCGTCGCGCTCGTCAACGGCACCTTCTGGCAGGTGGTGATCAACCAGCACCTCGGTGTGCCGGACCCGCTCCTGCCGTTCTTCCCGATGGTGCGGTCGGTGCTTGCCGTCGTCTTCTTCTTCACCGTGATCCCCTGGCTGACCCACGGCCGGCACCTGCAGCGACCGACGCTGTGGGGCTTCCTGAGCTACCTCGGCGGGCAGGTGCTGCTGGTGCTCATCCCGGCAGCTCCCCACGGGCCGGGCTGGTCGACCTACGCGCTGCTCGGCGTCTGCCTGCTGCTGGACGCCTTCGGCGCCAGCATCCTGTTCATGCTCGCCGAGTCGCTGGTCGCCCTGCATGTGGACCGCGACGAGCGGTCGCGGGTGATGGCGATCCAGCGCACGGTCGTGATGCTGGTCACGGCCCCGTTCGGCTGGATCTCGGGCTGGCTATCGGGCATGGACCGCACCTGGCCGTTCATCCTCACCTCGGCCCTCCTCGTGCTGGGGATCGCCGTGACGTCGCGCTTCTGGGTTACCACGCACACCGATCCCGCCGAGGCCGTCGTCTGACCGGCAACGGGCCCTGAGCCTGACGAAGGGCCCTAGACCTTGCCACGACCCATGGCGTCACTCAAGGCCTCCTCGACGTCCGACTCGCGCCAGGGCCGCACGACCCGGGCCACCTCCACACCGCCGGAGAGGAAGACCAGCGTCGGCCACAGCTTCACGCGGTACGAGCGGCCAAGGGGCCGGCCCTTCCCGTCCTCCACCAGCACGCGGCGGGGGCCGTCCGCCGTGTCGAGCACCGGGTCGATGACCTTCTCTGCAGCCCGGCAGTAGCCACACCAGTCCGTGCCGAACTGCAGCACGGTGGCGCCGGGGAGGGCGTCGGCCTGCTCGCGGGTGAGGGTTTCCGGCAGGTACGCATGAGCCATGCCGATCAGGATAGTTCGGCCCCGTAGCGGCGGCGGAGGACGACCCCGGCGGCGATGAGGGCGAGAGCAACCCCGGCAACGGGTGCCGGGTCGACGCCGGTGTGCGCGAGCTCACCGGAATCGGAGGGGTTGGGATCTGAGTCGTCGCCGGTTGTGGTTGCTTCCGTGCCGGCGGTGCCCTCGCCATCGCTCCCAGGGCAGGGAGCCGCGAGATCGGTGAAGGTCCAGCTGGTCCCACCGGTCAGGGTGTGCGTCGCCGTGGTCGAAACGGTGACGGTGTCGGTTCCCTTCACCCATCCGGATTCGGCGTAGGCGAGGCCATCGATGTCGGGCAGCGTGACCACATCGTTGTTGGCGCCGCACACCTCGACGACGGTGGGATCCGCGGGGGTGATCGCCGTGGTGCACGCCTCGTTCGAGTCGGTGAGCGTCCAGGTCGACTCACCGTCCAGGACGTAGCCCTTCCTCGCCGTCGCTGTCACGGTCATTGACCCGTCGTTCCAACCCGGGGCGCTGTAGGTCACGCCGGTCACTGTCGGCAGGTCCACCAGGTCATTGTCGGCGCCGCACTTCTGCGTCACCGTCGGACCCGTGGCCACGACGTGCACGTCTGCTCCGCACAGCCCGTCGACATCGACATCAGCCACAACCGTGTTGAGAACGCCGAGTGCATCCACATACCCAAGGGTCAGCCGGTAGGAGCCGGCCACCTCGCCCGGGACGGTCATGGTCAGCGAGCCGGAGGTGATCACCGCACCGAAGTCCGAGCCGGACGCCGGGGTGA
>JAOATP010000130.1:41157-53373 GCA_030158185.1 Propionicimonas sp.
GGTGAGGAAGCGCCGGAAGCGCCGGTGTTCGAGCATGAGATGGGGACCCTTCTTCGTTGCTGACGGGCGCCCCGGCGCTGGTACCGCAGCTGGCCCTTGCCGTGCCGACCTGCGCGACACGGCAAGGGAGACTGCCGACGGCCCCGATCCTGACGCCGGATTTCGTGCGGATCGCAGGTTTCTGCGTCATGAACTCCCACTCGTCGGGTCTCAGGGGTGGCCGACCATTCACGCATCCGAGCACCTGGTTGGCCTCGACAAGGAACGCGAAGGTGACAGTGAACGATCCGGAGGCAGTCACGTCGATCGGGTCGACCGCACCTGACGGCGACCTCGACGGGCTTGACGATGGCCTCCTGGTTGCGCGGACGCGTGCGGGCGACAGTGCCGCCTTCGCAGTCCTGTGGCGGCGGTATGCCGACATGGCGACGCGCGTCGCTCGCAGGTTCACCAGCTCGGTTGATCCCGACGATCTCGTTGCGGAGGCCTTCACACGGGTGTACCTGGCCATCCGGAACGGAGGAGGCCCGAGCAACGGGTTCCGGCCCTACCTGCTCACGACCCTTCGGAACACTGCCCGCACCTGGGGAAGCCGGAGTCACGAGGTGCCGACGGATCGCATCGATGACCTCGCGGCCAGCGGCAATTCCGACCCGATCCTTGTGGGGTTGGCGAATCGGGAACTGCTCAGGAACACCTTCGCCGCCCTTCCCTCGCGCTGGAAGCAGGTGCTCTGGTGGTCGGAGGTGGAGGGCCGGACACCCGCGGAGATCGCCTCCCTCACCGACCTCTCGGAGAACGCCGCGTCAGCCCTGTGCTACCGCGCGAGGGAAGGCATGCGGCAGGCCTGGATCCAGACTCAACTACCCATCGACGGGGCCGAAAGGGCCAGTGCGGAGTGCCGCTGGGCGCAGCCCCGGATCGGCTCGCACGTCCGGCATGCGCTGCGTCCCCATCAGGCGACCCGCATGCGCGCGCACCTCGACGAGTGCTCCCACTGCTCGGCGATCGCTGTCAGCGGCACCACGATCGCCTCGGCGCTCGGGATCGTGCTGGCGGTAGCCGGCTCTGGGGGGTTCGCCCTGGCGGCACTGCTCGGCAGCAGTGCCGGCCGGTCCGGCCACCACGCGGTAGGCCTTGCGAAGCCGAAGATGCTCGCAGTGGTGAGCGCAACCGGCGGAGTGGTCGCGGCCGTCGCCATCGTTGCCGTGGCCCTGCACGGCGGCGCTGCCCCCGTCGAGGCCAGGGCGGGCACCGCGCCCGGCGCACCACCCGTCGCGGCTCTGACGCGGCCGGTGCCATCACCGTCGCCGTCGACCAGCACGAGACCCAGCCCGAAGCCCAGCGAGACGCGTCGCCCGGGGATTGCCCCGAGCGTCGTGCCGACACCCCGTCGCCGAACGGTGACTCGTGCCCACCACGCGCACGACGAACGACCGAGTCCGGCGCCGATCCCGACGCCCACGCCTACGCCCACGCCCTCACCGTCGGACCCGCCGGTGAGCAGCCCGACCGGCACGCCGACACCGTGGCATTGGCCGCCGGGGCACTGGCCGCCGGGGCAGATCACGCCCGAGCCGTCACCGGGAGTGCCGATCCCCACGGTGATCCCGACGCCTCGGTGATCGGAACCGGCCCCGGCATTCGCTGGTGCCGGGGCCGCGCTGCGAGCCCGTCCCCCCGTTGGGGTTCGCAGCGGTTGGCACGTCCCGATCCATTGCGGAACATGCTGGCCCGTTCACCCGTGAAGACGGTCGGCGACGCTTCTCATGACGCCACAACCCGACGATGGTGCACAGCAGCATGCCGGTGGCCGGGCCTATGCTCCCCTCATCGAGAACGCCAGGGGGACGGGGTGATGCAGCGATCCATCGCGCCGCCGCCGCTGGAGTACCCACTGGAGACCCGGGAGGCCTGATGCGCGTCGCGCTCGTCCAGTTCACCAGCGGCCACGACGTCGGGGCCAATCTCGCGAAGATCGCTGCCACGGCCCGCTCGGCGGCTGCGGAGGGAGCCGAGCTGCTGGTCTATCCGGAAGCTGCGATGTTCGCTTTCGGGGCTCCGCTGGCCGAGGTCGCCCAGCCCATCGACGGCCCGTTCGGCATGGCCGTCCGGGCTCTCGCAGCGGACCTGGGGGTGACGATCATCGTCGGCATGTTCACCCCTGCAGACCATGGCCGGGTCTTCAACACGCTCCTTGTCGCGGGGCCGGAGGGCACCTCCGGCTACGACAAGATCCACCTCTTCGACGCCTTCGGGTTCCAGGAGTCGCGCACGGTGGCCCCGGGACGGGATTTGCACCGGATACGCGTCGGGGAAGCCACCATCGGCCTCGCTACGTGCTATGACGTGCGTTTCCCCTCGCTGTTCATCGAGAACGCAGCGGCAGGAGCGCAGGTATCGGTCGTCAGCGCCTCCTGGGGGGCGGGTCCGGGCAAGGTCGAGCAATGGGAGCTCCTCGTCCGGGCCCGTGCCATCGACAGCACCGGTTTCGTCGTCGCGTGCGATCAGGCCGACCCTGCAGGGGGCGGCGTCACGCCGGGTTCGGCGCCCAGCGGTGTGGGCCACAGCATGGTGGTCTCCCCCTACGGCGAGGTGCTCGGCCGGCTCGGCGCCGGTGAGGACACGCTGATCGTCGAGCTCGACCTGGCGGCCGTCGCAGCGGCCCGCGAGGCCATTCCGGTGCTCCGCAACCGTCGCCCTGTCGGCTGAGGTGCCTGGGGCCCGGCTCGAGCGCACCCGGAAGCTCGCTGGTGGAGCACCTGTGGCCCGCACGGGAAAGCGCGGGATCCACCGGTGCTCGACAGCCCTTTTCAGCCCTGGACAGTGAGGACGACGCCGTTGTCTGCATTGGTAGCGCTCGAGGAGCCACCCACCCAGACGTCGATCTCGGTGGCGTCCTGCACCCAGCTGCGGCTCGCTGCGCTCCAGTAGCGCAGCTGGTCGGGACCGAGGTCGAACGTGACCGTGCGGGTCTCGCCGCCGGAAAGGGTGATGCGCTCGAAGCCCTTGAGTTCCCTGATCGGCCGGGTGCTCTCGCCGTGACGCTGGTGGATGTACAGCTGCACGACCTCATCCGCAGTGACGTCGGAGGTGTTGGTGACCTCAACGGACACCGTGGTCGTCGCCCCGACACCGATCGTCGCCGGGTCGAGCCGGACCTCGCCGTAGCCGAACCCCGCGTAGGAGAGGCCATGGCCGAACACGTACAGCGGCGTGGACTCCTCGTCCCAGTAGCGCTTGTGGCTGTTCTCCGGCTGGAAGGTCCGGTAGTGGTTGTAGATCATCGGCACTTGCCCGACGGTGCGCGGCCAGGTGAAGGGCAGCTTGCCGCCGGGGACGGCGTCGCCGAAGAGCGCTGCCGCGACTGCCTCGCCACCGCGGGTGCCGGGGTACCAGACCTGCAGGATTGACGGCACGTTGGCGTCGGCCCAGCGCAGGTCGAGCGGACGTCCCGACATCACGAGCGCGACGGTCGGCGTCCCGGTCCCGACGACGGCCTGCAACAGCTCCAGCTGGCGCCCTGGCAGGTCGAGAGTTGAGCTCGACGCGAACTCGCCGATCATGTTCTGGTTCTGGCCGATGACCACCACGGCGACCTCCGAGCCGCGTGCGAGCTCGACGGCTGCAGCGAGTTCCGCGTCGTCGTCGAAGCCGTCCGGTGTGCTCGGCAGGCCGTGATCCATGTCGTCGAACATGGAGGCGAACACCCGCGTCCCGGTGCGGACGCCGGTGGCGTACTTCACCGTAATACCGTCACCGGCTCGGGCCTTGATGCCGCCGAGGATCGTGACGGTCTCGTCGACGTCGTGGTCGAAGACCCACGGGCCGAGGGTGTCGCGCGAAGAGTCGGCGAGCTGGCCGATGACGGCGATGCTCTTCTGGCCGGACAGCGGCAGCAGACCCCCATCGTTCTTCAAGAGGACGAGCGTCTTGGCAGCAGCCGCACGGGCCACGTCGCGGTGGGCGGGGTCGGCGAGGACGGCCGGGGTGGCGTCCTCATCGACGAAGGGGTGTTCGAACAGTCCGAGGCGGAACTTGGCGAGAAGCACTCGCCGCACGGCCTGGTCGAGGGCCGCCTCCGTGGTGAGCCCTGCTGCGATGGCCTCCGGCAGCCGGCCGTAGGCCGGGTCGAACATGCACATCTCCATGTCGAGACCCGCGTTGAGCGCGCGGGCTCCGGCGTCGGTGAGGTCCTTCGCGAAGTGCTGCACCTCGAGGGAACGGACGGCGTTGGCATCGCTGACCACCCAGCCGTCGAAACCGAACTCGTCGCGCAGGATGTCAGTGAGCAGCCAGCGGTTGCCGGTGGCCGGGACGCCGTTGAGGTCCATGTACGCGCTCATGATGTTGCCGGCGCCGGCCTCGATCGCCGCGTGGAACGGCTTCAGGTAGACGTTGTGCAGCTCGGAGTCGGAGATGTCGGAATCCTCGTAGTCACGTCCGCCGAGCGCGGCACCGTAGCCGGCGAAGTGCTTGGGCCCGGAGATCACCCGATCGGGAGCGCCGGGCTCGCCCTGGAAGCCGCGCACCTGCGCAGCGGCAACGGCTGCCCCGAGGACGGGGTCCTCGCCCGCACCCTCGATGATGCGTCCCCACCGCGGGTCGCGGGCGATGTCGACCATCGGGGCGAACGTCCAGTGGACGCCGACGGAGCGGGCCTCGCGCGCGGCCACGGCCTGGGCATCGGTGGCCGTCGACGGATCCCAGGACGCGGCAAGCGCGATCGGCACCGGCATGATCGTGCGCAGGCCGTGGATGACGTCGAAGCCGAAGATCAGCGGGATGCCAAGGCGGCTGCCATCGATGGCCTTGCGCTGCAGGCGGTTGTGCAGCGCGGGGTTCACGACGAAGAGCAGGGAGCCGGCGTCACCGCGCTCAAGGGCCTCCTCCACCTTCGCCGGCTGCATCGCGAAGTCGCGTGCCTCCGCCGGCATCGCTGCGAGCGTCGCCTCGTCGGGGAGTACCCCGGTGCCGAAGTAGAAGTACTGGCTCAGCTGGCCGGCCTTCTCCGCCAGCGTGAGCCGGGAGAGCAGGTCGGCGGTGCGCTCCTCCGGGCTGAGGGCTGCGTCCTGGAACGGCAGGGTGGTCATCTTTGGCCTCTCTTCGTCGTGCTTTTCAGGTTAGGACTCTTGGCGTACGAGGGCTAGCTCGGGATCAGGAAGGCGGCGGAAGAACGCACGCAGCCCAAGGCGGCGGAACACGTACCAGATCACGTTGAACAGGGCGACGACCCAGGAGATCGACAAGGCGATGATCGTCCCCGGGTCCTGCACGAGGAGCGACCAGACCATCCAGAGCGTGAGGTTGACGAAGCCCAGCCCCATCGACACCGGGGAGACCCCGCGGACGTGCTCGGAGCGGACGAGTTCGATCGACTGGGAGGCGGTGATCGCGATGCCGGGGAAGATCGCGATGATCCCGTAGGCGGCCGAGCCGAGGAAGCCGTCGACGGCGATCATCGTCGCAGCGACGGCGAAGCTCGGCAGCATCGTCGGGAGCACGCGACGGCCCAGCGCGCGCGACATGATGACGAGGATCGGGACCGTTGTGAACAGCGCCAGCGAGCTGCTGAGGATCTGTGGCAGCTGCCCGATGTTGATGCCGTGCATGGCCCAGGCGATGTTGAGCACGAGAGCGGTCTGCCAGCCGACGAGGGAGAGGCCTTCCACATTGCCCGTGCGCGCCAGGCGGACGAGCTGGGGTGCGGCGAGGAACGTGCCGACGATCGTCGCCGTCCAGCCGAGCAATTCGACAGGCGTCATGCAGTTCCCCTCTTCCTCGGCGGGAACTCGATCTGGGAGCGCTCTCAGCGCACTCCCCTGACATGGACGTCCGCGGTGGTGTGTGAGCGAAAGATTACGCCGTCCGGCTGCCCGGCGTGGCCAGATGGACGATGTTGGCCCGGCGGCCGGTCAGCGCTGCGCCGGAGCCTGCAGGAGCGTACTGAGCGACTGCAGTGCCGCCGGCTGGATCCAGTAGTGCACCCAGGTGCCACGCCGCTCGCAGTCGACCAGGCCCGCCTCGCGCAGGATCTTGAGATGGTGGCTGATCGTCGGCCCGGAGAGGGCGAAGTGCGGGGTCAGGTCGCAGACACAGGTCTCGGCCTGGGCAGCGATCATCGCAGCCAGCCGCAGGCGTACCGGGTCGCCCAGGGCCTTGAACATCGGTGCGATCCGGGCCGCGGCCGCCTCATCCATCGTCGTCGTGGCGAGCTGGCAGCACGCGTCACTGGCGAGGACGTCGAGTTCTCTGGGCACCGCCCTATCTTGACATACTTCGAAACAGTGCAAGAGACTCTGTTTCGATGAACGTCTAGGCAAGGAGATCGTCGTGGCCGAGCAACTCGAACTTCGTGAAGCCGTCCGGGAGCACTATGCGAGCGCAGCACGGAGTTCGCTGCAGCTCGCCGACGGGGGTTGCTGCGGCGGCACAGCGTGCTGTGGGGACGGGGCGAACGATCCGGTCAGTTCGGGGCTCTACGACGCGGACGACGCCCCGTCCGCCGGCGCCCTCGCGTCATCGCTGGGGTGCGGCAACCCGACCGCGCTTGCGGAACTCCTTCCAGGGCAGGACGTGCTGGATCTCGGCTCCGGCGGCGGGCTGGACGTGCTGCTCTCCGCGCGACGGGTCGCTCCGGACGGCATGGCGTACGGCCTGGACATGACCGACGAGATGCTCGAACTCGCCGAGCGGAACCGCGCAGAGGCGGGCATCGCCAACGCGACGTTCATCAAGGGCACCATCGAGGACATCCCCCTGGCTGATGCCAGCGTCGACGTGGTGATCTCCAACTGCGTGATCAACCTCTCCACCGACAAGGACGCCGTGCTGCGTGAGGCGTTCCGCGTGCTGCGTCCCGGCGGGAGGTTCGCCGTCTCCGACATCGTGCTGCTGCGCCCGCTGGCGCCGGAGTGGGTGTCGCTGGTGGGGCTCTGGACGGGCTGCATCGCGGGTGCCCTGGTGGACGCCGACTACCTCGCAAAGCTCGAGGCTGCAGGATTCGCAGGAGCGGGCATCCAGATCACCCGCACCTACACCCGCGACGACCTCGTCGACATGGCGGGAACCCTCCCGCCGGGCAGCCTGCCCGGGGGCGTCACGCCCGAGGAGGCAATCCTCAGCCTCGAGGGCGCCTTTGCCAGCGCCTTCATCCGTGGCGAGAAATCACACTGAGCGCTGGAACACCCGCACGGCGGACGTGGTCAGGGGGTGAGCGACTCGCGCTACACGTCGAGTTCGACAAGGCGGAGCTCTGACTCCGTCTCGGCAGCGTTCTCGCTGCCGCTGGTGAAGACCTGCACGGTGTAGCGGCCGGGATCGAGCCTGACCCCTGCCTCCGGCGTGTTCATGTGGAAGCGCCCGTCACCCTCGCTCATGCCGTACAGCAGCAGCGCACGTCCACCCTCGTCGATGATCTCGGCGACGGTCGGTACGTCCCAGGCGGGCGGATCCAGCCGGCCCCAGACGTAGATGGCTCCCCCGCCCGCTTCGAGCGTGAGGTCGATGGACACTCCCGGTACGGCCCGCACCGCTGCGAGCGTGCCCCCGATCGGGCGCCAGTGGTCGTGGTCGATCGTCCAGCCCTCGATGGCCGGCAGCGCAAGGCGCTCTCCCGGACCACGTTCGAGACCCCAGGTCTGGATGTCGGTCCAGATCACCACCCGCACGGGCGCCGACCCGCGCGGCGGCAGCCACACCCGGGAGACGTCGGCGACGGCGTGCCACAGGTCGGGCAGCCGGCGGACGCGGACCTGGATCTCCTTCGCGATCGTGAAGGGGTTGCGGATCTCGGCCTCGAGGATCACCGGAGCGTGCGAGGAACCCGAAGCGCTGTCGAAGACGGCGATGTTCTCCTGGGCCCGGTTGTTCTTCCCTGTGACCTCGCCGAGCTTCGGGAGGATCGCGATCGACATGCAGGTGTGCGCGGCCACCTCCGGCCGCCAGACGAAGTCGACCGTCCGCTCGCCGAACGCGGGGAGCGCGGGCAGGTTGACGGTCTCGAGGATCTGCCACTCCCCGTTGTCGCCGATGCCCGGAGGCCGAGTGATGTAGCAGGAGACCCACACGTCGTCCGCCTGCTGCGGGCCGGTGTTGCGAATGCGGGCATGGATCGTGTTGTCGTGGCCCACCCACGGCCGGTCGCCGCTGAGGATGGGCAACGTGGGGTCACCCGGCTCGTGGAACTCGTAGCTGCCGGCCGGATTGCGTCGGGTCGAGTCCACCCAGATGTCCACGGTCTCGTAGGTGTCGGTGTTCCACGGCGTGATCGTGAGGTCGAAGGTGCCGTCGGGGTTCTCGGGAATGGGCTGGTTCCACTGCACGTGCACCCGGTAGGCCAGCGGGTTGGCGCCGACCACCGCTTCTGCCGTGATCACCAGATTGCGTGAGGCGTCGACCACCTTCTGGCCTGGCTGGAGCACGCCCATGACCTGCAGCGGACGCTCGAAGGTGTTGTCGACCACGCTCTCCTCATCGGTGGCGCGCATCACGACAACGGCACCCGGCTGGCCGGGCGCCAGCGGAAGGTTCTGGTCGAAGGGCAGCCCGGCCGGCGAGGCCTGCCGGACCTCCACCCAGTAGGTCATCCCCGAGGAGACCACCAGCCGCAGTGCCTGGTAGCGGTTCGGGTCGGGATCCGGCGCGCTGGCGTGGGCGACGACGACGAAGGTCTCATCGATCGCCGAGGTTGGTGACCACACCAGTTCCCGCACGTCCGGTCCGGGAGCCTGTCCCACGGTGAGCCACGCCAGATGGTCGCGCATGCGCTCTGCGGAGAAGAGGGGCGCCAGTGGATCCACACCGCTCATGCACCAGGGGCCGGCGGTGCCGGTGAGGATGCGCCCGTCCGCATAACGCTCCTCGTAGACGTCGCCGACGCGCAGCCAGTGCACCAGCTCGTGGGCCAGCGTCGTCCATGCACCGCTGCTGTCGTCGTAGAAGATGCCCTTGGCGTTGTTGAACCGCAGGCCCTCGCCGCCGGTGCGCAGGGCATCGTAGACGCCGCTGAGAGCGCGGACGCCGCCGCTGTGGACGATGACCGCGATGCCCTCGTAGGCGTCCAGGTCGGCCGGGCCGCGGCCGGTCGCCGTGAACCAGGCGCGGAGCGCATCGAGGAAGACGCGGTGGAAGTCCACGGCCATCCCGATCGCGTCGGCCTTCCCCAGCAGTGCGGCGCGGCGGTCGGCCATCGGGACGTTGCTGCCGGCCTGCTGCTCGGGTGAGGCAAGGCGCATGGCCGCCGGATTGCTGACGTCGACGGAGACGAGGACCGGGCTGCCGAGGGCCACGACAGCCTCGTTGCCCTGCAGCACCACCGAGTTCGCGTCCTTGACGAACTTCTTCGAGCCCAGCAGTGCGGGCGCGGCCCGGTTCGCGATGTCGTACACCGCCAGGCCGTCGGCCGCCGCCGCCACGTAGGCGCGGTCGCCGCTGATGGTCACCTCACGCAGGTACGGAAGGTCGGTGTTGGTGCCGCGCTGCAGTGCGCCACCGGCCGTCGCCTCCAGCGTGACCAGGCCGCGTCCGTCGGTGGCGACGGCGATCGTGCCGCCCGGCGACACGTCGATGCCGGTGATCCAGGCCCGGGCGTCGACCTCGCCGAGGAAGGAGAACGCTCCGGTGTTGCTGACGGTGTGCATGCGCAGCGCTGCGCCACGGTTGGAGTAGACCCGGTCGCCGGAGAGGCGGACGCGCGTCGTCCAGTTGGTGTTGGCGCCCGCGCCGGGGGTGAACACGCTCGGATTGGCCGGGTTGGAGACGTCGACCGCTCCGAGGCCTGCCGGGCCGAGCGCGACCACTGCGGTGTTGCCTCGCAGGGCGATGTCCCACACCGGCGCGACGAGCGGTACCCGGCCCACAAGCGTGGCTGCGCCGGGATTGCTGACGTCGTAGATGGAGAAGGCCCCACCGGCGGTGCCCGTGTAGAGCCGGTTGCCCACGCGCAGGAGGGCGAGGGTCTGGGTGCCGTCCCCGCCGCCGGGGCCGAGCAGGAAGCTCCAGGAGAGCGGCGACGGGTGCAGCACCGGCAGGAACCCGCCCCGCGCCGAGCCGAAGATGACCCCGCCACCGCCGACGATCCGCTGGTCGGCGGCGAGGAAGGCGAGGCGGGCCGCGTCCACGTGGGTCTGGTCGACGAAGTAGAAGGTCTCCGCCTTGGGCAGGCGTAGCCACCCGGGGTGGTGGTCGAACGCCCACGAGGTGGAGCGGTAGGACGCTTCGCGCCAGAAGTGGTCGGCCTGGTCGAACTTGGTGCGCTGCGGGGTGAGGAGGTCGACTCCGGCCGGTGGCGGGTTGTCGCTCGGGAACACCGGGAGGACGAGGACGCGCTGGTCGGCGCGATTGGTCGAGGGCGTGCCGTGCTGCGGTCCGTGGAAGAACACCGGCGTGCCGGGAGTCAGCGTGTCGGCCGCGTCGGGATGCTCGAGGATCGGGAACTCACCGGCGTCCGCCGTGGCGCCACCGACCGTGACCGTGAGCGGGCCGGTGGCAGCGCCCTCGCCGACAAGGATCAGGAGCCGGGTGGGTGCGGCCTCGATCACGAGAGCAGGGACGCCACCGACCTGGACGTCATTGTCGTCGCGGGCTGCCGAGAACCCGGCGCCGAGGATCTCCACGATCGAGCCCGGCCAGCCAACCTTTGGCCGCAGTTCGTCGATGCCGGGTGCCATGGCGACTCCCTTCGGGAGCGGTGGGAAGGCGTCATGTTTACACAGCCGTGAGAACGGTGTCGATGGATCGGCAGCGGGGCGGGCAAGAGTGCCCTCGAGAAGAATCTGCACTCAGGCGCCGCGCAATGGCGCGGGCTGGCTCTGTGGGGAGATCTGGCGGCAGATTCTTCCCAACCGCCCTGCCGGGTCGTTCGCGGCCAGGCATCCGTGATTTGGGCAGGCCGCGCAGGTTCAGGTCCATCGGGTCAGGGCTGGAGGAGCACCTTGATGGCCCGGGGCTGATCCATCGCCCGGTATGCCTCGGCTGCCTGGTCGAGGGGGAGGTGGAGGTGGAAGACGCGTCCGGGGTTGATGGTGCGGTTCCAGATCAACTCGATCAGGTGCGGGAGGTAGCCGTGGACGGGTGCCGGCCGGCGCAGGTGGCTGGCTGATCTCCCCACCTGGCCCCCCGTGAGTCTGCGGAGCAGCAAGCACGATCGGGACGCGCGGCCGACTGCTCGCGATCCGGTGGGAAGAACCTGCACCCAGGGCAGTCCTGAACAGGGCCTGGGTGGCTGTGAGGCGCATCTGGCAGCAGATTCTTCCCACCGGACCGGTCACGTGAATACCGTCCTGTGTTCCTCGACACAGGGGGCCGGCGGTAGCCTGAATTCATTGGGGCTGCGGTTGCCGGCCCACCGGGCCGCCGCCGTCCGGGGAGGCATGATGAACGCCACGAGCGAGATGCGGATGGATCTGGCAACGCAGTGGAAAGTTCGCCGCTTCAAGAAGTTCCTCAGCCGGCACACCGAATCACTGAACGCGCGGTTCGGAGCGTCCGAAGCAGACGAGATGCGTCGGGAAATGCTTCAGGAGTACCTGCCGATCATCCCCCAGGTTCCTTACGTGGGCGGACGCCGTAACCGATACACCCCGGGACTTGCCATGTCGGCGTGGGCACTGGCGATGTACCGGGTGCTGCTGCGCCACGGCGGAACGGTGCAGGATGCAGGCGAGATCCTCCACAACTACGCCAGGTCCAGCTACCAGCGCATCCCGCGACCGATCCGCACCCGCATGCTGCGTCCGCGAAGGTCGCGAGCGGAGAAGCAGGCGAAGTGGACCCAGCAGAGTCCTTACGCTGATGACTGGCTCAACGCCATCGTTGAGGGTGACGGTCGGACCTTCGACTGGGGAATCGACATCACCGAGTGCGGCATGGTGAAGTTCTTCCACGCCCATGGCGCCGACGAACTCACCCCCTATCTGTGTGACCTCGACTACGTCATGGCCGAGGCGGCGGGGGTGGGCCTCACCCGCACCAAGACCCTCGCCTGGGGCTGCGACAGCTGCGACTTCCGCTGGACGATCCCCGGCGACACGGTCGCAACGTGGCCGCCAACCTTCGGTGAACAGCGCTGCGGACTGGCCCGGGGCAGTACCCAGCGTGCGTCTTCAGACCAACTCTCGACCTGACCTGAACAGGCATCGGCCCTGGTCAGGGAGGCGGGAAGTGGGGTGCGTGGATCTCATGGAGATCTGGTGGGCCTAACTGGACTTGAACCAG
>JAOATP010000131.1 GCA_030158185.1 Propionicimonas sp.
TGCCGCTTCGCGGTCTGGGCCTGCTCCACCACACCCAACGCGGCACCCGCGTCCAGCCCCGACACATCCACATAGTCGAACATGTGTCCTATTCAAACAGGCCCCACTGACACTGCCCTCTGCGGCTGGGTGGCCACGTAAAAGGTCTAGTCGGCTCGCGAAGGGCGTGCGCCGTAGGTGACGTCGAGGTAGTCCGGGTGCCGCTCGATCCAGCCCTTGATGAAGGGACAGACCGGCAGGGCCTTGCGGGTCCCGTCCGCCCGCAGCTGGTCGAGGGCGAAGCGGGCGATGGCCGAGCCGATGCCCTGGCCCTCGAACGCAGGCTCGACCTCCGTGTGGGTGAAGACGACCAGCTCGTCGGTCAGCTCGTACTCGGCGAACCCCGCGAGCCGCCCGTCGATGGTGGCCTCGAAGCGGTGGGCTCGGGTGTTGTCCGTCACGCGGGGTTCAGTCACGCTCGGCTCGTGCCTTCGGGACGCCGCTGTTCTTCCGGGTCCGCCTGGTCGGCTGCGACCCGGGCGATGTGCAGGGCGAGATAGGAGATCTCGTCCTCGGTGAGGCTCGACCCCAGGCGGAGTTCGAGGAGCGCAGCAAGACGCTGCGCGCACTCGACCTCGCTGGGGTACGCCTCACGGATGGCGATACCGATCGTCGAGTGCTTCTGGTCGAGCTGCTTGTGCTGGTGGATCCGGACGAACAGGTAGCGAAGGTGCGTGACGAATCGCCCGACGCTGACGCTGCCCGAGTCGAGGTCAAGGTCGTAGGCCTGTTCGATCACGGCGACCATCTGCTGGATGACGCCGGTCATCGTGTACGTGTAGGAGAGGTCACCGGTGGCGAAGCCGGCGTTGACCAGGTGCAGCGCGAGCCCCACCGCCTCCGCTGCGGGGAGCTGGAGCTTGCTGCGGGAGTTGATGGCGGTCAGCAGGGCCTTGGCCTCGGCGTACTCCTCGGCGTACAGGTTCTGCACTTCCGCGAGGAGCGGATACTCCAGGTCCATGCCCATCGAGATCCGCCGCAGGGCGAAGCTGACGTGGTCGGCCAGTGCGATGACCAGCGCCGGGTTGCGTGACAGCTTGTCCAGCCCGACGTCTGCAAGGGCGAGCCCCACCAGCAGGATGTGCTCCGGCGGGATGCCCGAGAGGAGCTGGGCAAGGTGGTCGGGGTCGCGGCCGTCGGAAGGCACGAACACCCGGACGATCCTTGCCGGGTCGATCTCCTGACCCGGCCGGGCCTGGAACCCCAGGCCGCGGCCGGTCAGGATGACCTCGCGTCCAGCCTCGTCCAGGGCAAGGACGAGGTTGTTGTTGAAGACGCGCAACAGCTCCATGTCAGGCCAGTGTCGCGCCGCTGGACGTGGCGATCAAGGCAACCCCTCAGCGAGCGACGTCGATGATCGGGTCGCCGGCCACGACCTCGGACGGCGTCCGCGGAGCGACCGAGGACATCGCCATCGTGTTGATCACGGTCACGACCGTCGTGGTGTCGTACCCGGCGGCCTTGACGGCGTCCAGGTCGACCCTTGCCAGCAGGTCACCGGCCTCGACCCGCTGGTCCTTGCTCACGTCCACGTCGAAACCCTTGCCGTCCAGGCGGACGGTGTCGATGCCGACGTGCACCAGCACCTCCACGCCGTCGTCCGTCTTGATCCCGAACGCATGGCCGGTGTCGGCAACGGTCACCATGACGCCGGCAACCGGGGCAACGACGTGCCCGTCGGTGGGAACGATCCCGATGCCATCGCCGAGTGCCTTGGAGGCGAACACCTTGTCGGCCACCTCGGACAGCGGGACAACCTTGCCCGTCACCGGGGCGAGCACCACGTCGGTCTTCACCAGGGTGGCGACCCCGCCGCCGACAGCGGCAGTGACGACCGGTGCCGCGGCTGCGACAGCCGCGCCGCTCTTGCGTGCCTTCTCCATTGCCCGGTCGGCGTCGGCCTGCGCGCGTTCGGCCTCTTCATCGGCCTTCTGCTCCGGGGTGCGGTAGTCGGAGATGATCACGAGGATCATGGCGGTTGCGAAGGCCGCGGCGATCGAGATGCCGTAGACCCAGATCGGGTTGAACACCGGGATGGTCAGCAGCGAGGTGAAGGCGAAGGCGTTGGTCTTGACGCCCCCGAGGAGGCCGGTGATCAGGCCGCCGACCAGACAGCCCACCAGCATGCGCGGGTAGATCCGCTTGAACCGCAGGTGGATGCCGTACAGGGACGGTTCCGAAATACCGCCGAGCAGGCCCGCGGCGAGAGCACCGGTCGCAACCGAGCGCATTTCCGTGTTCCGGTTGCGCATGGCGATCACAAGCACGCCTGCGGTGGCGCCGAAGCAGGCGAAGTTCCACGAACCCATCGGGCCCTGGATGAAGTCGTAGCCGAGGGTCTGGATGTTCACCAGCATCAGTGCGTTCAGCGGCCAGTGCAGGCCCAGCGGCACGAGGAACGGGTAGATGAGCGGGATGATGATCGCGAAGACCAGCGGCGCGCTCGTGTTCAGCCAGGCCAGGCCTGCACCGAGACCGTTGCCCATCCAGATGCCGAGCGGGCCGATCAGGAAGGCGGTCACCGGGACCATGATCAGCATCGAGAAGAACGGCACGAACACCATCTGGATGCTCTCCGGGAAGATCCGCTTGAGGCCCTTGTAGACGAGGCCGAGGACAGCGACCATGATCAGCGGCACGAACACCTGGCCGCCGTAGCCGTTGAGCTGCATCGGCAGCCCGAAGATGTTGGCCACGCACGACTCGGTACCGAGCAGCGCATTCGTCGAGCACACGGTGTCAGTGAATCTCGAGGTGTCGGAGAGGCTGATGAACTCGGGGGTCATGAGTGCCCCCATGATCGTCGCGCCAACCCAAGGGTCGACGTTCAGCTTCTTGGACGCGTTGTAGGCCACCATGATCGGCAGGAAGTAGAAGACGCCGCGCCACATGGCGTCCCAGAAGACCCAGCCCGCCGACTTGTCAGCGGCGCGGAAGTCGATGATGCCGAAGGCGTCCAGCACTGCGGCGAACGCGATGATCAGGGACGCACCCAGCAACACGCCAAGGAGCGGGCGGAACGAGTCGGAAAGGTACTCGAAGAAGCTGTCGAGCCAGGCCACCTTGCCCCGGGCCTTGGCGCGCTCACGGGCCTTCACGTCCGCGTCACTGGTGCCCTTGCCGACCGACGCCATCGCCGGGAGGTTCATGATCTCGTTGAACGTGGTCTGGACCCCGCCGCCGATGACCACCTGGTACCGGTCACCGGACTGGGGCACCGCGCCGAGGACGCCCTTGATCGACTCGACCTGCTTCTGGTCGACCTGGCCTGCGTCCTTGAGTTCGAAGCGGAGCCTCGTCGCGCAGTGCGTGAGGCTCAGGATGTTCGCTGCACCACCGACCTTGTCGACGATGTCCTCTGCGGTGCTTGGTTGTGTTGTGGACGTCATTGTCAATCCTTCCCCGCGTGCACCCACCTGGCACAAGAAACAAAAAAGACCCGAGAGGCACCAAGGTGCGTCTCAGGTCTTGCCCCAATGTGGGTAACAACCCTGTTGAGCGTTCGCTCGTCAACGAGGCTAGCACGACCCGTCCGGCTCGCGTCAATGTGTTCAGTATTGTCGCCCGGCCCGATGGGTGCGAGACGATCGGGGGACCGGGTTCAGCGAAGGGCGGACGACATGGGCAACACCCAAGCGGTCTTCCTCGACGTCGACGGCACCCTCGTCAACGACAGCGGACTGGTGCCCGACAGCGCCCGACAGGCGGTGCGCGAGGCCCGCGGCAACGGGCACCGGGTGTTCCTGTGCACCGGGCGGTCGCCGGCAGAACTGTGGCCAGAACTGACCGACATCGGCTTCGACGGGCTCGTCGCAGCGTCCGGCGCGTTCGTCGAGGTGGGCGCTGACGTTCTCCTGCACCGCAGCCTCACCCGCCAGGAGGTGGAGCACGTCCTGCGCTTCTTCGAGGCACACCACATCGACTCCTACTTCCAGGCCAACGACGGCATCTATGCCACGAGCGAGGTGCGCGAACGCCTTCGCCTGCTGATCGCCGGCTCGGTCACGGACGCGGACGTCCGCGCCGAGCTCGAGAGCGGGCTGTTCGGCTTCGTCGAAGCGATCAAGGTCGGCGTCGACCCCTACGTCCCGTTGATCACCAAGGTCATCTACCTGTTCGCCGAGGTCACGCTCGACGAGCTTCGCGTGGAGTTCGCTGACAGCTTCGACGTCATCCCGTCGTCGGTGCCGCTCTTCGGTCCCACCAGTGGCGAGCTGATGCTCCCGGGGGTGAACAAGGCCACCGGCATCGATGTGCTGCTCGCACACGTCGGAGTGGATCGCGCCGACACCATCGCCATCGGCGACAGCTACAACGACCTGGAGATGCTTGAGCATGTTGCCGTCGGCGTGGCGATGGGCCAGGCACCCGAAGCGGTGAAGTCCGTCGCGGACGAGGTGACGGCCAGCGTGGACGAGGACGGGATCCGGCTGTCGTTCCTGCGTCACGGCCTGATCACCTGAACGCCGGGCTCCGGCTCAGCCCAGCAGCGCAGGAACCTCTGTCACCGCGTCGACAAGGTGGATGGCCGCAGCCATCGGACGCCCCTTGGCGAGGCTGGCCAGCAGCGGCCAGGCCGGCTGCACGCGCGTCCAGTAGTCGACGCCCACCAGCACCAGCGGCGGTACCGTCTCTGCGTCGCCGGCGTAGAACCGCGGGGTGACGGCCTGGAACACCTCCTGAATCGTGCCAGCGGCCCCCGGAAGGCAGACGAGGCCGCCGGATGCGTGGCGCAGGAGCACGTCCTCCCTGATGGCGTTGGAGAACAGCTTGGCGATCCCTGCGCTGAACACGTTCGGGGGCTCGTGGCCGTACAGCCAGGTGGGGATGCCGTAGCTGGGCCCCGAGAGGTCGAACCGGTCGCGGACGGCCAGCCCCGTCCCCACCCAGGACGCGACGTCGTCGGCGAACCGTGGCCGTTCGGCCAGCATCCCGAGCGCCGTCGCGAGGTCGGCCTGCGGTCCGACGAGGGCAGCCCCGAGGTTCACGGCCTCCATCGCCCCGGGCCCGCCGCCGCTGAGCACCGTCCGTCCGGTGGCTGCCAGCGCCCTTCCCAGGACGGCGGCATCGGCGTAGCCGGCGGAGCCACGGACGAGCTGGTGGCCGCCCATCACACCGACCGCCCCCGTGAGGACGAGGTCCTCGAGTGCTTCGGCGATCGCATGGTCGTGCAGGGTCATGGCCAGCTCGCTGGTCAGGCTGCGGTGCTGACCGACGTGCCGCCACCAGCGGTAGACGCGGGCGTCCAGGGTGTAGCGGTGGCCGCGTTCGAGGCCCGCATAGAGCTCGTCAGCGGAATAGAGGCCCGAGCGGTAGGGGTTGAACGGCAGGTCGGGGAGGCTCGGGAAGACCAGGGCGCCGCCGCTCTCCAGGACCGTTTCGACGCCGGGCGCGAACGTGCAACCGAGGAACACGGCGTGCGACACGTCGGCGGCGAGGAGCCGGTCGCTGTGGCCGGTGAGGTCGAGCGACTGCACGTAGCACCCGGCGAGCGTCCCCGCCGTCGCCAGCTGCGCGTCGAGGGACGCCAGCGACTCGATCTCCGGCATCTCACCCCTTCGTTGCGGTCCTGTCTCCCTCGCACAATAGCCACCTGGGCCCGGCCGGATAGGCTGCCATGGTGGGTTGTGAGCGAGAGGTTGGGCCGGCATGCGTCAGGTCGTGATTCTGGGCAGTACCGGCTCGATCGGCACACAGGCGATCGATGTGATCACCGCCCGTCCGGAGCTCTTCCAGGTCACCGGCCTCGCAGCGGGCGGCTCGTCGGTGGGACTGCTCGTCGACCAGGCGCGCGCGCTGCACCCCCGTGTCGTCGCCGTGAGTGATCCGGACGCCGCCGACCGCGTCGCAGCCCAACTCCCCGGCATCGAGGTCTGGGCCGGATCGGATGCGGCCACCCGGCTCGCGGCGATGGATGCCGACGTCGTCCTCAACGGCATCACCGGTGCAGCAGGCCTCGAGCCCACGCTCGCAACACTGGCAGCCGGCACGACCCTCGCCCTCGCCAACAAGGAATCGCTGGTGATAGGCGGACGCCTCGTCACCGACGCGGCAGCCCCCGGCCAGATCGTCGCCGTCGACTCCGAGCACTCCGCTTTCGCCCAGGCCCTTCGGTGTGGCAGGGCCGAAGAAGTGCGCCGGCTCATCCTCACCGCTTCCGGCGGCCCGTTCCGCGGACGCACCCGCGACCAGCTCCGCGACGTCACGCCAGACCAGGCGATGGCGCACCCGACCTGGGCCATGGGCCGGGTCATCACGATCAACTCCGCCACCCTTGTGAACAAGGGTCTTGAGCTCCTCGAGGCCGGCCTGCTCTACGGCGTCGACCTCGCAGCCATCCAGGTGGTCGTGCACCCGCAGTCGATCGTGCACTCCATGGTCGAGTTCTGGGACGGCTCCACCATCGCCCAGTGCTCCCCGCCCGACATGCGGCTGCCGATCGCCCTCGGCCTCACCTGGCCGGACCGGCTCCCCGACGCCGCTGCCCCCTGCGACTGGACGAAGGCTGCGAGCTGGACGTTCGAGCCGCTGGACGACGTCGCGTTCCCCGCCGTCGAGCTGGCACGCCGCTGTGGGCAGGCCGGCGGGCTTGCCCCTGCGGTCTACAACGCCGCCAACGAGACCTGCGTCGACGCCTTCTGCGCCGGACGGTTGGACTTCCCTGGCATCGTTGACGTGATAGCCGACGTGGTGGACACCCACCTCTCACTGTCGGAGGACCGGCCGCTCAGCGTGGCCGGCGTCCTTGCAGCGGACGCCTGGGCACGCGCCGAGGCAGCCCACCGGATCGACCAGGAGTACTGAATGGAAACCGTCACCGTCATCGGGTTCGCGATCGCGTTCTTCGCGCTGATCATGGTCTCGGTGGGGCTGCACGAGATCGGGCACATGGTGCCAGCCAAGCTGTTCGGCGTCCGGGTGCCCAAGTACTTCGTCGGCTTCGGCCCCACCATCTGGTCGACCACCCGCGGCGAGACGGAGTACGGCGTCAAGTGGCTCCCGCTCGGCGGCTACGTCCGCCTGCTCGGCATGTACCCACCGCCGGCAGAGGGCAGGCCGGCCCGCCGCACCCGCCTCGCCGAGTTCGCCGACTCCGCCCGCGCAGCGGAGTGGGAGGAGATCACCCCCACCGACGTCGCCGACAACCGGCTGTTCTACCAGAAGAAGACGTGGCAGAAGCTGGTCGTGATGGCCGGCGGCCCCGCGATGAACCTGCTGATCGCCTTCGTGCTCCTGCTCCTTGTCACCGGCCTCTACGGCGTCCAGCGGCCGCAGACGACCATCGCCTTCGTCCAGCCGTGCATCCTCACCGACTCGTCGCGCACCGAGTGCACCGCTGCCGACCCGAAGTCGCCCGCAGCGCTGGCCGGCCTGCAGGTCGGCGACCGCGTGACCAGCTTCAACGGGGTGGCCGTCGACACCTACGCAGAGCTCAGCGCGCTGATCCGTGCGAACCTCGACGGCGAGGCCCGCCTCGTCGTCGAGCGTGCCGGCGCGACCGTTGAGCTCACCCCCGTGCACACCGTCATCAACGGCGTCGCTGACAACCTCGACCCCGGACGCCGCATCTCGGCCGGCTGGATGGGCGTCAGCCCGCAGTTCGAGCTGGTCAAGGGCGGGCCGGTGCAGGTGCTCGGCGACATGTGGACCATGACCCAGCAGAGCGTCGTCGCCCTCGTCCAGTTCCCGGTCAAGGTGTGGCACGTTGTGGTCGGCATGGTCACCGGACAGCCCCGCAGCCTGTACGACCCGATCAGCATCCTCGGGGCCAGTACCGTCGCGGGCCAGGTCGTCGCCTCCGACCAGGTGGACCTGTCGGCGAAGATCGTCACCTTTGCTTCCCTGCTCGCCTCCGTGAACCTTTTCCTCGCCCTTTTCAACTTCGTCCCGCTCCCGCCGCTGGACGGCGGGCACATCGCAGGGGCGATCTACGAGTGGCTGCGGCGGCAGGGCGCCAGGCTGTTCAAGCGCCGCCCGTACGGGTTCTTCGATACAGCCAGGCTGCTGCCGATCGCCTACGCCGTCGGCGCGCTGCTGCTGATCAGCGGCGTGGCACTCATCCTCGCCGACATCATCAGCCCGGTGCAGATCTTCTGACGATGCCCGACCGGGTCACGTTCGTTGCGATCGGTTCCCGCGGCGACGTCGAACCGATGGCGATCCTGGCCGGGGCCCTTGCAGCACGGGGTGTCCCCGCGACCGTGGTGGCTGTGGACGACTATGCCCGGCTGGTCCGCTCCCATGGAGCGGACTTCCGTGGGACCGGAACCACCATGGCCACGATGGAGCACCTCGGCCGGACCTGGCTCGGCCAGCTTGCACTACGCACCCCGCTGGCCCAGCCGCTCCTGCTCCATCGCTGGCTGTCCGGGTTGGCCGAGCCGCTGGCGGCCACGCTCAGCGACCTCGTCGAGCCCGGCACCCTTGTGGTGTCCGGGCTTGCCTCCCGGGATTGCGCCCTTGCCCTCGCCGAAGCGCGCGGCTGCCGGCCGGTGACCCTGTTGCACGCCGGGATCCTGCCGACGACGCACCGGGACAGCCACCTGGAGGGACGCTGGTTCCTGGGTTGGCGGTGGCGCGACCGGGTGGTCACCCAGTGGTACTGGGAGACCACGTCGGGGTTGTCCCGTGCCACCTCTTCGGTCCTGCGCGCGCAACTCGGACTCCGGCCGTTGTCGGCCCGCGAGAGTACGGCCAAGGTCGATCGGGAGCCCATCCTCCTTGCCGCCGACCCCACCTTGCTGCCGTCGGCGCCGGACTGGCCGCCGACCTGCCTCCAGACCGGTGCGATCACCGCGGGAGTGCCGGCGGACTGGGCTCCGCCCGAGGAGCTTCAGGCCTTCCTCGACGCCGGCGAGAAGCCGGTCTTCGTCGGCCTTGGCAGCCTGAACGACAGCGGTGGGCGGCGCTGGCTGGACCTGATCGTCGAGGCCGCCCGGCTGTCCGGCTGCCGGATCGTGACCCCGGCCCTGCGTGGCGCCGAGCCAGCGATCCTGGACGCCCGGGTGTGCACGCTGGCCGACGCTCCGCACAGTTGGCTGTTCCCGCTGATGGCCGGCGTGGTCCACCACGGTGGAGCCGGGACCACCGTCGCCGGCCTGCGGGCCGGGGTTCCGTCGGTCGCCGTGCCCGCGATGTTCGACCAGTACTTCCACGCACGCCGGCTCGCGGTCCTTGGTGTGGGCCCGCGCCACGTGCCACTGCACCGGTTGACCGCAGGCCGCCTTGCGGGGCTGGTGGTGGCACTCACCGGCGGCCTCCATCGCGATCGCGCAGCAGCCGTCGGCGCGCAGGTCCGGGCGGTGGACGGGTTGGCCGGCACGCTGGCGGCGCTCGACCAGATTGCCCGGCTCAGTTCCGCGTGATGAAGCGGGTCCGATCACCCGCACCGCACTGAGCCGGCCCCGCTGCGGTTCGCAGAACTGCGACAGCGCGTTGCGCCGCCCTGAGGGAATGGGAGCGATGGGTAGGCTGTCAGCCGGTGGTCGGTAACGGCCACCGCCGCTTGTCGAACGAGGAGTCCATGACCATCAACCTGGGGATGCCCGCCGTACCGCCGCCCGTCCTCGCCCCACGTCGGCCAACCCGGCAGATCAAGGTCGGCAAGGTGCTCGTCGGTGGTGGCGCCCCGATCTCGGTGCAGTCGATGACCACGACGAAGACCACAGACATCAACGGCACGCTGCAGCAGATCGCCGAGCTCACGGCCACCGGGTGCGACATCGTGCGCGTCGCCGTCCCCAGCCAGGACGACGCCGACGTGCTGCACATCATCGCCAAGAAGAGCCAGATCCCCGTGATCGCCGACATCCACTTCCAGCCGAAGTACGTGTTCGCAGCGATCGATGCCGGGTGCGCAGCCGTCCGCGTGAACCCCGGCAACATCCGTGCCTTCGACGACCAGATCAAGCAGATCGCCCAGGCAGCCACGGACGCGGGTGTCTCGATCCGGATCGGCGTCAACGCCGGCTCCCTCGACAAGCGGTTGCTGGTGAAGTACGGCGCCCCGACGGCTGAGGCGCTCGTCGAGTCCGCGATGTGGGAGGCGAGCCTCTTCGAAGAGCACGGCTTCCGTGACTTCAAGATCTCGGTGAAGCACCACGACCCGGTCGTCATGGTCCGCGCGTACGAGCAGCTCAGCGATGCCTGCGACTACCCGCTGCACCTCGGCGTCACCGAGGCGGGCCCTGCGTTCCAGGGCACCATCAAGAGCTCCGTCGCCTTCGGCTCGCTGCTGGCGAAGGGCATCGGCGACACCATCCGCGTCTCGCTGTCCGCCCCGCCGGCGGAGGAGGTGAAGGTCGGCATCAAGATCCTCGAGTCGCTGAACCTGCGCCCCCGGCACCTCGAGATCGTCTCCTGCCCGTCCTGCGGTCGCGCCCAGGTGGACGTCTACAAGCTCGCCGAAGAGGTCACCGAAGGTCTCACCGGCATGGAGGTGCCGCTGCGGGTCGCCGTGATGGGCTGTGTCGTCAACGGTCCCGGCGAGGCCCGCGAGGCAGACCTCGGCGTCGCTTCCGGCAACGGCAAGGGCCAGATCTTCGTCCGCGGCGAGATCATCAAGACCGTGCCGGAATCCGAGATCGTCGCCACCCTGATCGAGGAGGCCAACCGGCTCGCAGCGCAGATGCCGGCCACCGAATCCGGGCCGGTCCAGGTTTCGGTCGGCTAGGGCCATGACCGCCCGGATCCTCACCAGCTGGGACGCTCCCGTGGCCCGGCGACTGGTCGCTGAGGACCCGGTCACGAACGTCTTCGTCGGCTCGCGGATCGACGCCGGGATCCTCAACCACGGCGCCCCCGGGGTGCTCTGGGGCTGGCCCGCGACGGATCCGGAGGCCCTCCTGCACATCGGCGCGAATCTCGTGCCGGTGGTGAACGACGCCGGGGCACTGCCCGCCTTTGTCGAGGCAGCCGGGCGCCGCCGCAACAGCCAGTCGATCGTCGGGCCGTCCTGGTTCGTCCTGCCGTTCTGGCGTGCGCTGGGGGACCGTTGGGGCAAGAGCTACTCCCAGGTGCGCGAGGTGCGTGCCCGGCAGCCGGTGCTGGCCATCGGAGATGCGCCCCGCATTCCCGCCGACCCCAGGGTCCGGCCGATCACCTCTGCGGAGTTCGAGAGCTACTTCACCGCCTCTGTCGCCATGTACACCGAGGAGGTGGGTGCAGACCCGCTCGCCGGCGGAGACACGGGCTACCGCAGCTACTGCCGCTGGCTCGTCGACCAGGGCCGCGCGTTCGGCATCGTCGAGGGCGGCCGGGTGGTCTTCAAGAGCGACATCGGCGCAGCCAGCGGCTCGGCTGCGCAGATCCAGGGTGTCTGGCTCGACCCGGCCCTGCGCGGACGCGGGCTCTCCGAGCCGGCCATGGCGGGCGTGACCGAGTACGTGCTCGCCGACTACCCGATCGCCTGCCTGTACGTGAACGACTTCAACACGCGCGCGATCCGCTGCTACGAGCGGGTCGGGTACGAACAGGTGGGGGAGTTCGCCACCATCCTCTTCTGATCCTGAGGCGGATCGACAGCTAGGAGATCTCCGCGACCGGGGCGCCGGTGAGCTGCACCAGCTCGTCGGGGGCGAGCGGGAACACGGCGTAGGGATGGCCGGCTGCCGCCCAGACCTGGGTGAAGCGGAACAGCTGGGCGTCGATCAGGATCACGGGTGGTGTGGTGTGGGCCACCGGCGACACCCCTCCGATCGAGAAGCCGGTGGAGGCCTTGACGAAGTCGGCATCCGCTCGGCCCAGCGCGCCCACCAGCGCAGCCACCTTTCTCTCGTCCACCCGCAGGTCGCCCGAGGTGACCACGAGAACCGCCGCGTCGTCGGACGTGCGCCGGAACACGATGCTCTTCGCGATCTGGCCGAGTTCGACGCCGAGGGCGGACGCGGCGTCGGCAGCGGTGCGTCCGGTGACCGGCAGCATCACCACCTCGTGGGGGTGGCCGAGCTCTGCCAGGCGTGCAGCCACACGCACGGCGCCGTCGGGGAGTGGAGTCTGAGTCACCCCGCCATCCTGCCAGTGGCAAGCAGAACTACTCACGAGGCTCCCGCCGGTTCACAGAAACTCCACGGGGGGCAGCGGGTGGGGGAGGCTACCCTCGATCCGAGTCCTCGACCACACGCCACCCAGCACAGGAGTGCCATGACAGCCACAGCCACCGTCGGCTTCCAGACAGTGCCAATGGAGTCGACCCTGCGGTCGGCGACCCTGTTGTCGCGCACCTGGCTGACGCCCGCCTACGTGCGGGTGCGGCTGGCGGGACCGGAACTGCGCGGCTTCAACGCCCCCGGGGCGGACGACCACGTGCGCCTCTTCCTCGCCCCGCCCGGATCGGCGGCCCCGCCGACGCCGGAACAGTGGCGGGAGTTCGACAGCCGCGAGTACACGCCGGTGGACAACGACACGGAGGCCGGCTGGGTCGACTTCGACTTCCTTGTGCACGCCAGCGGGACGGGCTCGGAGTGGGCTGCGAACGCCCGGATCGGTTCGGTGTGCGCGATCGGCGGGCCGCGCCGCAGCAACGCCATCGCCGGTGAACCGGACGCGCTGTTCCTCGCAGGGGATGAGACCGCCATCCCTGCCATCACCCGCTTCCTGCGCCAGCGCAGGCCGGGGACGCCGGCCCGGGTGGTCGTTGAGGTGTCCGCCGACAACGTGCAGGTGCCGCTCCCGATCGACGACGCCACCACCCTCACCATCCTCGTGCGGCCCGGCGAGAACCTCGCAGAGGCCCTGGCCGGCATGACGGCCACCGACCGCCCGTCCGGCAACGTCCTCGCCTTCGTCGCTGCCGAGTCCGGCGTCGTCCCGATCGCCCGCGAGCTCCTCGGCGAGCGCTGGGCCATCCCGTCGGAAGCGGTCATCGTGAAGGGCTACTGGCGAAAGGACTAGGTGTCCTCCTCCTTCGCGACCGGCGGCGGGTGGCCACGGGAGCGCCCAGGTCGGCGGTGTGAGGCCTCCGTCCCCTAGGATCAGCCGGTGATCACCCGCCTTTCCCAGCTGTTCGTCCGCACCCTTCGCGAAGACCCCGCCGACGCCGAGGTCGCCAGCCATCGCTGGCTCGTCCGCGCCGGCTACATCCGCCGCACCGCTCCCGGCATCTACACCTGGCTGCCGCTGGGCCTGCGGGTGCTGAAGCTGGTCGAGGAGATCGTCCGCGAGGAGATGGACGCCATGGGCGCCCAGGAAGTGCGGTTCCCCGCGCTGCTCCCGCGCGAGCCCTACGAGGCAACACACCGCTGGACGGAGTACGGGCAGAACCTCTTCCGGCTCAAGGACCGCAAGGGTGGCGACTACCTGCTGGGCCCGACCCACGAGGAGATGTTCACCCTCCTGGTCAAGGACCTCTACTCGTCCTACAAGGACCTGCCGCTGTCGATCTACCAGATCCAGACCAAGTACCGCGACGAGGCCCGTCCGCGCGCCGGCCTGCTGCGCGGGCGCGAGTTCGTGATGAAGGACTCCTACTCCTTCGACGTCGACGACGCCGGGCTGGATGCGTCCTACGAGGCGCACCGCCAGGCGTACATCCGGATCTTCGACCGCCTTGGCCTCGACTACGTGATCGTCAAGGCAATGTCGGGCGCCATGGGTGGCTCGGCCTCGGAGGAGTTCCTCGCGATCTCGGCCAGCGGTGAGGACACCTTCGTCCGCTCACCCGGTGGCTACGCAGCCAACGTCGAGGCCGTCAGCATCGCAGCCCCGGCAACCGTGGATGCCGGCGACCTGCCTGCCGCCCGCGCTGTCGACACCCCCGGCACCGGCACGATCGTCGAACTCGTCGCTGCGGCCAACGCAGCGTTCCCGCGCGCCGACCGTCCCTGGACGGCCGCCGACACCCTCAAGAACGTCGTCTTCAAGCTCGTTCACCCCGACGGTCGCAGCGAGCTGCTGATCGTCGGCGTGCCCGGTGACCGCGACATCGACGCCAAGCGTCTCGAGGCCGCTGTCAGCCCCGCGGAGGCCGCACCGGTCGCCGACGACGACTTCGCCGCCAACCCCGCGCTCGTCAAGGGCTACATCGGGCCGGTGTCCGTTGTCGACGGCGCTGCCGTCCAGCACCTCGGTGCAGAGGGCCCGCTCAAGGTCCGCTACCTCACCGACCCCCGTGTCGTGCCCGGCACCGCCTGGATCACCGGGGCCAACGTGATCGACACGCACCTCGTCGACGTCGTCGCAGGCCGCGACTTCACGGCAGACGGCGTCCTCGACGTCGCAGAGATCCGCGACGGCGACCCGGCCCCCGACGGCTCGGGTCCGCTCAGCCTCGCCCGCGGCATCGAGATGGGCCACATCTTCCAGCTCGGCCGCAAGTACGCCGAGGCCCTCGGCCTGAAGGTGCTCGACCAGAACGGCAAGCTCGTCACCGTCACCATGGGCTCCTACGGCGTGGGCGTCTCCCGCGCCGTCGCGGCCGTGGCAGAGGCCACCTGCGACGACCACGGACTCGCCTGGCCGCGGGCGCTGGCCCCCTTCGACGTGCAGGTGCTGGCCACCGGCAAGGGCGAGGAGATCGCCGCAGCAGCCGAACAGCTGGCGCTCGACCTCGATGCCGCCGGCCTCCGGGTGCTGCTGGACGACCGCAAGGCCAGCCCCGGGGTGAAGTTCGCCGACGCCGAGATCATGGGCATGCCCACGTCCGTTGTGGTGGGCCGCGGCCTCGTCGACGGCCTCGTCGAGGTGCGCGACCGTGCGTCCGGCGACCGGGTGGAGGTGCCGCTGGCTGAGGCCGTCGGGCACCTGGTGGCACTCGTCACCGCCTGAGTCGTACGGAAAGGACGCCGACCTCGCCTAGGATTGGCAGGTCGCACGGTGCTTTGCGTCCGCGCCTCACACAATCGCAACTCACAATCGGATCGAGGATCAGGTCATGAACACCGCTGACATCGAGTCACTGGTCGCACCGGTGGCCGCAGCGCACTCCCTCGAGGTGGACCGGATCGAGGTGCTGTCCGCGGGGAAGCGCTCCGTTGTGCGGATCTTCCTCGACGGTGACGGCCCCAAGGGCCGAGGTCCCTCCCTCGACGACATCGCCTCGACGACGCGTGCCATCTCGGCAGCCTTCGACGACGCGGACGTCACCCGGGGACGCCCCTACACGCTCGAGGTCTCCTCGCGTGGCGTCACCCGTCCGCTCACCGAAGCCAGGCACTTCCGGCGCAACACCGGTCGCCTCGTTGCGATCGACGCAGCGGGAGAGCAGCTGACCGGACGCGTGCTGAGCGTCGACGAGACCGCCGTCCAGGTGGACGTCGAGGGCCAGTCGCGAAGCATCCCCCTTGACACCATCACCCGGGCCGTCGTGCAGATCGAACTGAACCGCCCGCTCGAAGCAGATGAGCTCGAAGCAGAAGACGCGGTAGAGGACGAGGAAGAGGAAGAGGAGGACTGACATGGACGTCGACATGAGCGCACTGAAGGCGCTGGAACGTGACAAGGAAATCAGCATGGAAGTGCTGATCGACGCCCTCACCGATGCACTGCTGAACGCCTACCAGAAGACCCCGGGAGCCGTCGACGGCGCCCGCGTCGAGGTGGACCGCCGCAGCGGCAAGGTCAGCGTCCTCGCCCCGGAGCTCGACGAAGAGGGCAACAGGATCGGCGAGTACGAGCACACCCCCGAGGGCTTCGGCCGGGTCGCGGCAGCGACAGCCCGCCAGGTCATCTTCCAGCGCCTCCGCGAGGCAGAGGACGAACAGAAGTACGGGCACTTCGCCGGCGTCGAGGGGGACATCCTCATGGGGGTCGTCCAGCAGGACCGCGACTCCCGCACCGTCCGCGTGGACCTCGGCAGCATCGAGGCGATCATGCCGCAGGCCGAGCAGTCACCCGGCGAGGACTACAGCCACGGCAAGCGGCTGCGGGTCTACGTCGTCAGCGCGCGACGCGAGATGCGCGGGCCGACCGTCGTCGTCTCCCGCACCCACCCGAACCTCGTCGCCAAGCTCTTCAAGATGGAGGTGCCGGAGATCGAGCACGGCATCGTCGAGATCATGGCGATCGCCCGCGAAGCCGGGCACCGCACGAAGATGGCCGTCAGGAGCCACAACGCCGACGTGTCGGCGAAGGGTGCCTGCATCGGCCCGATGGGCCAGCGGGTGCGCGCGGTGATGCACGAGCTGAACGAGGAGAAGATCGACATCATCGACTACTCCGACGATCCCGCCGACTTCGTAGCCCAGGCGCTCAGCCCGGCCAAGGTGACCTCCGTCACCGTGACCGACCTTGCCGC
>JAOATP010000132.1:0-1985 GCA_030158185.1 Propionicimonas sp.
GGCCCGCATCGACTCCGGCCGCCAGCCGCTGATCGGCGTCAACAAGTACACCGTCGAGAACGACGTTGTGCCCGAGGTGCTGAAGGTCGGCGGCGGCAAGGTCCGCGACGAGCAGATCGCCAAGCTGGTGAAGCTGCGCGCCGAGCGCGACGAGGCCGCAACCATGGCTGCGCTGGAGAAGCTCACCTGGGCAGCCGGCAACGTCGACTCCACCGATCCCGACCGCAACCTGCTCAAGCTGGCGATCGACGCTGCGCGGGCGAAGGCAACCGTCGGCGAGATCTCCGACGCGCTGGAGAAGGTGTTCGGGCGTTACACCGCGAACATCCGTACCATCTCTGGTGTGTACAACTCGGAGTCCGGCAACACCGACGGGGTCGTCAAGGCCCGCGAGCTGGTCGAGGCGTTCGAGAAGGCAGAGGGACGCCGTCCGCGCATCCTCGTCGCCAAGATGGGCCAGGACGGCCACGACCGTGGCCAGAAGGTCATCTCGACGGCGTTCGCCGACCTCGGCTTCACCGTCGACGTCGGTCCGCTGTTCCAGACCCCCGAGGAAACCGCACGCCAGGCCGTCGAGTCCGACGTCCACGTCGTGGGTGTCTCCTCGCTGGCCGCCGGTCACCTGACCCTCGTGCCCGCCCTGCGCAAGGCGCTGGACGAGCTGGGTCGCCCGGACATGATGATCGTCGTGGGTGGGGTCATCCCCGCCCAGGACTTCGACGAGCTGTACGCCGCCGGAGCCGACGCGATCTACCCGCCCGGAACCGTGATCCCGGAGTCTGCCGTCGAGCTGCTGACCAAGCTGCGTGAGCGGCTCGACGCTGCGTGACCTGGACCCGCAAGGACCGCGCCGTGGATGAGGACCGCGCTGGTGAAGAGGGCAGGGCGCCGCTGTACCTGAGGTCGGATCCGACCCCGGGGAGGCAGTACGGCGATGCTGTCCCTCCCCAGCGCGATCCTGCCGTCGTGCGCCGTCCCAACCTCGACCCGGACCTGCTCGCCAAGCAGGTGCTGGCCGGTGAGCGGACGGCGATCGCACGCGCGATCACGCTGGTTGAGTCCAGCAAGCCGGCGCACCACGCCGTCGCTGCCGACCTGCTGCGCATCCTCCGTCCGTACTCGGGCAAGGCCGTACGTGTCGGCATCACCGGGGTGCCCGGTGCCGGCAAGTCGACCTTCATCGACGCCCTCGGCCGCAAGCTGATCGACGCCGGCCACAGGATCGCCGTGCTGGCCGTCGACCCGACCTCTGCAAGAACCGGCGGATCGATCCTCGGCGACCGGACGCGGATGGGGGAGCTCGCCCAGAGCGAGAACACGTTCATCCGTCCCTCGCCGGCCGGGGCGCACCTCGGTGGCGTCGCCCGCACCACGCGGGAGTCGATGCTGGTGCTCGAGGCCGCAGGGTTCGACGTCGTGCTCGTGGAGACCGTCGGTGTCGGGCAGTCGGAGGTGGCCGTTGCCGGCATGGTCGACACGTTCCTGCTGATCGCGCTTGCGCGGGCGGGGGACCAGCTGCAGGGCATCAAGCGCGGCATTCTCGAGATGGCCGACGTGATCACCGTCAACAAGGCCGACGGCGACAACGAGGGCGAGGCCCGGGTGACGGCGCGCGAGCTGTCCATCGCCATGAAGCTCATCACGTCCGACCCCAACGCCCGGCGCCCACCGGTGCTCACGTCGAGTGCGCTCACCGGCAAGGGCCTCGACGAGGTCTGGCAGGCGATCGTCGGCCACAGGGCAGCGCTCGAGGAGGACGGCCAGCTGGAGGCACGCCGGGCCCACCAGCAGCGTGAATGGCTGTGGGCCCTCGTCCGCGGCGAACTGGAGGACGCACTGCGCACCTCCACCTCCGTGAGCGCCATCCGCAAGGACCTCGAAGCGCGGGTGGAGGCCGGCGACCTGTCGGCGCTGGAGGCGTCCGACAGGATCCTCAAGGCCTTCGCCGCCGACGCCCCGTCCCTCTGGCCGGAGCACCACAAGCA
>JAOATP010000132.1:1995-3833 GCA_030158185.1 Propionicimonas sp.
AAGCACGGACCCCCCGCCTCCTCGCGCCCGAAAAGTGCCCCCGCTCCCGGAATACCGGGAGCGAGGGCACTTTTCGGGAGGAACGAGCGGGCTGGGTGGTCGTCCCGGTGGCGCGTCGACAAGAACCAGTCGTCAGTCCTTGTCGTGCTTGTCGGCCTTCTCGCGCTTCTTCCGCTTCTTGCGGGCCTTGGCCCAGGCAAGCACCTTCTTCTCGTCCCACAGCGGGGTACGGGCGTCGAGCCACTTGTCGCGCGGGGCGTGGAACTCCTTGCCGTTCTTGCGCTCCTTGGACATCGCAGAGCGGAACTGCTCCTTCGGGAGGCCCACGAGTTCAGCCGCCTGGGACGTCGTCAACACACGCAGCACCCTACTGTGATTCGGGGCGCGTTCTCATCAACGGGCGCTACGAGGCTCCAGGACGTCGAGGATCGTGCGCACGTGCTGTGGCCATTCCTCGCGGCGGGTCGGGTCGTCAGTGAGGAAGTGGACGAAGCCCATGATGGCTCCGATTGTCTTTGCCATGTCACCCTCCTTGTTGTTTCGATCCCAGTTCGGGCGAGCTTAGCATCTCTAGAGATGCCAATCAAGCATCTCTAGAGATGCTAAGCGCGCATCAGGGTGCCTGGCGCGGCCCGGCGCACAGTTGCGCATTCCGGGCTGATCGGCCCCGACACCAGACTTTGGGAATGAGGATCGAGGCACTCCAGAAGCTGGCCGGGGCCGTCCGCGGTTCCGTTGTCAGCGCCGCAGATGCCGCCTACGACGAGTCCCGCCGGGTCTGGAACGGCACCATCGACAGCCATCCCGAGCTGGTCGTGACCTGTGTGGACGCTGCCGATGTCGCCGAGGCAGTCCGGTTCGCGCGCAGCAACGACCTCGGGGTTTCCGTGCGCAGCGGCGGGCACCACGTGGCCGGCTCCGCCGTGCTCGACGGTGGGCTCGTGGTCGACCTGGGCGGGCTCCGCGAGGTGACGGTCGACGGCGGAACCGCTCGCGTGCACGCGTCCGGTGGGGCCCTGATCGGCGACGTCGATCGGGCCACCCAGGCGCACGGTCTGGCGGTGCCGCTCGGCCTGGTGTCGGAGACCGGCGTCACCGGGCTCACCCTCGCCGGCGGCTACGGCTGGATGCGCCGCAAGCACGGCCTCAGCTGCGACAACGTCCTTGCCGCGGAGGTGGTGACGGCCGAAGGCCGGCTGCTGACCGTGAGCAGACAGGAGCATCCCGACCTCTTCTGGGCACTCCGGGGCGGTGGCTGGGACCTCGGAGTTGTCACGGCCCTCGACTACAAGGCCCACCCGGTCGGCCCCGACGTCCACCTGGCCTTCCTCACGTTCCCGGTCGCAGAGGCACGGCAGGTGCTGGCGAACCTCATCGAACTCGTCGGTACCGCACCGCGCGGACTCGCCCCCCTCGCCGTCTTCTGGACGTTCCCCGAGTCGGACGTGTTTCCCGAGGGGCTCTGGGGCCAGCCCTTCCTCGGCGTCGTCTGCGTGTACGTCGGCGACGCGGCGGAGGGTCAGGAGGTCTGCGCCCCGCTCCGGGAGCTCGGGACGGTGCTCACCGATCTCAGCGGGGTGGTGCCGTGGGTGGAGGCGCAACAGTTCTTCGACGAGGACTACCCCCGCGGAGGTCGCTACTACTGGAAGTCGTCCCACCTCTCCGCCCTGGAGCCGGACGCCGTGACAGCCCTGATCGAGTCCGCAGCGAGCCGCCCCTCGCCCCTCACGTCGCTGGACGTCTGGATCAACGGTGGCGCGATCGCCGAGGTGCCCGGAAGCGACTCCCCGGTCGGCAACCGCTCGGCGCCGTACATGGTCGGCATCGAGGCCAACTGG
>JAOATP010000133.1 GCA_030158185.1 Propionicimonas sp.
GCCCAACCGTGGCGCCGTGGATGCTCGCCGGCCTCACCGGGGGAGGGGCGCTCCTCGCAGGGTCCATGCTGCTGATGCTGCGCCGCCGACGCCGCACCCAGTTCCGGAGCCGCCGCCCCGGCCGGACCCTGGCCGCACCCGAAATGACCCTCAGCCCGGTCGAGAAGACGATCACCTCCATCGGTGCCGTCACCGCCCCCACCGTCGAGCACATGGACCTCGTCCTGCGCCGCCTGGCCGCAGCCGCCGCGCGCGACGGGTCAACGATGCCGGAACTGGCGGCCGTCGAACTCACCGCCACCCACATCGTGATTCACCTCGGCGAGCCGGCCGAGCTGCCCGCCCCATGGTCTGGCAGCGACGACGGCTACCACTGGAGGGTCACCGCTGACATCCCCGCCGACCAGATCGGACCCGACGTCCCCGACCAGCCCGCGCCCTACCCGCTCCTGGTCACCATCGGCCTGGGCGAGCACGACGAGCTCTGGCTCCTCAACCTCGAAGACCTCAACGTGAGCATCACCGGCGACCCCATCTACGGCCACGACTTCGCCCGATACCTGGCCGCTGAGGTCGCCTGCAACCCGTGGTCCGCCGGCGTCGACGTCGCCTGCGTCGGGGTCGCCACCGAGCTGGAGCCGCTCAACCCCGACCGCATCCACGTCTACAGCCCGGGCGACACCGTCACCGACCCCGTCGGGGAGTACGTGGCCGAAGCAGTCCGCACCATCGACCGAGTCGCCGACGCCGGAACCGACGTCACCACCTCCCGCGCGCACCAAACAGGGGCCGACGCCTGGCAGGCCAAACTCCTGCTCGTCGACGCCGCCACCGAAGACCCTGCGCTCGACCAGCTGCTCGCCCTCGTACACGCCCACGCCGGGCACACCGGCACCTCGGTGGTCGTGCGCGGGCACCGCCCGCAGACTCCCGGCACCGTGCTCGAAGTGACTGCGGACGGGCGGGTCGACCTGCCCGCCGCCGGCCTCAACCTCGTCGCGGTCGGCCTCACCAGCGACGAAGCCGAAGGGTGCGCAGCCCTGATGGCGCACGCCGACACCCTCACCGACATCCCTGTCCCCGCCGATGAGGACGCGACGCACGGGTGGCGGTCCTTCGCCGACGAGGCCGGGGCGCTTCGCCCCGAGCACACGCTCCCACGTCACGAACAGGACAGCGATGACGGGGCCGACCCGGCGGCAACCCTGCTCGTCGAGGACGACACCACCTACCTCGACGTCGCCGCAACGACCAAGGAAGACCTCCAGGTCCTGGCTCCCCGCGTTGCTCAGAGCGTCCGCCACGAAGTCGAAGACACCGACCCCACCCTGGACGACGACGTCGCCATGTGGTTCCGCGACGACGCAGCCCTGCCCAAGCTGCGACTCCTCGGGCCAGTGCGGGCCACCACCCGCGGCAAGCCACTGACCAAGCGCAAGCCCTACATGACCGAGCTGCTCGCCTTCATCGCCCTGCGCCGACTCGGGGCCACCACCGACGAGGTCGCCGACACCTTCAACATCACCAAGGCCAAGGCCCGCGACTACGTGGTGACCATCCGCGCGTGGCTCGGCACCAACCCCCGCACCGGCACACCCCACCTGCCCGACGCCCGTGAGGCCCCAGCCGCAGCCATCCGTGAGGTCCCGGTCTACGAAGTCGTCGACCTGCTCATCGACATCGACCTGTTCCGCCGGTTGCGGGTGCGCGGTGAGGCCAGAGGCGGGCGCGGCGGCATCGGCGACCTGCGCACCGCACTACGGCTGGTCGAGGGCCGCCCCTTCGGGTACCCGATCGAGCGCGAAGGAGGAGGCGGCTGGGCGTGGCTCGTCGACGGCGACCGCCTCGACGAACACATGGCCGTCGCCGTCGTCGACGTCGCCCACCTCGTCACCAGCGACGCACTGGCCCAAGGAGACCTCGCCACGGCCCGGCTCGCAGCCGAGACAGCCGCCCTGGCAGCCCCGTACGAAGAGATCCCACGACTCGACCTCGCCGCCGTCGCTGCCGCCGAAGGACGTCACGCTGAAGCGCAACGGATCATCCGCGACGAGATCTGCAACCGCACCGACGACGAAGGTGCGCCAACCGAGTTGCCGACGCGCACCGAGGAGATCCTGCGGAACCGGAAGGGCTGGGTGGGGAGCAAGGCCAGTTGATCCCTTTGCTGGAGCTTCCAGACTTCGCGCAGACGATCTATCGTGGGCACGGCAGCATTGCTGCCGTGCCTCTGGTTGATGGGCTCCCGACTGGCCCGACTCGTGCCACGCCGGGCTACCACGCTCGTGGCGACACGCCGGTCCAACCGCCTTGCCCGGTCGGACGGCAGTTTTCGCTACGCTGTGACACGTTGTGGGTGAGTCGCACCCAAAACCTGAAACGCTCTCCAAGTCCTGGAGGGCGTTTCGTGCCTCTGACCTGTGGAAATGCCGCTCCGGGCGCCCGCCAAGGCAGTCTGAGCGCACCCTCACCCGGTTGCGGTGTAACACTTTCGTCGTGGCTCCCGAGCGTGTCTACAAGGCGGCACGGCGGTTGCGTGTGTCCAGTCGGCGCCTTCTGGTGTACCTCGAGGCCCACGACGCGCCGCACGCATCGGCCAGCTCAACCCTGACGACTGCCGGGAAGGCTTTGGTCGCCGAGGCGACCACCTCCCAAATCCTCCTCGACAGCGCCCGCCACTACCGGCCGAAGCCCGTGCCAGTCGGGGCTTACTGGAGCTGGCAGGAGATGGATCCGGAGGATGACTGGTACTGGGTCGACGAACGCCGCATCTGGTCGAACTGGATCGGGCCTGACCAGCTCACCACAAGGCAGGCGGCGCAGGCATGGGCCGTCTCGACCGTGACCATTCGCCAGTGGGTGCACCGTGGCTACCTCGTGCCCGTCGGAGCTGAGGGACGTAGCGCTGTGTTCTCGTCTCTAGAGGTCCTTCGGGTGGCCATCGCCACCGGCGGCCGGAACCAACAACCCGGCGGGCCGCTGCGACGCGACCAGGAGCGTCGCGAGCCAGTGGCGATGCGGGTGCGCGGCAAGGATCTCCAGCGGATCGTCACCGCCGAAGCCGCGGCCGCCGCCGTGGGGGTCTCCCCCTCAACCATCCGTTCTTGGAAACGACGCGGGCATCTCCTACCCGCCCAGCACCGCGGCCGTACCCCCCTGTACCGCGTCGCTGACGTGCTCGCGGCGGCCCGCCGCAGCCCTCACCGGCCACAGCGCCTCTACCGAGGTCTGCGCTAGCGCCACCCACCCCTGAGGGGAGGTTCGAATGAGACCTCCCTAGGCGAAGCCCTGCCCAAAAACGGACTCCACGACATCGACGCTACCCGCGTCACCCCCCAGACCATTCCAGGCCCGCTGAACCTCAGCGGGCCTTTTGCATGCCCAAAACCGGGCAGGAGGACCAAGCCCATGCTGCTCAACTCCAGCATCATTCCGGAGACGATGAGCCTCGAAACGGCCCTTTCGATCAGCGTCGTTATCGCCGCGCTCTTGGCCAGCGTCGTCACGATCATGTTGCTCTTCGCCGGGCTCGCTCCGAGCCAGCGTCGCGACCTGATCCGACTCGTACGACACCTTCGCCGTCCGCGTCGCGACGACTGAAAGCCAGTGGATGGCCGCAGCGAGAAACACATCGTGCTGCAGCCATCCACAGGATCCGAGGCCTTGACGGGTGGAGAGAACGCCAGGAGCCCGACGACGAAGGTGCGCCACCGCGCAGAAGGTCGAGCGTGGGCAGAGCAGAGGCCCGGCAGCTGTGCTGCCGGGCCTCTGGTTGTTGTGGTGCCGTCAGACGGCTCAGTTC
>JAOATP010000134.1 GCA_030158185.1 Propionicimonas sp.
GTCATGGTGACGAGGTCGCCGAACCACATGTGGGCGAGCTCGTGCAGGATCGTGTTGTCCCTGGTCTCGTAGGAGGCCTGGGTGACGCGGGAGCGGTAGAGGTACTCGTCGCGGATCGTGACGCAACCGGCATTTTCCATCGCGCCGGCGTTGAACTCCGGCACGAACACCTGCGCGTAGTCGGCGAACGGGTACGGCAAGCCGAAATGCTCCTCGAACACGGCGAAGCCGGCCTTGGTCGTTGCGAGGATCCGGTCGGCGTCGAGGAAGGGCACCAGCGACTGACGGCACGCCAGGGACAGCGGGATCTCGGCTGCCTTGCCGGTGAGCGTGTCGGTGACCACGTGGAAGGAGCCGGCGACGAGGGCTGTGATGTAGGTGGAGACCGGCGGGGTGGGGGCGAACTCCCAGCGGGCGAGGCCGTCGCCGAGCGGGGCGGGCTCGACGGCGGGGGAGTTGGAGATGACCGTCCAGGCGTCGGGCGCGATGACGGTGAGGGCGAACGTGGCCTTCAGGTCCGGCTGCTCGAAGCAGGCGTAGAGCCGGCGGGAGTCGGCGGTCTCGAGCTGGGTGTAGCAGTAGACGAGGTCGTCGACCGGATCGACGAAGCGGTGCAGGCCCTCACCGGTGCGGCTGTAGCGGCACAGGGCGGTGATCACGAGCTCGTGGTCGCCGGCCTCTGCGGTGAAGTGCACCTTGTGGTCGGCGAAGGCTGTGTCGTCCAGCGGCGTCCCGTCGAGGGTCGCCACCAGCAGCCGGTCGGCAATCAGGTTGACGTAGGTGGGCCCGCCGACCGTGCTGAACCGCGCGGTGGAGGTGGAGACGAAGGTGGCTGTCGGGTCGAACTCGCCCGCGTCCGGCACCCGCCCGGAGAGGTCCACGAGAACGTCGTAGCTGTGGGTGGACACCTGCGCCGATCGCTCGGCGGCTTCGGCGCGCGTGATATTTGCCGGGTACATGCGACCTCACAGGCTTGGGGTGATGGAGCCTCGCTGACCCCACGGTGTTGGGAGGCTACTAGGCGTAACGATCCGGCTCAACATACCCCCGGTGGTGCAGTTCAGCGGCGGGGACGCTCCAGCCGAGCGAGCGCAGCGGCGACGACACGGTCAGCGGCTTCGAGCTCTTCCGTTCCCGGACGGGACACGTCACGGGCCCGGAGGGCGCGATTCGCGTCCACCAGGCCGGAGATGCCATCGCGGCCGAAACCCCGGTCGGGCTCGGTATGGCGCTCGGGAGCGGTCATGGGTGCAGCGTAGACTCACCGATTCCTTCACGCAGGAGATGAGATGCCCGAGGGTCATGTGATCCACCGCCTCGCCGCGGAGCTGGACCACGCCTTCGCCGGCCGGACGGTGTCGGTGACGAGCCCGCAGGGACGCTTCGCTGAGGCGTCCGCGCTGCTCGACCGCACGGTCTTCCGCACAGCGGAGGCGTTCGGCAAGCACCTGATCCTCGACTTCTCCCAGCCCTCCGGAACGGTCCCTGAGGAGCTCGTGAGCGCAGCGAGTGAGCGTCACGAAACGGTCCCTGAGGAGCTCGTGAGCGCAGCGAACGACCGTCGCCAAGCGGTCCCTGAGGAGCTCGTGAGCGCAGCGAACGAGCGTCACGAAGGGCCGCCGGCCACCGCAGGCCCCTTCGTCCACATCCACCTCGGACTGATCGGGAAGCTGCGCTGGGTGAAGCCGGACGCCGTGGACGGCGCGGGCACGCTGCGCCTGCGCATTGAGACAGAAGAGCACGCCGCGGAACTGCGCGGTCCGCAGGCCTGCGAGCTGGTCGGGCCAGAAGAAGTGGCTGCGCTGGTGGCAGCGCTGGGTCCCGACCCGTTGCGCGCCGACGCCGACCCGGAGCGCGGCTGGCGGCGAGTGCACCGCTCGGACCGCACGATCGCCTCGCTGCTGATGGACCAGCGGGTGGCCGCCGGCGTCGGCAACATCTACCGGGCTGAGGTGCTCTACCGGCAGCGGATCCACCCGGACACGCCCGGCTCGGCGCTGTCCCGGCGTGCCTGGAACCGGATCTGGGCCGACTTCGTCGAGCTGATGCCACAGGGCGTGCTGCACGGCCGGATAGACACCGTCCGTCCGGAGGATTCGCCGGAGGCGACCGGCCGCGACCCACGGGTGGATCGCCACGGCGGCGAGGTCTATGTCTACCGCCGGCAGGGCCAGCCCTGCCTGGTGTGCGGACGCGAAGTCAGCCTGCGCCTGTTCGAAGGCCGCAATCTCTACTGGTGCGCGCGATGCCAGCGCCGGCGGTGATGCAGTGGGGCGACGCCCAGATCCGCGTCGCAGAGGACGGCACCAGCATCAAGCTGGTGCGTGGTGACGAGCTCGTCGTGGAGCTCTCCTGGGTAGGCGCTGCGGGCGCACCGCCGGAACTGGCGGTCGAGGACGAGGTGGAGCACACCCTGATCACGGCGTCCGGGCTGGTGATGCAGCGGCAGGCCGTGAACGGTGGCTGGCGGAACCGGTGGGTGCTCACTGCGGAGCCGGGACGGACGCTACCGGTGACCGACCTGCTGCGGGTGCGGCCCGGATCGGAGTACACGCTGTGGAGCTGGGGGAGCGGCGTGACGGCGCTGCTCGCGCTGGCCCCAGCGCACGCCGCCGGACCGGTGCTCGGCCTGCGGCTGGAGCAGGGCTACCTGGAGGAGCTCGAGGACCCGGGCGCCAGCAGTGCCTGCGTCGACTACCAGGTGGCGCCGGCCGGCACGGGGCTGGACGCCGGCCAGCGGCTGGTGACGGCGATCGGGGCCGACTGGTACCCCGGTATCGAGGACCTGACCCGTCGGCTCCCGCCGTGGCTGGGTGACACCCAGCTGGACGCGGACGAGCCGTGGTCGAGCGAGCTGGCCGACTTCGGCCTCAGCGGGCCCCCCGGAGTGCAGGTGGAGTACGCAGACGGCATCGTCGGGGTGACAGGGCCGGTGGGCCGGCGGATCCTCGACGTCCAGACGCCGCGCGGCCTCAGCCGGGTGCCTCTGGAATGGGTGCCGGGTGCCGAGTCGGTGCTGCACGGGGTGGCGTCTGAGGCCGTCACGCGCGGCGGTGGGCTCAGCTTCGCGGAGGCCGTGTGCGTGCAGCAGGCTGCCGACAGGCACGCGCTGTGGCTCGATCCGGCTGCCGACGACCTGCTGGACAGGTTGGACTGGACACGGTCGGACTCGGTGCTGGGTGCGGCGTTCGGGCTGAGCCGCGGCCGCAGCCTCGGCGAGGGTGCCCTCGTCTCCGACGCTCTCCGGCTGCTTGCCCGGCTTCCGGTCGGCGTCGGCTACGGGCGGGTGGTGATGGCCGCCTGGCTGGCGTCCATCTCTTTGGGCATGGACATCCAGGCGCGCTGCCACGACCTGCTGGGACGCCCGGCTGTCGGCCGGACGGCGTCCCTGGAGAGCTCGTTGCTGCACTACCGCAGCGTCGAGGTGGGCGGCGCCGAGCTGGCGGGGGTCGCCAACCGGCTGGGTGGGTCGCTGCCCGGGGAGGCGCCGCTGCTCACGTGGACCGAGCAGGCCCAGCTCGTCGGGCTGCTGGAGCTGTGCCCGCCCGAGTGGGACAAGGCCGGCCACTACGCCCAGGTGGCGGAGAAGGCGCGGGGCCAGGTGCTCTGCGCCTATGCGGACGGGCGAATCCGGGATGCCGAGCCGCTGGCGTGGCTGCTGCTCTCCCCGGAGCTCAGCCCGGGCCTGTGATCCTTGCCGGAGTTGGCCGCCCCGCCACGCCCCCCGTAGAGTGGCGCCGGTTGACCGGGGCGTAGCGTAGTGGCTAGCGCGCCTGCTTTGGGAGCAGGAGACCGCAGG
>JAOATP010000135.1 GCA_030158185.1 Propionicimonas sp.
GAGGGCTTCGGGTCCTGCCCTATTCGGGCTCTGCGGGCGCGCGCACGATCAGAAGACCCAACGCTGGCGGCGGCCCTTCGTGACGCGCTCGCTCGTTCCCTCGCGAACGCTTCTCAGGGGACGTTCGGGGGTGGCACGCGGGGTCTCCGGACCGTTCGGCTAGTAGCCGAGGCCTCTAATGTGCGCCATCGAGTCGGCGAGGCAGTCGTAGGCGTCGCGGCCGTAGAGCTCGTCCTGCTCGACCAGGAGGAATTCGGCGCCACTCGCCACGGCCTGCGCGATCACCGGTCCGAAGTCGATGTTGCCCGCGCCGACCTCCGCGAACTGCACCAGGTTGGCGAAGGCCTGCATGAAACCTGCGAAGTCACCCGTTGCCAGCAGGTCGAGACCGGCCGGGGGAAGCGTTGCCACCCGGTAGTCCTTGAGGTGCACCAGTTCGACCTGGCCCGCGACCTCGGCGAGCACATCGACAGGGCTCCTGCCGCCCCGCTGCACCCAGTGCACGTCGATCTCGAAGTGGACCGACGGCGACACCCGGCGCACGATGTCGAACAGGGTTTCGCCGTCATGTTTCGCGAAGTCGACGTGGTGGTTGTGGTAAGCCAGCGTGATGCCCTCGGCCGCCAGTCTCCGGGCCGCAGCCTCGGTCTCGTCCGCGAAGCGCACCACGGCCTCCTTCGAGACCATCGCCTCGAACGGCATCATGCCGATCCGGGCGAAACGGCAGTCGAGGCGCCGGCAGTCATCGACGATCTTGGCGAAGTCGGTGTCCAGGGCGTCACCGGTGGCGGTGGCACCCTTCTTCAGCGCGACGGACACGGCCGCCACCTGCAGGCCGAGCTCGTTGCGTCCCCGTTCCAGCTGCTCGACGTTGGCAGCGTCCATCGGGATCTGGGAGACCTCGACGGCCTCGTAGCCCAGACCCGACACCCGTTGCAGCACCGAGAACATGCCGACGTCGGCGACCTTGTCGCGCACCATCATCAGCTGCACGCCGACCTTGGCCATGTCAGTTCTCCTCTCGGACGGCGAACTTGCCCTCGATGGTGATCCGCCTGTTCAGCTCGGCGAGATAGGCGGCCTCGTCGAAGTCCGTGATGGACACTTCCTTGCCCGTCCAGCCTGACAGGTGGACGGCATTGGCGAGCCGGACGCCGTGGATGCCGTCACCGACCGGGGCGATCAACGGCGTGCCGTCGAGGATGTTGGCCGCGAAGTTCTCGATGACCGCCGGATGCTGCTCGCTCCACACCGACTCGTAGGTGGTGGTCGTGGTGGTCATCAGGTCGGAGGTGTCGCTGCCGCCGGCGAAGATGCGCATCACGTCGCTCATGTCCATGCGCGCGCTGAGTTCCCGTTCGGGTGCACTCAGTCGGGTGATGGTGACCCGCTGGGAGTCCTCGACCACGATCTTGCCCGCATCCAGCAGGATCTCCAGCCGGTCGGTGCCGGGCAGGTCGTGGGTGCAGGTGATGAAGGTGCCGGTGGCGCCACCTCCGAAGTCGACGACGGCCGTGACTTCGTCCTCGACAGCGATGTCGCGCTGGAAGCCGAAGGCGAGTTTCGCGAACACCGAGGTCGGCACGCCGCAGATCCACTGCCACAGGTCGAGCTGGTGGGGCGCCTGGTTCACGAGGACGCCGCCGCCCTCACCGCCCCAGGTGGCACGCCAGTGGCTCTGGTCGTAGTAGCCCTGCGGCCGCCACCAGGTGGTGATGATCCAGCTGGTGTGCCGCAGCCTGCCAAGAGTGCCGCCCGCGACGAGTTCACGCAGGTCCTGGTAGAGCTTGTTGGTCCGCTGGTTGAACATGATCGCCGTGGTCAGCTCGGGGTGCGCTGCGGCGGTGTCCAGAAGCTTGCGCACCTGCCCGGTGTAGACGCCGGCCGGCTTCTCCACCAGCACGTGGATGCCGCGCTCGAGGGCGTCCACCGCCATCTGCGGGTGCAGGTAGTGGGGCACGGTGGTGACGACGGCGTCAACGTCACTGCTGTCGAGGAGGGCGAGGTAGTCGGTGTGGAAGGGCACGCCGTAGCCCTCGGCCACCGCACGCCTGGTCTCGTCGGTGTCGCAGATGGCGCCCAGCACCGTGTTGCCGACCTTGCCGGCAGCGAGGAAGCCGGCGTAGTAGCCGCCCTGCGCGCCGAGGCCGATGATGCCGAGGCGGATCTTCTGGTCAGCCATGGTGGTGATCCTTCGTTGGATTGTTTTCGGTATTGCTTCACGCTAGGCGCCCACCTCCGACCCGGGCTTGTTGTTGCCATTCGTTGTCGGCGCGGGTTGCGGCCTCGCCGGCCGTCCGTGCTCAATGGAAGCCATGTGGACGCTTTCCGGATTTGCCGATGAGATCTCCCCCGACCTCGATGAGCAGGTGGCCCTCGTCACGAGCCTCGGCCTGCGATACATCGAGCTGCGCTCGGCGTGGGACGTGAACGTCCTTGACCTCGACCCAGCCCAGCTGCAGCGCGCAAAGGCGACGCTCGACGCGGCGGGCCTCGGGGTCTCCAGCATCGGCTCGCCGATCGGGAAGATCGCGATCACGGACGACAACGTCCCGCATCTGGAGCGGATGCGTCACGCCGCCGAGGTCGCGGAGCTGTTCGGTGCCCCCTACATCCGGATGTTCTCCTACTTCATGCCCCCCGGCGCCGACCCCGACAGTTACCGCGACGAGGTGATCAGCCGCATCGCAGCCCTCGCCACCATCGCGGAGGAAGCCGGGGTCACCCTGATCCACGAGAACGAGAAGGAGATCTTCGGCGACATCCCCCGGCGCTGCCTCGACATCGTCGAAGCCGTCAACAGCCCGGCTCTTGCCCTCACCTGGGACAACGCCAACTTCGTCCAGTGCGGCGTCCGCCCGTTCGCCGAGGCGTACCCGCTGCTCGCACCGCACGTCGCCTACCTGCAGGTGAAGGACGCGCTGGTTGCCGACGGCACGGTGGTGCCGGCGGACGAGGGCGACGGCGAGTTCCGGGAGACGATGCGTGCGTTCGCGGCAGCCGGGTTCGATGGCTTCGTCTCCCTCGAGCCGCACCTGGGCTACGGCCATTCCCTCGGCGGCTTCTCCGGGCCCGAGAACTGGACAAGGGCCTACCGCGCCTTCACCTCGATCCTCGACGAGGAAGGCATCGCCTACTCATGACCACTGCAGCCGTCGTGGGCATCGGCGACATCTCGGCCCTCCACCTGGACGCTCTTCGGGCGAACCCCGCTATCGAACTGGTGGGCGTCTGCGACCTCCATCCCGAGCGCGCCGAAGCCGCTGGACGCGCCTTCAGCGTCCCGTTCTTTACCGACCACCGCGAGCTCCTGCGCGCGGTCGCCCCGCAGGTGGTGCACATCACGACCCCGCACGACCAGCACGTCCCGGTAGCGCTCGATGCGCTGGACGCGGGGGCGCACGTGCTCACCGAGAAGCCGATCGGGCAGAGCGTGGCTGCGGGCCGGCGCCTGGTCGAGCGCTGTGCCGCTTCCGACCGCAAGGTGGGGGTCGTGTTCCAGAACCGGTACAACCCGACGGCCGTCGCGATCCGTGAGGTGCTGACGTCCGGCGCGCTCGGGCCGATCGCCGGGGCGAGGGCGGCCGTCTGGTGGTTCCGTCCCTCGACGTACTACGCGGCAGCTCCCTGGCGTGGCCGTTGGGACACCGCCGGTGGCGGCGTGCTGATCAATCAGGCCATCCACACCCTCGACCTGCTGGTGTGGTTCCTCGGTGTACCAGCTGCCGTGAAGGGTGTCGCCGCGACCCTGGCGCTGCCCGGAGTGATCGAGGTGGAGGACACCGCGACGATCGTCATCGACCACGACTCCGGCGTCCGCTCGACACTCTTCGCCACCAACGGCCACCACACCAACGCCGACGTCGAGCTCGAGGTCACCGGACGGGACGGCTCCGTCCGCCTCGTCGGTGGCGAGGCCTGGCTGACCGACGGCTCCGGCACACGTCGCATCGCCACCGACGCACAGGCCGGCGGTGAGCGTTCCTACTGGGGCAAGGGCCATGCCCTGCTGATCGATGACTTCCACGCCCGCCTCGACGACCCAGAACCCTTCTGGATCGGCCCCGCCGACGGCCTCGTCCCCCTGCAGGTCCTCCGCGAGGTCTACCGCCAGAGCGGCATCCTCCCCACCGGCCACGAGCTCTGAACCGCGGGGACGGTTCCTGTTGCGTTCAGGCGGTGGCGGCGATCTGGGCGGCCAGGTGGCCGGCGCCGTAACCGTTGTCGATGTTGACGACAGCGACGCCGGGAGCGCACGAGTTGAGCATGGTCAGAAGCGCGGCGATGCCTTCGAAGGCCGCGCCGTAGCCGACGGAGGTGGGCACGGCGATCACCGGGGCAGCGACCAGGCCTGCGACCACGCTGGGCAGGGCCCCGTCCATGCCTGCGACGACGACGATCACCGCTGCGCTGCGGAGGAGCTCCAACCGGTTCAGGATGCGGTGCAACCCGGCAACCCCCACGTCAGGCACCAGCTCGGTGCGCCTGCCGAGGAAGCGGGCCACCAGCTGCGCCTCACGCGCCACGGGCAGGTCGGACGTGCCGGCAGCGGCGATCACAACGATCCCCCCGGTCTCCGGCGGCGCCTCGGAAGGCCACCAGAGCAGCCGCGACTCCTCGTCCTTGCCGGCATCGGGGAGTTCTGCCAGCACAGCGTCCGCCTGGTCCGGGCTCGCGCGGGTGAACAGCGTCCGCGCAGAGCGTTCCCGCACGGCAGCGGCGATCAGCCGCAGCTGGGCGGGGGTCTTCGACTCGCAGTAGACGGCTTCGGGATAGCCGCGGCGCTCTGCGCGATCGAAGTCGAGCTCTGCCACCTCCTGGAGGGCAGCCGAGGGGTGCCAGGCATCAGGCTCAGGCACGGGTCACCAGCGGCAGGGTGAAAGCACCCGACTGGATGCCGGCGAGGTCGAGGCTGACGAACCGGAAGCCGGCCGACTTCACCGCGGCGAGCAGCTGTTCGCGAACGCCGTCCGACACCGCCACCGGCAGGTCGGCAACGGGGAGTTCCAGCCGGGCGATCTCGCCGTGGTGGCGCACGCGGGCGTCGGAGAAGCCGAGGGCACGCACCGCCGACTCGGCCTTGTCGATCTGGCGGAGCTTCTCGGGAGTGACCTCCTGGAAGTGCGGGATGCGCGAAGCGAGGCAGGGTGCGGCCGGCTTGTCCGCTGACGCCAGCCCCAGCGCGCGGGCCACCTCGCGGACGGCGGCCTTGTCCAGCCCGGCGTCGGCGAGCGGCCGGAGCACCCGATGGTTGGTCGCTGCCTGCGAACCGGGACGGTCGGGGCGTCGCGCGTCATCGGCGTTCTCGCCGTAGGCGATCGCGCTCAGGCTGTAGCGATCGGCGACCTCGTCGGAGATCCGGGTGAAGAGTTCGTCCTTGCAGTGGAAGCAGCGGTCGGGCCCGTTGGCCCGGTACCCGGCGTTGTCGCCCTCATGCGTCTCGAGTTCGATCAGCGGGACGCCGATCGAGGCCGACACCTGGTGGGCGGCCGTGCGTTCGTCGGAGGCGAGGCTCGGCGACACCCCGAGGATGGCCAGCGTCCGCGTCGGTCCGAGGGCCCGGGCGGCGAGCGCCAGCAGTACGGACGAGTCGACGCCACCGGAGAAGGCGACGCCGAGGCGGTCGGGGTTGCCGAGCGCTTCGGTGACCCGGTCCGCCATCATCGCCGGCTCGCCGGTCAGCCTTCCGATCACTGCGGTACTCATGTCAGCCTCCTGTGGTGGGCCGGCCCTGTCCCGCGGGGATCGCGACCCCCGCGATTTCGATCTCCGTGCGATCGGCCGACCACTGAGTATGGAACGTACCCACCCGATCCACCCGACGATAGGTGTGGGCGCCGAACAGGTCCCGCTGGCCCTGGATCAGGGCAGCGGTGCTGCGCTCGGCCCGCAGGCCGTCGTAGTAGCTGAGTGAGGAGGCGAACGCGGGCGTGGGCACGCCGGCCATCGCTGCCTGCGCAACGACGCGGCGCCAGGCCGCAACGCCGGTGCCCACCACGTCTGCGAAGTACGGGTCGGCGATCAGCAGCGGCAGCTCTGGGTCGCGCTCGTAAGCCTCGGTGATCCGGTTGAGGAACCGTGCCCTGATGATGCAGCCGCCGCGCCAGATGCGAGCCATCGCGCCGCGGTCGATCGCCCAGCCGTACTTCTGGCTGGCCGCAGCGATCTGGTCGAAGCCCTGCGAATAGGCCACCACCTTCGATGCGTACAGGGCGGAGCGGACGTCGTCGATGAACTGCTGGCGGTCGGCGATCGCCCACGGCTGTGCGTCGCCCGGAAGCACGTCTCGCGCAACAGAACGCTGCGCCACCGAGCCGGAGAGGGCGCGGGCGAAGGTCGCCTCCGCGATGCCGGTCACCGGCACGCCGAGTTCGAGGGCGCTCTGCACCGTCCAGCGGCCGGTGCCCTTCTGGCCGGCCTCGTCCACAACGATGTCGATGAACGGCTTCCCGGTCGCTGCGTCGACGTGGTGCAGGACCTCTGCCGTGATCTCGATCAGGAACGACTCCAGGTCGCCGGAGTTCCACTCGGAGAAGATGTCGCCGAGCTCGGCCGGGCTCACGCCCAGTCCCTGCCGGAGCAGGTCGTAGGCCTCACCGATCAGCTGCATGTCGGCGTACTCGATGCCGTTGTGCACCATCTTCACGAAGTGCCCGGCGCCGTCGGGCCCTACATGCGTGCAGCACGGGACGCCGTCGACCTTGGCAGCGATGGTCTCCAGCATCGGGCCGAGCGACTTGTAAGACTCCTCGGTGCCGCCCGGCATGATCGCCGGGCCGAGCAGCGCGCCCTCTTCCCCACCGGAGATACCGGCACCGACGAAGTGCAGGCCCCGCTCCCGCAGTGCCGCCTCGCGCCGGATGGTGTCGGGGAAGTGGGAGTTGCCACCGTCGACGACGATGTCGCCTTCCTCCAGGTACGGCAGCAGCGCAGTGATGGTGGCGTCGGTCGCATCGCCGGCCTGCACCATCAGGATGATCCGGCGCGGGCGCTTGAGGCTGGCGACGAAGACGTCGACGCTCTCCGCCGGGCCGAAGGACCCGGTCGTGCCGAAGGCGGCCATCAGGTCCCGCGTGCGCCCGGGCGTCCGGTTGTACAGCGCGACGGTGTAGCCGTGGCTGGCGAAGTTGCGGGCGAGGTTGCTGCCCATCACGGCCATGCCGATCACGCCTACGTCGGCGGTCGGCTCGGTCACGGTGTGCTCGGTGGGGACGGTGATGGACATCGATGGGCTCCTGGCGCAGGCGAGGTTCGCGAAGGCCGGTGATCGGCCGCGTGACTCCAATCAACCAGCGGTGCTGGTTTTGCGGCAACAGGTTGCCGCCGGTTGCCGCAGGATAACCTGTGGGCGTGACGGATCAGCCGCGCACGCAGGTCACCATCTACGACGTCGCCAGGGCCGCCGGGGTGGCGCCCTCGACCGTGAGCCGCACCTTTGCCCGGCCGGGCCGCGTCAACGCGGAGACCGCGGCGCGGGTCCGCCAGGTGGCCGAGGACATCGGCTACCGCGCCAACCCTGTGGGCCAGGCACTCCCCACGTCGCAGACCCACCTTCTCGGGCTGATGATCTCCGACGTCGCGAACCCCTTCTACTCCCAACTGATCCGCGGCGCCCAGATCGCAGCCACACAGGCCGGCTACGAGATCCTGCTGGCCGACTGTCGTGAGTCGGGGACACGGGAGCGGGCAGCCCTTGAGCGCCTGGTGCCGGTGGTCGAGGGCTTCGTCATCGGGAGTTCGAGGATGGCCGACTCCGCCCTGCGGACGATCGCCAAGCAGCGTCCGATGGTCGTCCTGAACCGGTCGCTGCGCGACGTCCCGAGCGTGATCACCGACAACGTCAGCGGCATGCACACCGCGGTCGACCTGCTCCGCGAACTCGGTCACGAATCGGTGGTCTACGTCGCAGGGCCCGAGGCCTCCTGGGCGGACGGCGTCCGGTTCCGCGCCCTGCGCGACTACGGGACGGCGAGCGGCCTGCACACCCACAAGGTCGGGCCGTTCCTTCCGACCTTCGAGGGCGGGATGGCAGCGGGACGGGTGATGCTGGAGAAGCCGCCGACAGCTGTGATCGCCTACAACGACCTCATGGCCATCGGCGTCATGCACGCGTTGATCACGTCCGGCCTCAAGGTGCCCGAACAGGTCAGCATCATCGGCTTCGACGACATCCTCACCTCGCAACTGGTGCTGCCGACGCTCACGACGGTGGCAGCACCGACGCGCCAGATGGGCATGACGGCGGTCAACAACGTGCTGGCGATCATCAAGGGCGCCAGGCACGGCGGCGGTGAGGCACTGGTCATGCCCACCCAGCTGAAGGTGCGCGGGTCGACCGGTCAGCGAAGGCGGAAGAGGGTCTCCCCTGCGTTGGGCACCACCATGGTGTCCGGGTCGGCCTCGTAGGCCGCAAGGTCGAAATCGTCCGGCGCCAGGTAGCCGAGATTCGCCTTGCGCACCCGCTCTTCATCGATGCCGGTGCACAGGGTCACGTTGACCCGGCACTTCTCGCCCTCGACCTCGTCGTAGGTGCCGGCGCCACGCAGGTGCGTGCTGTGCGCGAGGACGCCCCAGTGGATGGCGGCGAACCTGTCCCACTGCTTCACGAAGTAGTCGCGGCAGTGGTAGCCGATGTCGTAGATCTCGGTGTGCACGAACGAGATCTCCTTCACGTGCGGCGCGTACAGGATCACCTCACCGCCGTCGGCGACGACCGGCTCGAGCTTGTAGAACCCCTTGGCTGCTGTCCAGATGTCCTCGTACTTCTCGGGGATCAGCGAGACCACCCGCTTCACCGGGGCGTCGAGGTAGCGCACATGGGTCTCCGCCGAGATCAGCGCGGACGCAGCCCAGGCGGCCTCGGGGCCACCGAAGGACGCGGCGTGCAGGTCATGACTGCCCGACTTGGCGACGACGCACAGGGCGAGCCGTCGGCTGGGGATGAGCGCAGCTGCCTCGTTGATCAGGGCACGGACCGGGGTGATGCCGAGCGCACCGATGATCTGGGCGCTGGTGATCAGCGCACCCACCCAGTGGGTCAGGTCGATGATCTGCTGGCCCGCGATGCCGGGGAAGAAGTACTTGTTGCCGCCGGAGAACCCGACGACCTCGTGCGGGAACACCGGACCGATCACGAGGGCGACGTCGTGGTCGACCACCACCCGGTTCAGGGCCACCTCCGCCGGGACGGCGAGCAGTCCGCCGCTCAACTCGGAGACCCGCTCTGCGCTGATGGTGCCGAGGGTGACGAAGGTCTCCGGCTTCTCCCATTCGTGGTTGATGACGGTCATGCCCGGGTAGGTCGCCTCGAGCCCGTCTTCTGTGTAGCCCAGGTGCCTGGCGAGGGCCTCGTCGGTCATCGCCACGTGGGTACCGAGGGCGACGACAGCCGTGATCCGGGTGGCCCGGCCGGCCAGGGCTTCGTGGACGCAGCGCAGCAGGAGGGGCAGCGGGCTGGAGCGGGTGCCGTCGGGGATGACGAGGCAGACGCTCTTGCCGTCGAGGTCGGTCGCTGCGAGCTGCTCAGCGATGAACCGGCGGATCTCGTCGGTGGTGAGGGTCGTCTCCGGCCCACCGATCACCGCCGCATCGGCTGCGAGTGCTGCAACGGCTTCGGCGTTGTTCGTCATGGCCTCACGATGCTCCTCGGCGTCGACGGACGGCAACCGTCGGTGGCAACTCCCGGCAACGCGTTCCCGGACGCCGGGTCCAGCGACCACGATGGGGACATGTCCCGACTCGACCTCCACCCTGACCGGATGCTCCCGGCCGATGCCACCCTGCGTCCGATCGCCCGCGAGATCTACCAGGCGGTGCGGGACCTGCCGATCATCTCCCCCCACGGTCACGTGCCCGCGCAGTGGCTGGCCGACGATGTGCCGTTCGGCGACCCCACCTCACTGCTGATCACCCCCGACCACTACGTCACCCGCATGCTGCACGCCAACGGCGTCGCCCTCTCCGAACTCGGGGTCGGCCAGGCCGGGTTCACCCCCGACCAGTCCCGGGCTGCGTTCCGCCTGCTCTGCTCGCACTGGAAGGCCTACCGCGGCACCCCGGTGAAGTTCTGGTTCGAGTCCGAGCTCGTCGACATCTTCGGCGTCGACACCGCACCGAGCACGGAGACAGCGGACGAGATCTACGACGCGATCGCTGCGAAGCTCGTCACGCCCGAGTTCCTTCCGCGGGCACTGTTCGACAGGTTCGGGATCGAGTTCCTGGCCACCACCGATGATCCCTGCGACGACCTCGCCCACCACGCCAAGCTGGCCGCCGACCCCGCCTGGACAGGTGAGGTCGCACCGACCTTCCGTCCCGACAAGTACCTCGAGTCCGCCACCCCCGAGTGGAACGGGCTGGTCGACCGACTCGGCGCCGTCAGCGGCATCGACACCGGCAGCTACGCCGGCTGGGTGGCTGCGATGGAGAACCGCCGCGCCTACTTCCAGGCGCACGGCGCGGTGTCCACCGACCACTCCCACCGCGACGCCCGCGTGGAACCCCTCGACGACGCGGAGGCCGAGCGCCTCTACGCACTGGCCCGCGCACGCAGGATCACGGGCGAGGAAGCCGACACCCTGCGCCGCAACTTTATGTTCGCCCAGGCCCGCATGGCAGCCGACGACGGGCTCGTGATGACGATGCACCCCGCCGTCCACCGCAACCACCACCCGGCCAGCTTCAGCCAGTACGGGGCGGACATCGGTGCGGACATCCCGATGCAGGTGGAGTTCACCAACGCCGTCGCCCCGATGCTGGCGGCCTTCGGCAACTCGCCCTACTTCCAGGTGGTGTTCTTCACCATCGACGAGACCGTCTACTCCCGCGAGCTCGCGCCGCTGGCCGGCTTCTACCCCTCGGTCTACGTCGGGGTGCCGTGGTGGTTCATCGACGCGCCGGACGCCATGGCGCGCTTCCGCGGCGCGGTGACAGAGACCGCAGGCTTCGGACGGACGTCCGGGTTCATCGACGACACCCGCGCCTTCCTCTCCATCCCCTCACGCCACGACCTCAGCCGCCGCGTCGACGCCGGCTACCTCGCAAAGCTCGTCGGCGAGCACCGCCTGACCCTCGACGAAGCACTCGACACCGCCAACGAACTCGTCGTCGGCAACCCAAGGAAGGCGTTCAAGCTGTGACCTCCTCGACCCTCACCCGGCTGTCCCGTGCGTCCGGGCACGGGCGGCCCGTCGCGCCGGTGCGCATCGTCCACCTGGGCGTCGGTAACTTCTTCCGCGCCCACCAGGCCTGGTACACCGAGCACGCCCCCGACGCAGCCGAGTGGGGCATCGCGGCCTTCACCGGTCGCTCCCCCGCGATGGCCGATGCCCTGCGCCCGCAGGACGGGCTGTACACGCTGATCACCCGCGGCACCGACGGTGACTCCTACGAGGTGATCTCGAGCCTGAGCGCCGTCCATTCCTCCGCGGAGCACGAGGCGTTCCTCTCCTACCTGCGATCCCCGGGGCTGGCCATCGTGACCCTGACGGTGACGGAGGCCGGCTACCTGCGCGGCGCGGACGGGCACCTCGACCTCACGAACCCCGGCGTCGTCGCCGACATCCGGGCGCTGCGGGCCGACCCGCAGGCCGTGGTGACGACGACACCCGGCCGGATCGTTGCCGGGCTGATCGGCCGCCGTGCCGCCGCCGCGGGAAAGCTGGCCATCGTGTCCTGCGACAACCTCTCCCACAACGGCGAGGTGCTGGCCACCGTGGTCGCAGAGCTCGCGGCTGAGGTGGACCCGGGCCTCGTCGGATGGATCGCTGCCAACGTCGCGTTCGGCACGACCATGGTCGACCGCATCACCCCCGCGACGACGGAAGAACTCAAGGCCTCCGTGCTGGCAGCCACCGGCACTGTCGACGAGGCCCCCGTCCCCACCGAACCGTTCAGCGAATGGGTGATCCAGGGCGAGTTCCCGGGCGGCCGTCCCGCTTGGGACGCGGCGGGCGCCCGCATCGTCGACGACGTCGCGCCGTTCGAGCGCCGCAAGCTCGCGCTCCTCAACGGGTCCCACTCCCTGCTGGCCTACGCGGCGACGATCCTCGGGCACGAGACGGTGGCGGACGCGATCCGCGACCCCCGCTGCCTTGCCTGGGTCGAGCAGTGGTGGGACGAGGCCTGCGCGCACATCCCGCTCCCGGCAGGGGAGCTGGCCGCCTACCGGCAGGCTCTGCTGGACCGCTACCGCAACCCCAACATCCGCCACGCCCTCGCGCAGATCGCCTCCGACGGCTCGCTCAAGATCGCCGTCCGGATCCTCCACACCCTGCGTGCAGAGCTCGCAGAGGGCCGCATCCCTGCGGGCGCCGCCCGCGCTGTCGCAGCCTGGGTGCAGCACCTGCGGGGACTGGGCGCTCCGGTCAAGGATGTCGCCGCTGCACAAGTGCAGGCGCTCGCCGCCGGGACGCTCGAGGACTCCGTCGCCGCCGTCCTCGCCTTCCTGGATGCCGACCTCGCCGGCAATGAGAGCCTCCGCGCCGCCGTGCTGGCCCAGGCGATCGAACTCGCCGAGCTCACCCGCTGATCCCGCCACGCGAAGGAACCCCATGAAACTCCGTGAGGACGCGCGCTGGTCCCTTGTCGTTCCGACCTCCATGGGCCTGCGGATCACACCGGAGAACCGCCAACCCGTGCATACCGCCGACCGCTTCGTGCTCCAGGCCACCAGCGCCGAGACCAACGTCGCAGCCGTGGTGTCCCACCTCGGCGAACCCACCAAGGTGCTGACGGCCTTCGTTGCCGGCTCGCCCTTGGCCGCCATCATCAAGGCGAACCTCCGGGCCAGGAACATGAGCTACGAGGGACCGGAGGTGCCCCAAGGCGACGCCTGGGGGTTCCGGCACCAGTTCAACATCGCTGACTCCGGCTACGGCGGACGCGCCCCGCGCGTCTGGAACGACCGGGCCGGCGAGGTTGGGCGAGAACTCAGCATCGACCAGTTCGACCTCGACCGGCTCTTCGGTGACGAGGGCGTCAGGGTCCTGCACCTTTCAGGCCTGATCGCCTCCCTGTCACCGAAGACGTCCGCGTTCTGCGTCGAGCTCGCACGCGCGGCACGCGCGCACGGCACCGTCGTCAGCATGGACCTGAACTACCGGGCGTCCTTCTGGAAGGGTCGCGAGGAGGAACTGGGCACCGCGTTCGACGAGATCGCCGGACTGTGCGACATCCTCTACGGCAACGAGGAGGACTTCCAGCTCTGCCTCGGCATCCCCGGCCCGCCCCCCGGCGGTGAGGGCATCGACCACAAGATCAACGGCTTCAAGGCCATGATCGGGCAGATCTCCCAGGCCTACCCGTGCGCATCCTGGATCGGGACGTCGTTGCGCGAGGTCGTCTCCGCCAACCACCACAAGTGGGGCATGGTCCTGTGGCACGAGGGTGAGTTCGTGGTGCTGCCGCTGCGCGACATCGACGTCATCGACCGCATCGGCGGCGGAGACGGCTCGGTCGGCGGCGTCCTCTACGGCATCCTGAAGGGCTGGGACGCCGAGCAGTGTGCCCGGTTCGGCTGGGCGACCGGCGCCCTCGCAGCAACCTGCCTCGACGACTACGGCGCCCCCGCCGATGAGGACCAGGTCTGGGCGATCTGGGAAGGAAACGCCCGCGTCGTGCGCTGACACCACGAACCGCAGGCCGGTTCCTTCGGTTCAGGCCCCGCTCCACCGTTGCTCGATGCGTCCGACCTTCCACACGACGATCGCAACGACCCAGGCGACGGCGAACAGCCCGACCATCAGGAAGCCGACGTCGCTCAGGTCGAGGGTGGCGATTGCGGCCAGCGGCCCGGTGACAATGCCCAGCTTCTCCGCCAGTACCGAGATGAGTTCGATCCCGCCGATGACGAGAGCCACCGCGACCGACAAGCCGGTGATGGCGATGTTGTAGTAGACCTTGCGCACCGGCCGGAGGTTCGCCCAGCCGTAGGCGTAGTACATGAACAGCCCGTCGATGGTGTCGAGCAGGCTCATTCCGGCGGCGAAGAGCACCGGCAGGGTCAGGACGGCATACCAGGGCAGGCTCACCGCAGCGCCACCGGCAAGGACCAGCAGCCCCACCTCGGTGGCGGTGTCGAAGCCGAGCCCGAACAACAACCCGACCGGATACATGTGCCACGGCCTGGTGACCGCCCTGGTCGCCCCCTTGATGAACCGGGTGACGAAGCCGCGGTTGTCGAGCTGTGCCTCCAGCTCGGCCTCGTCGAACCCGCCCCGGCGCATCCGGCGGAACACCGAGACGATCCCCACCAGCACGACCAGGTTGAGCACACCGATCAGGACGAGGAACACTCCCGAGATCACCGTGCCGGCCACCCCGGTCACCTGCTGCAGCAGCGACGACTCGTCCTCAAGTTGCCCGGCCAGCGAACGCACCCCCAGCGCCAGCAGCGCCACCAGCACGAACACGACCGAGGAGTGGCCCAGCGAGAACCAGAAGCCGATCGAGACCGGGCGCCCGCCGTCGGCCAGCTGCTTGCGGGTGGTGTTGTCGATGGCGGCGATGTGGTCGGGGTCGAAGGCGTGCCGCATGCCGAGGGTGTAGGCGGTGAGGCCCAGGCCCAGCCCGAGCACCCCGCTAGTGACACCGGGCAGTTGGGCGGACGCAACGAGGGCGGCCAGGACCCCCCAGCCGGCGACGTGAAGCACGAGGATGAACCCCGCCATGCCGAGGATGGACCGCAACTCGGTGCGAGTGACGGCCCGACGGCTCAGAGTTTCGCCTGCCACTTCTCCGTCCAGACCAGGTCGTTGGGCGTGCCCTTGAAGGTGCTCCTGCCTTCCAGCTTGTCCAGGGTGGCCGCGACGTTCGCAGCGTTGGGGTGGTAGGCGTTGACGTAGCACTTCACCATGCTCGCGTCGTGCAGGTGCGTGGTGTAGTTGTGGCTGACCATGAACGTTGGCACCTCCCAGACGTACCACGGGCACTCGTTGCTCATCGCCGTCTTCCACTGGATGCGGTAGTTGTTCTGAGCTCCGTAGCCGACCACCTCGGCAAGGATGAGGGCTGCGTCCACCTCGTTGCGGTAGGCGAGGGTCGCGCCCTTGACGCGGCTGTTGCCGTCGTTGACGCTCACCTCGTAGCCCCGCTCGGTCAGAAGCCTGATGTAAGTGTTCAGCATCTCCGGCTCGCCGCCCCCGGTGATCCCGCCCACTTCACCGGTGAGGTGGTAGATCCGGATCCTCCGGTGGTCCTTCGGGTTCAGGGGCAGCTGGTCGAGGCTGTTCTTCACAAGGGTGATGCCCAGGTCGGCCGCGTTCGCCTGCATGGCCAGGTGCTCGGTGCAGCCCACCACCTCGAGGTCGGCAGGGGTGCGCAGCAGGGTGCCGTCGGTCTTCGCCTTGTGCAGGTTGAGCCTGGCCTTGAGCCCGAGGATGCGGCGGTTGGCGTCATCGAGCCGCTCGGCGCTGATGACACCCTTCTCGACGCCGGCCTTCATGAAGCCGAAGTCCTCCTCCAGGTCGTTGAAGAAGAGGAAGGCGTCGCAGCCGGCGGCGATGGCTGCAGGCACGTAGTCCTCGCGGCGCATCGCCGAGGCCATGCCGAGCATGTGGCTGGCGTCGGTGATCACCGCGCCGTTGAAGCCGAGGTCGGTCTTGAGCAGGCCGTTGATCAGCTCGGGGGCGAGCGTTGCCGGCAGGATGTCGGCGTCGGACAGGCTCGGGTCGAGCTTGCGCTGGTAGTGCGGCAGGGCGATGTGGCCGGCCATGATCATCTCGACGCCGTTGGCGATGTGCGCGCGGTAGACCTCGCCGAAGGTGGCCTCCCACTCCTCAGGCTGCAGGTCGTTGATGCCGAGGACCAGGTGCTGGTCGCGCTCCTCGACCCCGTCCCCCGGCCAGTGCTTGATGCAGCTGAGGATGCCGGACTCACGCTGGCCCTCGACGAACGGGATCGTGTACGTGACGACGTCCGCGGCGTTGGTGCCGTAGGCCCGGGTGTTCACGATGGTGTTGCGCCAGTTGAACAGGATGTC